>JAVHVD010000259.1:0-21044 GCA_032160745.1 Pseudonocardiales bacterium
GCGCCGACTCCCGATCTCCCCGGTCGACTGGTCGAGCTGGACGTACCGGTCGGCGAGGTCAGTGTGCACGCCTGGCTGTGTCTACCGGCCGAATCCGACACCCCGGCGCCGGTGATGCAGTGGATCCACGGCGGGCCGTTCGGCTCCTACAACGCATGGAGCTGGCGATGGAACCCCTGGGTCGCCGTCGCGCGCGGGTGGGCGGTGATCATGCCCGACCCGGCCCTGTCGACCGGCTACGGCCAGGCCTGCATCGACCGCGCCTGGCCTTACCTCGCCGACGTGGTCTGGCACGAGGTCGAGGGGGTGCTCGATTCTGTCCTGCTGCGTCCGGACGTCGATGCGTCCCGCGTGGCCCTGCTGGGTGCTTCTTTCGGTGGCTTCATGACGAACTGGATCGCCGGGCACACGGACCGGTTCCAGGCGATCGTGACCCATGCCGGGCTGTGGGCGCTCGACCAGCAGCACGCTACGACGGACGCGGCGCACTACAAGGCCGGAATCTTCGGGACCGTGGCCGAACACCCGGACTGGTACGCGGCGTACTCACCGCACAACTTCGTGGACCGGATCCGGACGCCGATGCTGATCAGTCACGGCAACCGGGACTACCGGGTGCCGGTGAGCGAGGCAATGCGGCTGTGGTGGGATCTCGTCAGCCGGTGGGACGGGCCGCCCGAGGCGCTCCCGCACCGCTTCCTGCAGTTGACCTCGGAGAACCACTGGGTGCTCTCGCCCAGCAACGCCGAAATCTGGTACGACGCCGTGCTCGGCTTCTGTGCAGAACACGTGCTCGGCGAGTCCTGGACGCCGTCGCACCTGCTCTGAGCAGTGGGGCAGGCCAGCGACCGAGCTTCCGGGCCGGCGCGTCCGGCCGTGTCTGGCCGGATGGGAGAGTGGTCGAATGCGTATCCGCAGCTTTTTAGCTCTTCTCACCGGACCGGCGCTGATTGCGGCGCTGGCCGCGACCTCGGGTCTCGCGCCGGCCACCGCCGTCGCGAACGGCACCCCGGCCGCGGTGGGGCAGGCTCCCTTTGCCGTGCGGCTGGTGATGACGCACATCCCGCGGGCCGATGGCACGTTCTATGACAGCGCGTGTTCCGGGGCGCTGATCTCGCGGACCTGGATCATCACCGCCGGACACTGCTTCCATGACGTCAACCGCCACCCCGTCAGCGGACCCGCCCCCTACCCGACCTCCGCCACGCTGAACACCAACGACCTGGCCACGTCGGCCGGGGAGATCCGGAGCGTGGTCAGCGTGCAGCAGTCCCGCTCCACCGACGTGGCACTCGCCAGGCTCTCCGCCCCGGTAACCGACGTGGCGCCGTTGGGGCTCAACCGCACCAAGCCGAGCGTGGGCACGGTCGTCACCCTTGTCGGCTGGGGCGCCACCAGCTCGGTCGACCCGCAGCCGTCCAGCACGCTGAACGTCGGTCGCCTGAAGATCAGCAGCGTCAAGAACAGCTACGTCTACGTCGTCGGGTACGCACCGTCGGCAAGCACCAGCGCCTGTCTGTACGACTCCGGGGCGCCCTACTTCACGTCTCCGGCGTCCGGCCCACCCCTTCTCGTGTCGGTCGAGAGCGACGGCCCTGACTGCCCGCACGCCACCGCCGAGACGACCGCCCGCGTCGACAACATCGTGCCGTGGATCAAGTCGGTCGTCACCGATCTGCCGTAGCCCTGTCCGACCCGGCCGACCCGGCCGACCCGGCCGACCCGTCCGTGGGTTCGGGGGACGCGAACGCAACGAGCCCGGTGCCGCGTTCAGCTGAACGCCGCACCGGGCTCGGTTCGTGGTCGGTCAGTCCGCGAAGACCGCGGCCGGCTCGCCGGTCGGCGCCGACTCACGTGGCTTGCGATCGGAGCGGATCGCGAAGGTCACGAGCAGCAGCGTGCCGAGCAGGAAGATCGTCGCCGTCCAGAACGACTTGTCCGCCGCCGTCACGAACACCCGCCGTGCGCCCTCGGCGCTCGACAGCCCCGGCGGCAGATCCGCGGTGGCGGACTTGCTGGCGCTGCCGAACACGGTGACCAGCACCGCGAGGCCGAGGGAACCGCCGAGCTGCTGCATGACGTTGACCAGGCCGGACGCTGCGCCGGCGTCCTTCGCCTCGACGCCGTCGAGCGCCGTGGTCGTCAGCGGCACGAAGGCGAGGCCGTTACCCAGGCCGAACACCAGCAGCGGGCCGACGAGCGACAGGTAACCGCTGTGCTCACCCAGCTGGGTCAGCCACAGCATGCCGAGGGTGGAGAACGTGATGCCGATGATCATCAGGCGGTGGGCACCGACCTTCTCGACCAGGTAGCGGGCGCTCAGCTGGGAGGCCGCGAACACGATGGCGGTCAGCGGGACGAACGCGAAGCCCGTCTTCAGGTCGCTGTAGCCGAGCACTCCGCGCAGGAACTGGGTGAGGAAGAAGAACATGCCCATCATCCCGGCGACGAGAAGCAGCCGGGCGACGTACGAGCTGCTCCGGTTGCGGTCCGCGAACAGCCCCAGCGGTGTGATCGGCGCTTCGGCCGTGAGCTCGATCCGGACGAACGCACCGAGCAGGATCAGGCCGAGCGCGAACGAGCCGACCGTTCGGACGTCCGACCAGCCGTCGGATGCGGCATTGACGAACCCGTACACCAGGGCGGTCATCCCGAGCGTCGAGGTGAGCGCGCCGGCGAGGTCGAAGCGGCCGGGCTGACGCTGGGTCTCCGGCAGGGTCGGCCGGGCCAGGGCGAGCAGGACGATCCCGATCGGGACGTTGACGAACAGGACCCACCGCCAGGACGCCCACTCCGACAGCATGCCGCCGGCGATGAGGCCGACCGCGCTGCCGCCGATGGAGACGGCGGTGTAGAGGCCGATGGCCCGCGTGCGCTCACGGGCGTCGGGGAACATCGTCATGAGCAGGGCGAGCGCGGAGGGTGAGGCCAACGCGCCGCCGACGCCCTGGAGCGCGCGGGCGGCGAGCAGCTGGCCCGGATTGGTCGCGAAGCCGCCCAGGAGCGAGGCGAGGGTGAACAGCGCTATGCCGGCCAGGAAGACCCGGCGCCGGCCCAGGATGTCCCCGGCTCGGGCGCCGAGCAGCAGCAGACCACCGAAGGTCAGCGTGTAGGCGTTGACGACCCACGACAGGCCGGCCGAGGAGAAGCCCAAAGAGCTCTTGATGTCGTGCAGCGCGATGTTCACGATGGTCGCGTCGAGCACGACCATGAGTTGGCAGGTGAGGATGAGGGAGAGGACCAGACCGGGATGGCCGTGCGGCAGCCGAATTCGGCGCCGCGACGGTGCCCCGGTCAGCTCGGTCGGCGCCGATGAGCGCCGCGCCGACTGGCGGGTTGCAGGCTGGAGAGTCACGTGCGTTTCCTCGGTTCGGGTAGTAGCATCGGTTCTAAGCGGAAGGGCCCTCCGGTAAGGAGAACTATACGGAGGGTGCCTCCGGTTAGCAAGTCAATTATGGAGGTTGTCGTGGGACGCTCGCCGGAGACGGCCAGCGCCGAGCGCATCGTCGGCGTCGACACGCTGGATCGCCAGTGCGGTCGCCCGCTGCGCGCCGACGCCAAACGCAACCGCGAGCTGCTCATCGCCGCCGCCCGCGCCGCCTTCACCGAGCGCGGCGCCGATGCCTCGCTGGAGGACATCGCCCGCCGCGCCGAGGTCGGCGTCGGCACCCTCTACCGACACTTCCCGAACCGGCAGGCCCTGCTGGAGGCGGTGTACGTGGAGGAGGTCGAGGCCCTGTGCCGTTCGGCCGAGGACTTTTCCGGTGAGTCATCCTGGGACGCGCTGATCCACTGGTTCAACCGATTTGTCGACTACGTGGCCACCAAACACGCCCTGGTCGACGAGATGCTCACCACTGTGAGCCGGGACGCGCCGGTATTCCGCACGTGCCACGAAGCGATCTTCACCGCGGGCGAACCGCTGCTCGAGCGGGCGAAGGCTGACGGAGCCGTGCGCCCCGACATCGAATTCGTCGACGTCATTCGGATGGTCAGCGGCGTCACGATGATCAAGAACGCATCGACGGACGACATTCGGCGGGTGTTGGCGGTAGCCCTGGACGGCCTGCGTTACCGCGGCGCGCCCGACCCCGCCTGAGCGGGCAACCCCCGCACCGACTCCGGTACAGCGATCCCGGGTCGTAGGTCCGGGGCGGGAACCGGCCCGGCGTAACCGGCCACCAGCGGCACCACGCCGGCCCAGGCGTCGCCCGCGACGTCCTCCGGCGGGTCATCCGGCCAACCGGCGGACACCTTCAACGACCACTCGACGATCGGCAGGGCGAGGACCTGCGTCGCGTCCAGTTCACGCCTCGTCGGCCGGCGGAGCTCGGCGGTCCGGCCGGGTAGGAGCGCCTCGGTGATGAGATCGAGCGCAGCCTCGCGTTCGTCCACACCGAGCACCCCACACGCGCCGAACAGCACCGCGCTCCGGTAATGCAGCGACGACTCGAATGCCGAACGCGCCACGACCAGTCCGTCGAGGGCGGTCACGGCCAGGCAGGTCGGCGCTCCCGCGGCCAGTGCCCGCATCCATGGCGAGCCGGTGGATCCGTGCACGAGCACCCGGTCCCCGTCCCGCGCGATCGCCGTCGGGATCACGACGGGGCGACCACTCGGGTCGGTCAGCCCGAAGTGACCGACGCACGTCGAGTCGAGGAGCGCGTCGAGGTCGACCCGATCGGTACGCGCCTTCTCCCGCAGCCTGGTGATCGTGGTCCGGTCGCTCATCTACCCATCATCGCGGTCACCACTGACGCCAGCCGTGAGGGTCGTCCATGCCGCTGTTCGGCTGAGTCGGCCCACGTCATCGCCCGCAGCCCGGCGTTGGCGCCGAGCCAGCGCAGCGGCTCGGGCTCCCACGGGCGACTGCGGTGCCCGATCCACGGCAGTGCCGTCACGTCGCTGCGGCGGCCCACGACCAGGTCGGCCAGCGTCCGGCCGGCGAGGTTCGTGGTGGCGACACCGTCCCCGACGTATCCGCCGGCCCAACCGAGGCCGGTGTCGGGATCGAGGCCCACCGACGCGTGCCAGTCGCGCGCAATACCGAGCGGGCCGCCCCAGCGATGCGTGATCCGGACGCCGCGCAGTACCGGGAAGAGGTCGACCAGCGTCTGCCGCAGCGCGGCGAAGACGGCGGGTACCCGGTCGTAGTCGGCGGCGATGCGGGATGCGTAATGGTACGGAGCGCCGCGACCACCGAACACCATCCGACCGTCGGCACTGCGCTGTCCGTAGATGATGAGGTGGCGGTGGTCGCTGAACGTCTCGCGCTCGCGCAGCCCGATCTCGTCCCACACGGCGTCGGGCAACGGCTCGGTCGCGATGATCAGCGAGTACACGGGCACGAGCGCGCGGCGCGATCCCGGCAGCTGCGCTGTGTATCCCTCGGTCGCCCGGATGACGTATTCGGCGCGCACGCTGCCCCGTTCGGTGTGGACGATGTGCGGATCGATCCGGGTGACGGTCGTCTGCTCGGCGATGCGAGCGCCGCGCTCGGCCACCACGTCGGCCAGACCGCGGACGAGCTTGGCCGGCTGCAGGGCCGCGCAGTGCGGGGTGTAACTCGCGCCGAGAACGCGCGTCGCGTCGAGGCGAGACCGCGCCGCAGCTTCGTCCAGCAGGGTGATGCCGAGGCCGAACTCGGCCGACTCCGCCACCTCGGCGCGTGCCCGCTGTAACTGAGGCGCGGAGCGCGCGAGGACGATCGTGCCGCCCGGCGCCACGTCGGCCTGGATGTTCTCGGCGGCCGCCACTCGCACGACCTCGGCGACCGACCCGCGCATTGCGGCGTATTGCGCTCTGGCCGCGTCCGCGTCGACCTCGTCGGCCAGGGTGCTCGCACTCACCGGGAAGAGCGCCGAGCACCAGCCGCCGTTGCGTCCGGACGCGCCGAAGCCGGCGATCTCTCGCTCGAGCACGGCGATGCGCAGCGACGGCTCGGCCTGCTGCAGGTAGTAGGCCGTCCACAATCCGGTGAACCCGGCACCGACGATCGCGGCGTCGACGTCGAGATCACCCGCCAGGGCCGGTCGAGGCTGCAGCGGCTCGCCGAGCTGCTCGAACCACAACGACACCGACCGATAGTCCGTCACGCCGGCTGTCCTTCCGTTGACTGGCGCCTTCTGGACTGACTGGCGCCCTCTACAGCGCCAGTGAACGCGAAAGGCGCCAGTCAACGCACGGGGGGATGGCGGTCAGGACGGTCAGGACGGTCAGGCCAGAATCTCGTCCAGGGGGACGGCCCGGTAGCCATGGGCCTCGGCGACCGGCGCATTCGTCAGCTGGCCCTCGTGGGTGTTGAGCCCGAGCGCGAGCGGGTGATCGGCCCGCAGTGCGTCGCGCCACCCCCGGTCGGCCAGTTCGAGCGCGTACGGCAGCGTCACGTTCGTCAGCGCGTAGGTGGACGTGTGCGGCACGGCGCCCGGCATGTTCGCGACGCAGTAGAACACCGACTCGTGCACCTTGTAGGTCGGCTCGGCGTGCGTCGTCGGCCGCGAATCCTCGAAGCAGCCGCCCTGGTCGATGGAGATGTCGACGAGCACCGAGCCGGGCTTCATGCGGGACACCAGGTCGTTGCTGATCAGCATCGGCGCCTTCGCGCCCGGGATCAGGACTGCGCCGATGACAAGGTCGGCGTCCAGCACCGCGCGCTCGACCTCGTAGGCGTTGGATGCGACGGTCTGGCAGTGCCCCTGGTAGATCGCGTCCATCTGCCGCAGCCGAGCAACGTTCTTGTCGAGCAGGAGCACCTCGGCCTGCATGCCGAGTGCGATGGCCGCGGCGTTCTGCCCGGAGACGCCGGCGCCGATCACCACGACCTTCGCGGCGTAGACGCCGGGCACCCCGCCCATCAACGTTCCGCGCCCGCCGCCCTGGCGCATCAAGTGGTACGAGCCGACCTGCGGGGCCAACCGCCCGGCCACCTCCGACATCGGCGCCAACAGCGGCAGCGAGTTGTCGGGCAGCTGGACGGTCTCATAGGCGATGCCCGTCGTACCGGCCGCGAGCAGCGCATCGGTGCAGCTCTTGTCCGCGGCGAGGTGCAGGTAGGTGAAGAGCACCTGATCCTTACGCATCCGGTGGTACTCCTCGGCGACCGGCTCCTTCACCTTGAGCACCAGATCGGCCGTGGCCCACACGTCGTCGGCGGTGGGCAGGATCTGCCCGCCGGCGGCGACGAAGTCGTCATCGCTGATCGCGGATCCGACGCCGGCCTCGCGCTCGATGTAGACCTCGTGCCCGTGCCGCGTCAGCTCGTTGACGCCGGCTGGGGTGATCGCCACTCGGTACTCGTTGTTCTTGACCTCGCGGGGGACGCCGACCTTCATCTTCGAGCTCCTTCGTTCCGGCAGGTACAGGTCCCAGAATGAAGGAACAGCCGTTTGCGGGCTACGGCTCTGAACAAGATTCTGTACCGTGCCCTTATGGCGCGCAGATCTCCGACTTCGCCGCCCATACCCACGCACCCGCCGAACATCGTTCGACCGGTTCTGGACGAGGTGGACCGACGGTTGCTCCGCGAACTCGCGGCCGACGCGCGCATCCCGAACAACGCGCTGGCCGAGCGGGTGGGCATCGCACCGTCCACGTGCCTCGGTCGGGTGCGGGCGCTGCGGCAGAGCGGGGTGATACGCGGCTACCACGCCGATGTCGACCCGGCCGCGCTCGGCCGGCCGATCCAGGCGATGATCTCCGTCCGGTTGCAGTCCCACGCCCGAGGGCACATCCCGGACTTCATGGCCAAGATCGCCACCCTGCCCGAAGTGCTCAATGTGTTCTTCCTCGGCGGCGCCGACGACTTCCACGTCCACATCGCCGCGTCGAGCACGGACAACCTGCGGGACTTCGTCGTGGTCAATCTGAGCGGTGACCCGGACGTCGCGTTGACGGAGACCAACCTGATCTTCGACCACATCCGGGCCGGGCTGGCGCACTAACCGCCGGCACGGGCGAAGACGTCGGCCGAGAACGCCCCGGCGGCAACCAGTTGGCGGGACAGCCCGCGGCCGAGCTCGATCAACCGATCGGTGGACGTGGGCCCGATCGTCAGCCAGGGCGCGGCCGCGAGGTCGTCGGTCGCCTGCTCGATCGACTCGCGCAACGCCACGCCCGCGGCGGTGAGGCCGCCGTCGTCCAACAGTCCCGCGGCGCGGAGGCGCGCCTCGCCGGCGGACCACTCCGCATCCGACCAACCACGCGTCGCCTTGGCCGCGGACAGGGTGAACCCGCGGCCGGTGGCGGTGTGGGTGATCAGCGCCTCCAGGCCCGCCACGCCCGCGCGCAGGAGGACGGCGACGTGCCCGTCCCCGCGGTATTCGCGCAGTAGGGTCACCGCGTGCCAAAGCACGAGATGGGGCTCGTCCGGCCAGGGCAGCTCGGCGTGCGCGGCGTAGAGCGGGCGCCCCTGCGGGTTGAGTCCGACGGTCGCGGCGCGGGCCAGGGCGGCAGCCTCGTCCACCACCGCCGAGGCCGCCAGGTCATCGCCGAGCAGCCGGCGAAGTGCCCGGTCAGCAGCGCGGACCCGCGCGGCGAGGATGGCCTCGATCGACGCGAGCTCCCAGGCGCGCGGGATGTGCCGCGCGACGAGCATTGGATTGAAGTTGTAGAACGTCGCGGTGGTGACACCTGCCGACACGGCGCCCATCGCCGCGGAGCGGCTGGCGAAGTAACACATTCGCCCAGGTCTGAGGCCGACCGCGGTGAGTTCCTCGTCGGACTCCGGCGCGAAGTAGACCATCGCGTGCAGCGAATCGATCGCGCGGTTCGCGCGGGCGGCGACTCCGGCCGGCAACTGAGCGGACACGGCGCCACCCTAGCCGGAGGACGAATCTTCACGGCCCGGTACGGAAACTGCGGACGAAGGTGAACATCGGCGGAGTCCGCTCCGTAGTCCTTTCTAGGTACCCCTGACGGAGACGGAGTCACTCGTGCCAACGAAGATTGCGGGTCTGCCCGCGCACGTCCTGCTCATCCACGCCGTAGTGGTGCTGCTGCCGCTCGCCGCAGGCATGCTCGTCGCCGGCGCCGTCTGGCCCGCCGCTCGCCGCAAGTTCGGCTTCCTGACGCCCGCGCTCGCGCTCGTGGTCCTGATTCTGGTCCCGATCACGACGAACGCCGGCGAGTGGCTCCGGAATCGGCTGCCGGAGACCAGTGCGATCGAGAAGCACGTGCACCTCGGACAGGATCTGCTGCCCTGGGCCATCGGGATCTTCGTCGTCGCCACCGCGATCTGGCTCCTCGGCCGCCGGTACGACCTGTCCTGGCGGTCGGCACCGGCGGTCGAGGAGGCCGACCCCGCGCCGGTCACCGGCGGCGGCGGGTCGACCGCCACGCTCACCCGCCCGGTCGCCAACCCGCGCACGCTGCCCAGGCTGCCGGTCTGGGCTACCGCGGTGGCGGCCGTCCTGGCCATCGGAGTATCGACCGGCGGCCTGATCCAGCTCTACCGGATCGGCGACTCCGGCGCCAAGGCCGTCTGGGGCACTACGGCCGACCTGCCCGAGCGCAGCGGCTCCGACGGCTGATCGGACGCCCACGCGGCTCGGGAGGCGGCGGGTTACCGTCTTCGAGTGACCGAGACGCGCAGCACGGTTGTGGTTGTCGACGACGCCGCTGAAGTACGCGCACTGGTCAGGACCCAACTGAGCCTGTCCGGGCGTTACGTCGTGGTCGGCGAGGGGTCTGACGGCACCGAGGCGATCGAGTTGGCCGCGCGGCATCAGCCGGAGGTCGTGCTGCTCGACGTCTCCATGCCGAAGATGGACGGGCTCGAGGCCCTGCCGCGGATCAAGCAGCTCGCGCCGCAGTCTCGCGTCGTGCTCTACACCGGATTCGAGGAGGGCGGGCTCGCCGTCCGGGCCCACGAACTGGGCGCGGCCGGACTGATCGAGAAATCCGGAGCGATCGGTGAGCTGGCTGACCAGCTCGACGCGATCAAGCGCACCACGCCGGTCGGCAGCTCGGGCACGAGCGCGACGCAGGACGCAACCTCGCGGCGCGACGAACTGACCGTCCTGGACGAACACCTCGAGCGGTTTCGCGAAGTGTTCGAAGATGCAGCGATCGGCATGGCGACCATGACCCTCACCGGCCACATCGTGCGGGCCAACAGCGCCCTCGCAGCGTCGGTCGGTTGGGACGCGCACGACCTGGTCGGCACCCCTTACTCCGCACTCGCGACCGGCGGTGATCCGGACGCGGTCGCACAGGCGCTGCGCGACGCGCAGGACGGACGGACCGCGGCTGTTCAGTTCGAGCTCGAGGTCGGGACGCCGACGCAGCGCCGATGGCTACTTGCCACGGCCGCCCCGGTGCGCGACGCGCGCGGACGGCCCCTGTACCTGTTCTTGCAGAGTCAGGACATCAGCGTCCAGCGCCGCACCGAAGAAGCGCTCCGGCAGAGCGAGGAGCGGTTCCGGCTGCTGGTCGAAGCGGTGCAGGACTACGCGATCTTCATGCTGGATCCGTCCGGGCTCGTGGTCAGCTGGAACGCCGGCGCGCAACGCATCAAGGGTTACGAAGCGCACGAGATCATCGGTCAGCACTTTCGCAGGTTCTATTCCGATGAGATGCAGTCGATCAAGCATCCGGAGCACGAGCTCGAGCTCGCGTTGCGGGACGGCCACTACGAGGAGGAGGGCTGGCGGATCCGGAAGGACGGCAGTCGGTTCTGGGCGACCGTCGTGATCACCGCGGTCCACAATGCGCTGGGCGAGCACGTCGGGTTCGCGAAGGTTACCCGGAACATCGACGAGCGGCGTCGGATGCTGCTTGACGCCGAGGCTGCGGCCCAAGCGCTGGCGACGGCGAACCACGAGCTCGAGGCGGCGAACGCGCTGCTCGAGCGCGAGGCCGCCGACCAGGCTCAGTTCCTCGCCGTGACCGCGCACGAGCTGCGCACGCCGGTGAGCGTGCTGAGCGGGTCGGCGACGCTGCTGGCCCGGCATTGGGCACAGATGACCGAAGCCGACCGGACAGAGCTGTCGCAGTCCATGAACACGAGCGCTGATCGGCTGCTGCGGCTGCTCAGCGACCTGCTGACCGCGTCTCGTCTCGAGTCGAACGCAATCCATCTCGATATGCAGGCCATCGACGTCTCGCAGCTGCTCACCCGAACGGTCGCGGCGGCCCGCGCGGCCACGCCGGACGCCGACATCCGGCTGGCGGGCGTGTCCGATCTGCAAGTGCTCGGCGAGCCGGACCGGCTCGCCCAGGCCATCGATAATCTGCTGGGCAACGCGCTGCGCCACGGCGTACCTCCCGTAGTGGTCCGAGCAGACCGGCGTGGAGACCGAGTCGACATCACAGTCAGCGACGGTGGTGAAGGCGTCGCCGTCGGCCTGCAGGAGCGGTTGTTCGAGCGGTTCGCCACGGGCACGCATCGCGGTGGCACGGGGCTCGGGCTGTTCATCGTGCGCGAGCTGGCTCGAGCGCACGGTGGCGATGCCTGGTACGCACCGGACGCGGACGGGCACTCGACCTTCGTCCTGTCCCTGCCCGCTCATCACCGACCGGATCCTGCCCCCGCGCGGGGCGGGGCCGATCTGCCCTAATGTCACAAGGGTGCCGATCCGCGTCCTGCTCGTCGACGACGTCCCTGACGTGCGTCGGCTCGTGCGGACGGCCCTGCGCTTCCGCGGCGCGTTCAATGTCGTCGGCGAGGCGAGCAACGGGGCCGAGGCGATCGCGCTTGCTGAGCGGCTGCGGCCCGACATCGTGGTGCTCGACATCGGGCTGCCTGATCTTGCCGGCCAGGACGTCCTCACCCGGATCCGCGCGCTCGACCCCGCGACGAAGGTCGTCGTCTTCTCCGGTACCGAGCCCCGGGACAGTGCCGGCATCGCCTTGCGGGTGGACGGCTACGCGCTGAAGGACAGCCAGCTCGACTACCTCGTCGAGTTGCTCGAGTCCCTGGGTGAGCGGCGCAAGGGACAGACGTCGCTTCAGCTGGACGGAGGCCTGACCAGCGCGCGGGAGGCCCGGTCCTTCACCAAGAATGCGCTCGAGAGCTGGCAGGTCCCTGAATCCACCGTCGACGACGTGCTCCTTGTGGTGACCGAGCTCGTCAACAACGCGATCACCCACGCCCGATCGCGCTGCGAACTTCGGGTGTCGCTGACCGACGTCGCACTGCGGGTCGAGGTCATCGACGAGGGCAGCGGCACTCCTGACCCGCTGCCGCCGAGCGAGACCCGCAATCACGGCCGCGGCCTGCACCTGATCGACGCGCTCACCGCCGCCTGGGGATACGAACCGATCGAGAGCGGCGGCAAGATGGTGTGGGCCGAACTGCTCCCCACCAGCTGAGCGCTCGCCAGGTCAGTAGGACTCGCGGGGCACGCTCAGCCGCGGCACCCCACCGAGGCCGAGGTTGTATCGGACCTGGTCGGCGTACTCCGCCAGCTTGTCCCACAGCGCCGCGTGGGCGGGCCAGGGGATCGGCTCGTCGCCGTCGAGCCAGCTCTCCCCGAACGTGATCCAGACCAGCGTCCAGTCGGCCGCGACGGCCCAAGCTCCCTTGCTCACCTCGACGAGCGAGCGGCGGATCTGGAACGCGAGCCGTGGGGCGTCAGGGAACGTGGGCACGGTGTGCACCGTCCACACACGGAAGTCGTTCGACATCAGATCGAGCTCGAAGTCGCCGAGCACGGCCGGGTCCACCAGCACCGTGGCGACGTTCTCGAAGCCTTGCCCTCGCACTGTTCAATTATCCACCTGCGCCGGCTCGAGGCGACAGACGCGGTACCGAGATGTTGGTGTCTCCGCCGGTCACGGCTCCTGCTCGGTAGGCCTGATCAGCACCTCGTTGATGGCCACCCGCCGGGGCCGGGTGACGATGTAGCCGATCGCGTCGGCGATGTCCTCGGCCTCCAGCCGTTCGACGTCCTGGAAGCGAGCCCGCGTCCGTTCCTGGATCTCCGGACGGTTGTGAGTGACGAGCTCCGTCGCAACGGCGCCCGGTTCGACGATCGAGACGCGGACGTGTCGGCGGGTGACCTCCTGGCGTAGCGACTCGCCGAAGGCGCCCACGCCGTGCTTGGTGAGGTTGTAGACCCCGCTGCCGTTGCGGGCCACCCGGCCGGCCACGCTGCTGATGAGCACCAGATCAGCGACGTTGCGCGGATCGGATGACGCTGCGGTCAGCAGATGAGGCAGCGCGGCGTGCGAGGTGTACAGCAGGCCCAGCACATTGACGTCGACCATCCGCTGCCATTCCTCGACCGGCGCGTTCTCGACCGGGCCCAGCAGCATCATTCCGGCGTTGGCCACCACGGTGTCCAGACGGCCGAGTTGCTGCACCGTCTCTTCGACCGCGGCCCGCGCGGTCGTCTCGTCGGTGATGTCGGCCTCCACCACCAGCGCTTCCCCTCCGCCCGCTGCGATGCGAGCGGCGAGGTCGTCGAGGCGCTCGCGGCGACGGGCCACGAGCGCGACCTTGGCGCCGCGTGCGGCCAGGTCGAGCGCAGTGGCCTCGCCGATGCCGCTGCTCGCGCCGGTGATCAGCGCGACGGTCCCGTCCAGTCGTTCCGTCATGCCTTCCATCCTTACCGCATCTCGTCGGGATCGGCGGCGACGGTCGGCAGCTCGAACCGACCGTCGGCCCACCCGGCGCGACCTGGCAGCCCGGCGGTGGACGCAGGCGACACCGCGGCAGCCACTGCCGGCATCCTGTGCCCGGCGGCCTCGCGGTGCGAACCGACCGGCAGCCGAAGGATGACGTTCTCGTCGGCATCGTGACCGAACCAGTAGTTGCCGTCCTGCCAGATGTGCGCGCTGCTGACCGTGCTCACCCGGCCGATCTGGTTGGTCTGCCAGAAGCTGCCGTTGCCGCTCCAGGAGTCGGCGTTCGGCCGCCAGCCGTACCGGATCAGGCCGCGGCGCTTCATCTCCGCGAGCGCCGGATCGCCGGCGTAGAGATCCACCTGATACCGGCCGCCCAGCGCGTCGCGATATGCCCTTAGGTATTCGGCCACGTCATCGAAGTGTCGACGGTTCGGGACGCTGTCCCAGGAGACGTAGATGCTGGCGCCCTTCGCCAGGCCGCAGGCGCGCCACAGCGCGAGGTCGGCCGACCCGTCGGCCTGTCCGGCGCCGCGACCCTCGGTGACGCGAGTCTCGTACCACTCGCTGTTGGCGATCACGTCCAGACCGGCCCCGACGAGCGCGCGGAACTCCGCCGGCGTGATCAGCTTCCACTTGACGTCTTCGAAGCGCGGATGCGATGGCGACGACGCGGCGCCTGCGCTGTAGCGCAGCACGAACCGGCCACCGTTGTGCACGATGTCGGCCGGCGCCGGACGCGCGCCGGAGTAGTCGATGCCCCTGGCCCCCACGGTCAGCGTCATGCCTGCCCTCTCGGCTGCGTACCGCGATGTACCGGTGCGGCGGGGTAGCGCTTCGGCCACCCTAGAGGCTGACATCCGGTGCCGGACACTCCCTCAGTAGGGTCTGCACCAGTCGAGCGGCAGGTGGGTGCATGACCGGAAAACGGATACACGCGTTCGGGGATGACGCCCTGGGCGAACACGACGCGGTGGGCCTGGCGCGACTCGTGGCGGCCGGGGAGGTCAGCCCCGACGAGCTCGCCGACGCAGCCATCACTCGCGCTCGCGCGGTCGAGGATCACCTGCACGCCACCGCATTCACCGTCTACGACGCCCCGCGCTACGCCGACGGCCCCGGCGGCGCGCTGTTCGGCGTGCCGACCTACGTCAAGGACAACACCGACGTACGCAACATGCCGTCGAATCACGGATCGGAGGCGTTCGTCGCCCGGCCGGCCAAGCGCGACGGCGACTACACCCGCCAGTACCTCAGCACGGGGATGACCGTGCTTGGCAAGAGTCGGCTGCCCGAGTTCGGCTTCAATGCCAGCACCGAGTTCATGACGCAAGAGCCGACGCACAACCCCTGGCACACCGACTACTCGTCCGGCGCGTCATCCGGCGGAGCCGCGGCTCTGGTCGCGTCCGGCGTGGTGCCGATAGCGCACGCCAACGACGGGGGCGGCTCGATCCGCATCCCGGCTGCCTGCACCGGGCTGGTCGGCCTCAAGTCGAGCCGGCATCGACTGATCGACGGTGAGCAGACCCGGCACCTGCCGGTCAACATGGCCGTGGAGGGTGTGCTCACCCGCACGGTCCGCGACACGGCGGCGTTCTTCGCCGACCAGGAGAACTACTTCCGCAACCCGTCGCTCCCCCCGATCGGGCTGGTCGAGGGGCCGGCCAACCGCAAGCTGCGGATCGGGCTGATCACGGACACGGTCAACGGCGCACCGGTCGACGCACAGACCGCTGCGGCCGTGGAGAACACCGCTGCGCTGCTGGAGAAGTGCGGGCATGTCGTCGAGCCGATCCGCCCGCCGGTGGGCCAGCAGTTCGCCGACGACTTCCTGCAGTACTGGGGACTGCTCGCGCTTCTCGCATCCGCCACCGGGAAGGTGACCTTCGACCGATCCTTCGACCCAGGACGCTGCGACGGGCTGACGCGCGGCTTGCGGGCGTACCACTTCCGGAACGCGTGGCGCACTCCCGGCGCGATCCGTCGGCTGCGCCGCGGCGTAGCCGGCTCCTATGCGCAGATGTTCGCCGGCCACGAGTTGGTCCTCTCGCCGACGCTCGCGCACGTCACGCCGAAGCTGGGTCATCTCAGTCCGACGCTGCCCTTCGATGTGCTGATCGAGCACCTGAAGCGCTACGTCGCGTTCCCGCCGCTGAACAACATCGCCGGGACGCCGGCCATCTCCCTGCCGATGGCGATCGCGGACGAAGGCGTCCCGATCGGTGTGCAGCTGCACGCCGCGTACGGCGACGAGCGCACGCTGATCGAGACCGCCTTCCTCCTCGAGCAGGAACGGCCGTTCCGCCGGATCCAAGATCAGGCGCTGCCGCCACCGGGCTAGCTGGGTGGCGGGAGAGCCGGCCGGGTCCGGTACGGGGCCGAGCCGCGACCGCGGCCGGACCACCGTTCCTGACGGCGGTAGCGCGGCCCCCACACGTAGCGGTAGAGCAGCCGGACCGGCGGCGGGAGTACGCCGAGCACCTGTTCCTGCGTCGTCTCCGACGCGCCGTCCAGCAACCACGGGAAGAACTCCGCCGCCCCGCGCAGGCCCTGCGTCCTGCGCAGGTGCCCGGTGAACGCTTGCCAACCGGCCGGTCCGAGATGGGTCGCGACCAGCGGCAGCGCCTCCACCTCCTCGTGGCGCATGTGCGCCTGCAGCTCGCCCGCGAGCACGCCGACGATGTCCGTCAGCTCCGCTTCGTTGCGCGTGTCCAGAGCGACGCGCACCTGCTCGAGCTGCGGATCGATCCGGGCGTGCTCGGCCTCCATGGCGTCCAGAACCGCGAGTTCGGCCTCCTCGGTCACGGTGCTGCGCAGACGCGGCCACAGCGCGGCATCCTCGGCGGTGTGATGGATGTGCAGTTGGGTGGTGAACGCCGTCCACCCGGCCGCCGTCCCCGCAGCGAAGGCGGCGCCCCGCTCGCACGCCTCCAGCATGTGCTGGAGGTCGCGGGTGAAGGCGTCGTGGGCGACGTACATCATGGTGAAGTCGACGGGATCGGGCGTCGTCATGACACCACCGCCGGTTCCGGCACGGCACCGACCGCGACCGGCACCGCTTCACCCCGCGCGTTGTGCGTACGGAGTCCGATGACCGCCGCGCCGAGCAGGAAGATGCTGCCCACCAGCAGGGCTCGGCCGAATCCGTCAGTCAGCGAGTTGGGCACGGGATGGCCGGCTGCCACCTGGTGCTCGGACCGGGACGTCGCGACGGCCGACAGGACCGCCAGCCCCAGTGCGCCGCCCACCTGCTGGGAGGCATTGACCAGCGCCGCGGCGAGGCCGGCCTTGTCGGCCGGCACGCCGGCGTTCGCTGCGGTCGTCACGGCGACGAACACGAAGCCCAGGCCGACCGCCATCACCAACATGCCCGGTAGCAGGTTGGACAGGTAGGAGCCGTCGACCGGGATTCGGGACAGCCAGAAGACGCCGCCAGAGGCGATCAGGGAACCGACGACGATCAGTGGCCGGGTGCCGATCCGCGCCAGCAGGCTCGACGCGAGACCCGCAGCGACGCCGACCGCGACGCAGAGGGGCAGATAGGCCGCCCCGGTCTTGATCGGTGAGTAGCCGAGGACGTTCTGCATATAGAGCGTGAGGAAGAAGAACATCGACAGCATCCCGGCGAGGGCGATCAACTGCGTGACGTTCGCGGCGACGAGACCCTTGATGCGCAGCGTCGACAGGGGCAGGAGCGGAGTCCGACCGCGGTGCTCCACCCACAGGAAGGTGGCGAGCAGGGCGGCGGCGCCGGCGAACTCCGCGACGGTGCGACCGGCGCCCCAACCGTCATCCGGAGCCTTGACCAGCGCGTAGACGAGCAGCAGCATGCCGCCGGTCACCAGCGACGCGCCGAGGACGTCGAAGTCGCCGCGCCGGCTGGTGCGCCGGTCGTCGGGAAGCAGTCGGAACACCGCAGGCAGGACGAGCACGCATGCGATGGGGTTCACGAGCATCACCCATCGCCAGCCCGGCCCCTCGGTAAGGACGCCGCCGAGGAAGACCCCGACGGCCGAGGCCAATCCACCGACCCCGCCCCACGCACCGAGTGCCTTGTGGCGGTCGGCGCCCTCCTGGAACGTGGTGGTCAGGATGGACAGCGCGGCCGGCAGCATCAGCGCGGCGCCGATGCCCTGGGCCAGGCGGGCGGCGACGAGCAGCCCGGCGTCGTTGGCCAGTCCGCCCGCGAGCGAGGAGACGCCGATCAGGACGGTGCCGGCGGCCAGCACACGCCGCCGGCCGAGCAGGTCGGCGACGCGCCCGCCCAACAGCATGAACCCGCCGTAGGTGAGCAGGTAGCCGCTCGGCACCCACTGCAGGCCTTGGACCGAGAAGTGCAGATCCTTGCGGATATCGGGCAGCGCGACGTTCACGATCGATGCGTCGACGAAGTCCAGGAACGCGACCGCACAGAGCAGGGCGAGTACGAGCTTGCCGTGTCTGGTCGCGAGGGTGGACGAGGACATGGTGTCGTCCGTCATGACGGTCCCTTCGGGTGACAGGGGTAGGCCGCGCCGTGACCGGGATGGTCGGCCGCGCGGCTGGTCATCGGTATGACGGAGCACCCGCGACGGAGGTGACCAGCGCAGGCGTTCGCGGTGGCGACCGTCACAGAGCAGCGAGCAGCGGCGGAGTCGTCTGGCAGCGACGCGCGTGGACGCAGGTTCCTCGGTCAGCTGCTGCGCAACCCGCGTTGGCTCGCGGCGATGGGTGGCAACGTTCTCGGGTACGGGTTGCAGGCCGCGGCGCTCGCCGTCGGATCGGTCGTCGTCGTCCAGCCGATCTTGGTTACCGCGCTCGTCTTCGCACTGCCGTTGAGTGCGCACCTTTCGCACCGCCGGATGGCGTGGACCTCCATCACCTGGGGCGTCCTGCTGGCCGCAGCGCTCGCCGTGTTCGTCATCCTGGGCGACCCGAAGCACGGCGTCAGTCACGCATCGAGCGGCGAGTGGCTGCTGGTGACCGCAGTCGTGACGCCGATAGTCATCGGCTGCCTGGTCGTGGCTCATCCGCTGGCCGGTGCGGCCCGGGCCAGCCTGCTGGCCGTCGCCGTCGGTTTGCTCGGTGGAGTGCTCGCGGTGCTCACCAAGGCAGTGGTCGCCTCGGCCGACCACGGTCTGCAGCACCTGCTGGTGACGGGCGAGACGTACGGACTCGCTGTTGTCGGGCTCGGCGCCTACCTACAGCAGCTCGCGTTCCAGGCCGGTGACCTGCACACGTCGCTGCCGATCCTGACGGTGCTGGAACCCGTCGTGGCGGTGCTCTTCGGGCTGACGCTGTTGAGCGAAGATCTCACCGCCGCCGGAGCGGAGATCATGGCGCTGGTGGTGTCCGTCGTGGTCATGACCGCGGCGACGGTGGCGCTGGCCCGGGCCCAAGCGATCAGCGTCGAGACGTCGACCCAGGCACCGATTTCGACGCCGGCGTGACTCGCGTCAGAGTCGGGACCACGCCTCGGTGAGCACCGAGCGGAGGATCTGCTCGATCTCATCGAACTCCGGCTGGCCGATGATCAGCGGCGGGGCCAGCTGCACGACCGGGTCGCCACGGTCGTCGGCGCGGCAGTAGAGCCCGGCGTCGAACAGCGCACGGGAGAGGAAACCGCGCAGCAGCCGCTCCGACTCGTCCTCGTCGAACGTCTCCCGAGTGGCCTTGTCCTTGACCAGCTCGATCCCGTAGAAGTACCCGTCGCCACGGACGTCTCCGACGATTGGCAGATCGGTCAGCTTCTCCAGCGTCGAGCGGAAGGCGCCCTCGTTCTGGAGGACGTGCTGGTTCAGCCCTTCTCGCTCGAAGATGTCGAGGTTGGCCATCGCCACCGCCGCCGACACCGGATGGCCGCCGAACGTGTAACCGTGCGGGAAGTAGTCATTGCCGGAGTAGAACGGCGCCGCGATCCGATCGCTGATCACCGCAGCGCCGATGGGGGAGTAGCCACTCGTCAAACCCTTGGCGCAGGTGATGATGTCGGGGACGTAGCCGAACTTGTCGCAGCCGAACATCGTTCCCAGCCGGCCGAACGCGCAGATGACCTCGTCGGACACCAGCAGCACGTCGTGCTTGTCGCAGATCTCGCGGACGCGCCGGAAGTATCCGGGCGGCGGCGGGAAGCAGCCACCTGAGTTCTGTACCGGTTCGATGAAGACGGCGGCAACGGTGTCCGGGCCCTCCATCTCGATCGCGATGTCGATCTGGTCGGCGGCCCAGCGACCGAACGCCTCGAGGTCGTCGCCGTGCTCGGGCGCCCGGTAGAAGTTGGTGTTGGCGGCCTTGTGCGCGCCCGGGACGAGCGGCTCGAACCACTTCTTGGCATCCGGGATGCCGGTGATCGACAGCGCGCCCTGCGGCGTGCCGTGATACGCGATCGCCCGGCTGATGACCTTGTGCTTCATCGGCTTGCCGGTGAGCTTGAAGTACTGCTTGGCGAGCTTCCAGGCCGTCTCGACCGCCTCGCCGCCGCCAGTGGTGAAGAAGACCTTGTTCAGGTCGCCGGGGGCGTGCGACGCGAGCCGGTCGGCTAGGGCAATGGCCGGGGGATGCGCGTACGACCACAGGGGGAAGAAGGCGAGTTCGGACGCCTGCTTGTACGCGGCCTCGGCCAGCTCACGGCGGCCGTGCCCGGCCTGGACCACGAACAGCCCGGCGAGCCCGTCGATGTAACTGCGACCGGTGGAGTCGAAGATGCGCGCGCCCTCGCCGCGGACGATCGTGGGCACCGGCGCCTCCGCGTAGGAGGACATCCGGGTGAAGTGCATCCAGAGATGCTCACGCGCGTCGGCGGAGAGCTGGTCCGCGTCGTAGGTGGCCGAGCCGGGCTCCACTGGTGTGGTTGTCACGAGAACTCCGATGTCCGCGGGGCGGCGCTCATCGCGCACCCCAGTTGTAGGTCTGCTTGACGAGCTTGAGGTAAAGGAAGGTCTCGGTCCGGGTGACGCCGCCGATCGCGCGGATCCGGCTGTTGACGAGGCTGAGCAGATGGGCGTCGTCCTCGACCACAACCTCGACGATGACGTCGAACGAACCGGCGGTGATGACCAGGTAGTCGACCTCGGGGATCTCGGCCAGCTCGTCCGCTACGGCCTCGACGTCCCCGCTGATCGTGATGGCGATCATTGCCTGGCGAGCGAAGCCGATCTGCGTGGGATCGGTGACCGCCACGATCTGCATCACGCCGGTGTCGACGAGCTTCTGCACCCGCTGGCGGACCGCAGCCTCGGACAGCCCGACGGCCTTGCCGATGCTCGCGTACGGGCGTCGACCGTCGTCTTGCAACTGCTCGATGATCGCCCGGGAGGTGTCGTCTACCTGATCACGGGCCCCGTTGCGGGTCATGACGTACAGATTTACCCGCCTGAAACATGCGCCGCAAGCGAATTCGTTGTGAAACGCCGAGAATTCGACGGAATCCCTTGTTCGGCGCCGTTCGCCCGTGCCAGGATCGGGGCCGGGGGGACGAGCTGAGGAGGCGGATATATTCA
>JAVHVD010000260.1:0-7842 GCA_032160745.1 Pseudonocardiales bacterium
GAGAACGCGCCGCGGACCTCACCGGTCGCCATCTTGGGCAGCAGCCGCTGCTTCTGCTCGTCGGTGCCGTGCTGGGTGATCATGTACGCGACGATGAAGTGGGTATTGATGACCCCGGAGATCGACATCCAGCCGCGCGCGATCTGCTCGACCACGAGCGCGTAGGTGAGCAGCGATTCGCCGAGGCCGCCGTACTCCTCGCTGATGGTGAGCCCGAACAGGCCCATCTCCTTCATGCCTTCGACGATCGCCTCGGGGAACTCGTCCTTGTGCTCGAGCTCCGTGGCGTACGGGATGATCTCCTTGTCCACGAAGGTCTTCACCGCCGACAGGATCTCGGTCTGGACGTCGGTGAGTCCGGCGGTCTGGGCGAGGCGGGCCATTCGGGATCCTCCACGGCTGCGCGCGCCGGCGGGGGCGCGCTGTGTCTCGGGGATGTTGCCAAAGTATCCCCCGCGGGTTACCGGGCCACCCCATCGGCGATCGGTGACGTGCCTCTCAGCACACTGCCCCGACGCGCTTCCCCTTGGGCAGACTTCCGTCGGAGCCGGCACGATTCGTGCCGGACCGGTATCTATACGTCGATTGCGGTACTCCTCCTCGCTGGCCGCGGCCATTCTGGCCCGACCAATTTCCAGCTAGGGGGAGAACATGCGAGGTCGAGGACGAAGTCTGCTCGTGGCGTGCGTGCTCGGGATGAGTGGCGCGGTCACGCTGGGCGCTGGGGCGGCGTATGCCGATCCGGGAGTCACCCCGTCGACGGTGACGCTGAACCTGCCGCCGGGCGGCTCCACGACGGTGGCGAAGACCGTCGAGACGCCGCCGATTCCGCCGAACCCCGACATCGTGTTCCTCGTCGACACGACGACGAGCATGGGTCCGGTCATCTCGAACGTGCAGGCGAACGCGCCGGCCATCCTGAGCAGCGTCGCGTCGGCCCAGCCGTCGGCGGAGTTCGCCGTCGCCGAGTACAAGGACGCAGCCGACGGACCCGCTGCGTTCACCGTGCTGCAGAACCTCACCCCCAGCCAAGCGGCGACGCAGGCCGGCCTGTCGAACCTGACACCGCTGTCCGGTGGTGGTAGCGACGCAGCCGAGGACGCCATCAACGCGCTGTACCAAAGCGCCAGCGGGGCCATCGCGTTCCGGCCGGGCAGCGCGCGCGTGATCGTGTGGATCGGTGACTCGTCCAGTCACGACCCGAGCCTCGGACATCCGCTGGGCCAGGCCGGCACTGCGCTGCAGTCGGCTGGAGTGCGGGTACTCGCCCTCGACGTCGGCCCGACACCGGGTGAGATCAGCGACGGACTCAACGCCACCGGTCAAGCCAGCTTCATCACCGCACTCACCGGCGGTCAGCTGTTCTCCGGCGTGCAGCCGGGGCAGGTCAGCAGCACGATCCTGGCCGGCCTGCACAACCTGCCGGTCACGGTCGGTTACACGCTGGTCAACTGCGACTCGCACCTGTCGGTGTCGCAGAGCCCGTCGAGCCAGACGGTCACGAGTGGCGCCAACGCGAACTTCTCCGAGTCGATCCATGTCGCGGCGAACGCGGTGCCAGGCAGCACCATCACCTGCACCGTCCGTTTCACGCTGAACGGCTCGACCAGTGCAGGCTTCGACGAGACGATCACCGAGAACGTCCCCAAGGCGGCACCATCGCTCGGCACCACACCGTCCGGCTCGGTTCCGGCCGGCGGGCTGATCTCCGACACCGCAACGCTGAGCGGCGCCTACAACCCGACCGGCTCGGTCACCTTCCGGCTCTACGGGCCCGGTGACACCAGTTGCTCCAACCCGATCGCGACCCGCACCGCCGCGGTGAGCGGGATTTCGGCCAACTCCGGCGCGATTGCGTCCGGCGGCACGGGGACGTACCGGTGGACAGCGCAGTACTCGGGGGACGCGCACAACAACAGCGCATCGTCGGGCTGCGGTGCCGAACTGGTCGTGGTGACGAAGGCGTCGCCCGGCATCACCACCACACCCTCCGGCAGCGTTCCGGCCGGCGGGCTGGTGCATGACTCGGCGACCCTGCTCGGCGGCTACCAGCCGACCGGCACGGTGACCTTCCGGCTCTACGCGCCGAACGACACCACATGCGCCGATGTGATCGCGAGCCGCACAGTGGTCGTGTCCGGCGCCGGAACCGCGGCCAGCGGCGACGTCGCCGTCGGCGGCGTCGGTATCTACAACTGGGTGGCGACGTACTCCGGCGACGCGAACAACAACGGCGTCGCCGGCGCGTGCGGCGACGAGCCGGTCGAGATCGTCAAGGCGTCCCCGGCCATCTCCACCACCCCGTCGGGCACCGTGCCCGCGGGCGGCCTGGTCCACGACAGCGCGACGGTGACGGGCGGCTACCAGCCGACCGGCACGGTGACCTTCCGCCTGTACGGCCCGGGCGACACCACCTGCAGCGGCCCGCTGGGCACGCGAACGGTTCCGCTGTCGGGCAGCGGCACGGCGGCCAGCGGCGACCTGTTCGTCGGTCCGGCCGGGACGTACAACTGGGTGGCGACCTACAACGGGGACGCCAACAACAACCCGGTTGCCGGCACGTGTGGGGACGAGAGCGTCCTGATCACTCCGCAGGTGCTCACCGGGCGGGCGTTCGGGGTGTCGGCCGCGGTAACGCTGCTCGGCGCGCCACTGCTGACGCTGGCCCGCACTCCGGACACCGGAGCGGTCACGACCACGTCGACGACGGTGTCGAACGTGCCGTGCACCGTGTCGCTCACCGGGCTGGTCACCGCCCACGCGCTCTGCGCGTCGGTGGAGACCAACGCGTTCCCGGGACGTTCGACGGCACGGGCCTCGATCGATGACACCGCGATCGGGATCCCCGGCCTGCCGGTGGTCACGTTGAAGGCGGTGCAGACGACGTCGACGACGACCTGCGCCGGCTCGTCCGGCAGCACGACGATCGCCTACCTGAAGGTGGGCAACGTCGTCGTGATCGGTCAGCCGACCGCAATCCCGCCGAACACGACCGTCAACGTGGGCGTGGTGAAGCTCGTGCTCAACGAGCAGCGGTCGTTCAGCACGCCGGACGATGGCCTCACGGTCAACGCGGTGCATCTGACGGTGAACGTGCTGGGGCTGGCGAAGACCGACGTGGTCCTCGCCTCGTCGGAGAGCGACATCGGCAACTGCCCGTAGTCGAGTAACCGGACGGGGAGGGTCAGCCGCAGTCTGCGCGGCGACCCTCCCCGTTCGGTCGCGCTCGTCGACGCCCGGCTCAGGTGCCCGCGCTGACGCCCGAAACGGCCGATAGGAAATCGGCGAGATGGCGCCAGGTCGTGTCGGCCGCCTCGGGGCCGGTGAGGACGCCGAGGTGACTGCCGGGCGCGGTCTCGAAGCGGATCGATCGCACCCCGGTCAGCACGTCGCACGCGCGCCGGACACAGGCGACCGGGGCGATCACGTCGCCCGTCCCGCCGACGACGAGGACGTCCTGACGCACGTTCCCCAACTCGAGGACGCGGCCGGCGCCGAGATCGAGCCGGCCGTCGGCGAGCGCGTTGCCCTGGACGATGTGGTGATACAGCTGACCGTAGAGCCGTCCGGGATAGCCGGGCATGAGGCCGATGAAGCGGTCGACCGCTTCCATGCGACCCAGCGTCTCGGCGTCGTGCAGGTTGCGCAGGACGAACCACGGCTTGGTGATCTCGCGCTGCAGCGCAGTGGCCTTGAAACTGGCCCGCACCGCCCATCCGGGGAGCCCGCCGGCCGTGCGGAACGCCGTCGACAGCACGCGGCCGCCGGTCACCCGCCCGATCGTCCGCAGGGGCGCGACGTACGGGATCAAGCTGTAGTCGATCGGCGTGCCGACGGCGGCGATCGAGCGCAGCGGCAGGTCGTCGTGCGCAGCCGCGGTGAGCAGCATCAGTGTCCCGCCGAGACTCCACGTGACCACGTCGACGGGTCGGCCGCCGTGCCGCGCCGACACCCGCCGCAGCGTCGCCGGCAGGATGCGATCGATCCAGTCCTCGAAGCCCATCGTCCGGTCGGCGAACGTGATCTCGCCGAAGTCGACGACGTAGACGGGACGGCCGGTCGCGACGAGGAACGCGGCCACGCTCTGGTTCTCGCGCAGGTCGAAGCAGGTGATGTGCACGGCCAGCGGCGGCACCAGCAGGATCGGGTCACCGCTGACGTCGACCGCGTCGTAGCGGCGCAGGATCGCGTGCGGCTCGTCGTGCACCTTGCGTGACGGTGTCGGTACGTGCGGCTCGACGCCCCCACCGACGTAGTGCGACCACGCGTTGCCGGCGGCGTGCGTCGCGTTCCCCGCCACGTGCGTGGCGTTCCTCGAGAGGCTGTCGAGCAGCGCGAGCGGACCGGGCACCGGAGTCCTTTCAGAAGGCGTGACTCCCGATTACGCCACAGCGACCGTCGGGAACCGAAACTTTCGCAGCCCGGATATGACCGTGTCGATCGGCCGAGCTGGTACGGGCGAGCCTCCAACCGATTGCGAGTGGCCCACGTCACGCTGCGCATATCGGACAGCGGACCCGGAGGTCGTCATGAACGAATCGCTCACGCGCAGGCTCGGCGCCGAGTTCCTCGGCACCTTCGTCCTCGTCTTCGTCGGCTGCGGCGCCGCCGTCCTCGACGCCGGCAACGACGGCATCGACTTCCTCGGCGTCGCCTTCGCGTTCGGCGTGGCCGTCATGGTGATGGTGTACGCGGTCGGCTCGATCTCCGGCGGGCACTTCAACCCGGCCGTGACGATCGGCCTCGCCGTCGCGAGAAGGTTCCCGTGGGCCGACGTCCTCGCCTACGTGATCACCCAGATCGTCGCCGCGACCGTGGCGGCGCTGGTCCTGTTCGGCGTCGCCGCGGGACAGGACGGATTCTCGGCCAAGGGCTCCGGCTTCGCGTCGAACGGCTTCGGCGACCACTCGCCCGCGCATTACAACCTCGGTGCGGTCATCCTGGTCGAGATCGTGCTGACCGCGATCTTCCTCTACGTCATCATCGGCTCGACCGATGTCCGCGCGCCGGCCGGGTTCGCCGGCATCGCGATCGGCTTCACCCTGATGATCATCCATCTGGTGTCGATCCCGGTGTCGAACACGTCGGTGAACCCGGCTCGCTCGACCGGACCGGCGATCATCCAGCACGGCTGGGCGCTCGGCCAGCTGTGGGTGTTCTTCGTGGCGCCGATCGCCGGAGCGATCATCGCCGGCGCATCCTTCCGCTTCATCGTCGGCGAGCGGATGGAATCACCGACCGAGCCGCTGGCCTCCACCGCCTGAAGCGGCCCGCCGCGGTCAGGCGTCGGGCGGGGTGAACTTCGACGTGCGCTGCATACCGGCAGCGCGGCCCTTGCCCGAGATCACGAGCGCCATCTTGCGCGACGCCTCGTCGATCATCTCGTCGCCGAGCATCGCCGAGCCCTTCGCGCCGCCGGCCTCGGACGTGTAGTACTCGTAGGCGTCGAGGATCAGCTCGGCGTGGTCGTAATCCTCCTGGGACGGAGCGAAGACCTCGTTGGCGATGCCGACCTGGTCCGGGTGCAGCACCCACTTGCCGTCGAAACCGAGCGCGGCGCTGCGGGCGGCCACCCGGCGGTACCCCTCCGAGTCGCGGATCTGCAGGTACGGGCCGTCGATCGCCTGCTTGTCGTTCGCCCGCGCGGCCATCAGGATCGACATCAGGATGTGGTGGTACGCGTCGCCGACGTCGTAGCCCTGCGGCTGCTCGCCCACGACGAGCGACTTCATGTTGATGCTGGCCATGAAGTCGGCCGGGCCGAAGATCAGCGTCTCCACGCGCGGACTGGCCTTCGCGATCGCGTCGATGGCGATCAGGCCCTGCGCGTTCTCGATCTGCGCCTCGATGCCGATCTTGCCGACGTCGAAGCCCATCGTCTTCTCGATCTGGGTCAGCAGGATGTCCAGCGCGACGACCTGCTCGGGGTTCTGCACCTTGGGCAGCATGATGCAGTCGAGGTTGGGACCGGCCCCCTCCACGACCTCGATGACGTCGCGGTACGTCCAGTGGGTCGTCCAGTCATTGACCCGGACGACCCGGATCTTCTCGCCCCAGCCGCCCTCGTTCAGCGCGGCGACGATGTTCTTGCGAGCGCCGGGCTTGGCCAGGGGGGCGCATGCGTCCTCGAGGTCTAGGAAGACCTGGTCGGCGTCGAGATCCTTCGCCTTCTCGAGGAAGCGGGGGTTGCTGCCAGGGACGGCGAGACACGAACGGCGGGGGCGAAGTGTTTCGGTCACCCGCGCAGCATGCCCATCACCCGCACGAACAGCCAAACCGGTGTCGGAGGATTCACACTGCGGCCACGCACACCCTTTACCCTGCTGACGTGAGGTTTGCCGGGGGTATGACGTGAGCACCGGAGCGCGGATCTTCCTCGCCCGGCTCGCGGGCATCGACGTCTTCGACCCCGGTGGCGACCAGCTCGGCAAGGTCCGCGATGCCGTCACGATGCTGCGAGTCGACCGGCAGCCACCGCGGGTGCTCGGCCTGGTCGTCGAACTCGTCCACCGCCACCGGATCTTCGTGCCCATGGGACGGGTCACCCGCATCGAGCCGGCTCAGGTCGTTCTCTCCTCCGGCACGGTCAACATGAAGCGGTTCGAACGTCGCACCAACGAGGTGCTGGTGCTCACCGAACTGCTGGACCGGACCGTCACGGTGCGGGAGAGCGGGCAGACCGCCGACATCGTCGATGCCGCGATCGAGCAGAACCGCAACCGGGACTGGGTGATCAGCCGGCTCGCGGTGCGCACCCAGACGGGCCGGATCCGCCGCCGCGGCCAGCTCTACCAGGTGGAGTGGAACGAGGTCGACGGCCTCGCGCTGTCCCAATCGCGCCAGGGCACCGACGCGCTGCTGGCCATGCTCGCCGATCTGCGCGCGGCCGACGTCGCCGCGGCGCTGCAGGACATGACTCCCAAGCGCCGGCTCGAGGTTGCCGCGGGGTTGGACGACGAGCGCCTCGCCGACGTGCTGCAGGAGATGGAGGAGGAGGAGCAGGTCAAGCTGCTCGGCTCGCTCGCCGACGAGCGGGCGGCCGACGTCCTCGAGGCGATGGACGACGACGACGCGGCCGACCTGCTGGGCGAGATGACGGCCGCCGACCAGGAGCGGCTGCTCGAGCTGATGGAGCCCGAGGAGGCCGCACCCGTCCGCCGGCTGATGACCTACGCCGACTACACCGCGGGCGGGATGATGACCTCCGAGCCGGTGATCATGCTGCCGGACGCCACAGTGGCGGAGGCGTTGGCGCGAGTGCGCAACCCCGAACTCTCCCCCGCCATCGCCGCGCAGGTCTACGTGGTCCGCCCACCCCAGGCCACCCCCACCGGGCGCTTCCTCGGCACCGCGCACCTGCAACGGCTGTTGCGCGAACCGCCGTCCGCCCTCGTCAGCGGCGTCTGCGAGAACGACACCGGCACGCTGCGTCCGGACACCCCGCTGGACGAGGTCACCCGGCACCTGGCCACGTACAACCTCGTCGCGGCACCGGTGGTGGACGACCACGACCGGCTGCTCGGCGCGGTCTCGGTGGACGACGTGCTCGACCACCTGCTGCCCGAGGGCTGGCGCGACACGGATCGGTCCGAGGCGCGTGGCTGAGAACCGCGCCCGCCTGGATCAGCCCCGCGTCGAGCGGCGCGGCTTCCGGCCGCGGGTGGACTCGGAGGCGTTCGGCAAGCTGACCGAGAAGATCGCCCGCTTCCTCGGCACCGGGCGCTTCCTTCTCATCCAGACGACGATCATCGTGGTGTGGGTCGTCGGCAACGCGATCCCCGGCTTGCCCCACCCGGACGAGTACCCGTTCCTGTTCCTGACGCTGGCGCTGTCGCTGCAGGC
>JAVHVD010000261.1:0-7305 GCA_032160745.1 Pseudonocardiales bacterium
CGTGGACGCACATCTCCATCTCGTGCCGCGGTACGAAGTAGCGCAGCCGGACGTCGCCGCCCTGCTCGGCCGGGAGCACGAACGCCGTCTCGACGCCGAAGTCGGCGGCCCGCGCCTGCAGTTGCGACGTCGTCTCGGCCGCCGCGCCGAACACCACCGGACACGGGTTGCCGCCGCCCGGACCGTCGGCAAATGCCGTCGTCCACACCACACGCTCCGTCGTCTCGATCACCAGCCGAGCATGGCACGCGATGCGACGGACGCGGCGTCCGAAAACCGCCGGTCAGACGCCGAAGCGGCGACCACCATTGACCCCATGACCGCCACACGAACCACCACCTTCTCCTACGAGCCGCTGCCCGCCGACATCCTCGCCGAGGTTCGCGCGTCCGACCGCGACGCGTCCGGCAACCCAGTCCAGCACGTCGTCGCCACGGGCGGCGAGCCGCTGCGCTGCTGCCTGCGCGACGCATCGGCGGGCGAGGCGGCGATCCTGTTCGGCTACGAGCCACCGCTCCCGGCCAGCCCGTACCGCTCGATGGGCGCCGTGTTCGCGCATGCCGAGCCGTGCGCCGGGCCGGAGCACACCGACACCTACCCGGCCGACTGGCGCGGCCGGCCGCAGGCACTGCGCGCGTACGACGCGCGTGGCTGGATCCATCCCGCGACGACCACTCACGACGGGACGGACCCCGACACGGCGATCACCGCGATCCTGGCCGATCCGGACGTGGTGCAACTGCACAGCCACAACCTGGCCTACGGCTGCTACATGTTCGCCGTCGCCCGATCAATCCCGTAGTCACCGCGGCGGCCGTGTGGTAGCCAGCACGAGTGACTCCCGACGACGTGAAGCAGCGGCCGCGCTTCGTCCAACTCGTCGTCTCGTGCGTCGTCCTCGGTATCGGGGTCGGGCTGCTGCTGTCGGCCGCGCTCGGGTCGGACGGCTATTCGACGCTGATCAGCGGCATCTCGATCAGCTCCGACGTCCCGTTCCTCGTCGTGAACTGCGGGGTGGGCGCCGTGTTCGTCGCCCTGGCCTGGCTGCGCGGCGTCACACCGGGCTGGGGAACGATCGTCCAGCCGGTGGTGGTCGGCGCAACGGTCAACGGCGTCCTGACCGTGCTGGACGAGCCCGACTCGCTCCTGCTGCGCAGCGTGTTGCTCCTTGCCGCCTTGCTGGTGCTGGTCTTCGGCGTGGCCGGCTACCTCGGCAGCGGGGCCGGCGCCGGGCCGGCCGAGGCGGCCGCGCTCGCCTTCGACCCGCCGGTGCCGTTCAAGTGGAGCTACTCGGTGCTGCAGGGCGGCGGCGCGCTGGTCGGCTGGCTGCTGGGTGCCGCGATCGGACCCGGCACGGTGGTCGTGATCTTCCTGCTCGGCCCGGCCGTCGATCTCGTCTCCCGCCGGGTCCGCTTCCTCGACATCCACGCCTCGGCCGGTGAGCGGCGACCGCTCGAGGACGGCGAACTCTGCGCTCAGGACTGACCGGTACCGAGCGGGGCGTCGTCCGGGCCGGCCAGCCACCGACGGACGACATCGGTGTGCTCGCCCAGCGCGGGCGGCGGCGTCGGCGCCGCCACCGTGCCGGCGCGGTACCGGACCGGATGGCGCACCTGGCGGCTGGTCCCGACGTCGATGATCGGTTCGAGGCCGTACTCGGCCGCCCGGTCGAACGCGGATCCGATGTCGCCGACCAGGGCAGCCGGGACGCCCGCGGCGGACAGCCGCTGCTCCCAGGCCGGCGCGGTATCCAGCGCCAGCCCCGCCTCCAGCAGCGCGACGAGCGCCGGCCGGTTCAGCACCCGGTCCGGGTTCCCCGCGAAGCGCGGATCGTCGGCCAGCTCGGCCCGGCCGAGCACGTCCACCAGCCGGCGGAACTGCCCGTCGTTGCCGCAGGCGACGGCGAGCAGCCCGTCCGCGCAGCGCAGCGTCTCGTACGGCGCGATCGACGGATGCTGGTTGCCCATCCGTCCCGGCGACGTGCCGGTGCTCAGATAGCCGGCCGCCTGATTCACCAACCCGCCCAGCAGGCTGGACAGCAGGTCGACCTGGACGTGCTCGCCTCCGCCCGTGCGCGCTCGAGCGTGCAGCGCGGCGAGGATCCCGATCACCGCGTCCTTGCCGGTCAGCACGTCGTCCAGCGCGACGCCCACCTTGCGCGGCTCGCCGTCCGGATCGCCGGTCACGCTCATCAGCCCGCCCATCGCCTGGACGAGGAAGTCGTAGCCGGGCCGGTCGGCCGCCGCGCCGAAGCCGGTGATCGAGCAGTAGACGACCTGCGGGTTCACCGCGGCGACCGCGGAGTAGCCGAGGCCGTAACCGTCCATGCCGCGCAGGTTGTGCACGACGACGTCGGCGCGACGAGCCAGCTCCAGTGCGTGCGCCCGATCGGCTTCGTCAGCGAGATCCAGGGCCACACCGAGCTTGCCCCGATTCACGCAGTCGAAGTAGGACGAGGACGTCGCGGTCCACGGCGGCCCCCACGAGCGGGTCTCGTCCCCCGCACCCGGCCGCTCGACCTTGACGACGGTCGCGCCGAGATCGGCCAGCGTCATGGTGGCGAGCGGACCGGCCAGCACCCGGCTGAAGTCGGCGACCAGCAGTCCGTCCAGCAGCGTCATCCCGCAATGACACCAGACGGTCCCGGCGCGGCGGCGCGGCGAAGTAGGGTCTCGCCCGTGGGCGCTGATGACTGACGCAGCAGCGCCCGACTCGATCTGGCGTGGACGGTCGCTCTGGGCGCGGCAGCGCTCCGCGCCGATGCGGTCGTTCCTGCGTACCGAGTCGGGCAGCGCCGGCGTGCTGGTGGCGGCGATCGCCGCGGCGCTGATCTGGGCCAACATCGACGTCGACTCCTACGAGTCGTTCTGGGGCACCGACCTGTCGTTCCGGCTCGGCTCGATGGGCATCACGGACGACCTGCGGACCTGGGTGAACAGCGGGCTGATGACGCTGTTCTTCCTCGTCGTCGGCCTCGAGGCGCGGCGCGAGTTCGACCTCGGCGACCTGCGCGAGCGGCGGCGGTTCCTGCTGCCGTGCGCCGCCGGGCTGGTCGGCATGGCGATCCCCGTGCTCATCTACCTTGCGATCAACGCCGGGCGCTCGAGCGCGCACGGCTGGGGCATCGCGATGTCGACCGACACGGCGCTGGCGCTCGGCCTGTTGTCGATCCTCGGCCGCAACGTGCCCGACCGGGTCCGGGTCTTCCTGCTGACCGTCTTCGTGGTCGACGACCTCGCGGCGCTGCTGGTGATCGCCTTCGTGTACAGCGAAGACATCCACATGGTGCCGCTCGGGGTCGCCGTCGCCGTGTTCGCGCTGCTCGTGGTGACGACCGCGTTCTGGATGCGGCAGCGCTTCGTCTACACCACGCTCGGCATCGTCATCTGGGCGGCGCTGCTCGAGAGCGGCGTCGACCCGGTCGTCGCCGGCCTGGCGATCGGGCTGTCCGCGTCGGCGTACACCCCGAACCGCGGCGCGCTGGAGGAGGCGACCGGCGCGGTCCGCCGGTTCCGCGAGCAGCCGACACCGGAGCTCGCCCGCTCGGCCACCATCGGGTTGGCGTCGACGCTGTCGCCGAACGCGCGCCTGCAGACCTTCTTCCATCCCTGGACGAGCTACGTGATCGTCCCGGTGTTCGCGCTGTCCAACGCCGGCATCGTCCTCGACGGCGGCTTCCTGGCCCACGCCTACACGGCGCCGATCACCCTCGGCGTGCTGCTGGGGTACGTCGTCGGCAAGCCGCTCGCGGTCATCGGGACCTCGTGGGCGGTCACCAAGCTCACTCGGGGACGGGTCCGGCCGCCGGTCGGGTGGGCCGCGGTGATCGGCAGCGGCACCATCGCCGGCATCGGGTTCACCGTCGCGCTGCTGATCGCGACGCGCGCGTTTTCGGGCGCCGAGCTGAACGAGGCCAAGCTCGGTGCGCTGTCAGCGGCGTTCGTCGCGTCCGCCCTCACCTGGGCGGTGTACCGGTTCACCGCGACGCTGCCGCCGGTGAAAAGGGCGCGGGCCCTGCTCGGCGACTCCACCGTGATCCAGGACCTCGTCCCCGAGGTCGACCCCGACGAGGACCACACCCGCGGGCCGGCGACAGCGAGCGTCACCGTGATCGAGTTCGGCGACTTCCAGTGCCCGTACTGCGGTCAGGCCGAGCCGGTGGTGCGCGACCTGCTCGCCGACACCGATGTCCGCTACGTCTGGCGCCACCTGCCGCTGCCCGACGTCCACCCGCAGGCCCAGCTGGCCGCCGAAGCCGCCGAGGCCGCCGCCGCCCAGGGCAAGTTCTGGGAGATGCACGACCTGCTGCTCGATCACCAGGACGAGCTGCGCCCGGCCGACCTGCTCGGGTATGCCGCGGACCTCGGACTCGACCAGGACCGCTTCCACCAGGACCTCATGCGCCACGTCCACGCCGCGCGCATCGACCAGGACATCGAGTCGGCCGACCTCAGCGGCGTGTCCGGCACGCCCACGTTCTTCATAAACGGTCAGCGCCATTACGGGGCGTTCGACATCCAAACGCTCACCACCGCCGTCAAGATCGCCCGCGCGCAGGCCAAGATCCACTGAGCAGGCTTAACCGCCACTTCATGGAAACGACGTCGAGACGTCAGCTTTGACCCATATTCCAGGCGTTTCTCTGCCGATGTGAATCTCGTGTTGCGCGGCTTAGCGGCGTCAGTTTGAATGAGCGTGCCGCGCAGAAGGGGGCAAATGCGATGGCGCGAATATTGTTGATCGAGGACGAACCGAACCTGGCCGTCCTGCTAACGCGACTACTGAACGACGCCGGTTACACCGTGACCGCGGCGCCGACGGGATCTGCCGGTCTGCAGGCTGCGCTCAACGACGAGTACGACCTCGTGCTGCTCGACTTGATGCTGCCCGACCTGCCCGGGGACGAACTGCTTCCGCTGCTGCTGAAGATGCGGCCGGACGCGAAGATCGTCATTCTGTCGTCGGTGCTGGAGGTGGACCGGCGGGTCCGCCTGCTCGAGGAGGGTGCGGCAGATTTCCTGCTGAAGCCATTCGTGAATGCCGAGCTGCTGGCCCGCCTGCGGCTGCGTATAGGCGAGCGGGTCTCGGTCGGCCCTCAGCCGGGATACCGCTCAATGGGCGTCGATGCGCAACTGGACACCCGCCGCCGCGAGGTGACGTTCGCCGGCAAGCGTATCCCGCTGTCCACGCGCGAGTTCTCGTTGTTGATGCACCTCATCGACCGTCAGGGCGAAGCGTGCACGCGCGAGGAGTTGCTGGCGGAAGTCTGGGGCATCGGGTTCGATCCGGGCACCAACATCGTCGACGTTTGTGTCCGCCGGCTTCGATCCAAATTGGCGCCGGAGACCATCGAAACGATCCGCCATGTCGGCTATCGATACGCCGCCTGCTAACCGTCTTCTCTCGGTTGCGTGGGTGGCCTTTGCCGCGCCGAATTTGGCGCTGATGTACTTGCTGCCGGGTGAAGAAACCATTCCCTACCATTTGGTATGGGTCAGTTTTGCGTTTGTGTATGGCGTCGCTCGGTGGCCGCAGGCGGTCACATGGTGGACGTTTGCCGTCATCACCGTCGTCACCGGCGGCGCCCTCGTGTGGCACGCCAGCAACGGCATCATCGGCTGGGAGGAATGCTCCGAAGTCGTGCTCATGGGCGTGATCGCGGCGTTGCTGGTCTGGCATGTCAACCGCTTGCGGGCCGCGGAGGACCGCATTGCGGCGCTGCGTGAAGCCGAACTCGTGCGCTCCGAGAGCAGCGAGCTCGCGACCCGCTTGGGTTCGCACGAGCTGCGCACCCGGCTGACGATCGCTCGCGGGTTCGCCGAACTGATCCGCGACGTGGACCAGCACGGCGAGCAGACCCGCTCGGACGCCTCGATCATCGTCGGCGAGCTCGACACCGCCGCGACCCTGGCGACCGACATCCTGAATCTGGTTCGGGCCGGCGCACCGCCTGCTCAAGAGGAAGTGCAGGTGCACGAACTGATCGACACCGTCGCCCGACGCTGGACGTTGCGCTCGGACCGGTCCTGGTCACACCGAGCGCCGGCGGGCACCATCGTGGGTGACCCTCAGCGGCTCGAGGCCGCGCTCGACTGCCTCATCGAGAACGCCGTGCGGTTCACCCGGACCGGGGACGCAATCTCCATCGAGGCGCGCTTCGACGGCGGCCAGGTCGTCATGTCGGTCGCGGACACCGGTAGCGGCATCCCGCCCGAGGACCTGGACCGGGTTTTCGACCTCTTCCACACCAGCAGCACGGCGGGCTCGGCCGCGGGCAGCGGACTGGGACTGGCCATCGTGCGGACGATGGTCGAGGGCTGCGGCGGGTCCTGGCGAGCGTCCAGCACGCTCGGATCCGGGACCCGGGTCGAGATCCGGGTCCCCGTGCGTCCTGCGTCCGATCAGGGCCGGCGGCCCGACCAGCACCCCGTCCAGCCCCTGCCGCGCGCCACCAGCGGCCGCTACGCCGAAGCAGACTGACCGACCGCGCCGACCACCGCATCGTCCGGGTGCATTACCTCTGCGGTGACGTCCTCGGTCTCGACCTCCCGGCGTCGTCGGGCCGCCCGGCCGGCTCGGAGCGCCCAAGCGACGAGCCACGCGGCCGCGGCCATGGCCGCGAGCACCGCGGCTGAGGTGGCCAGGAAGAAGCCGATCGGGGCGGTGGACACCACCGCGGTTCGCGTCGGCGAGGCGCCGCCGCCGACCGTCCACCGGTACAGGTGACTCGCGTCCGGCAAACCGCGACGTTGGACGGTGACGCGCACGCCGACACGTCCCGACGCCTCGACAGTCGTCGGTGCGGCCCACTGACCGTCGGCGAGCCGGTCAGCGACCGCCGGCGCGGTCTCCTCGCCGTCCAGGGCGACCACGCTGACCAGCACCTGGCGAATCGGCGCCGGAGCCGGCCGGCGCGTGTCGAAGACGGCGACAACAACGACGTTGCGGCCCGGCCGGTTGGGGCCGACGCGCAGCGATTGCTGCAGGTCGTCGACCTGGCTGGTGACCACCGGTACCGGCTTGTCCTGCTGCTGAGCCACGAATCTCGGCTCCTGCGCGGGCTGCCCGCTGGTGAGCACCGCCGCGAGCCCCAGCACCGCAACGGCGAGCCCGGCCTCGGCGATCACCGTGCGCCGCGGCATCACCTCGGCCGTCCGTGGCCTGCGCCGGTGCAACCGGTGGTGGTTCAGCGCGCCGATCCCTAGCGCCGCCGCGACGACCCCGAGTTTGACGAGCAGCGTGCGCCCGTAGAACGTCAGCAGAGCGGCGTCCACCGAGCCGACCACCTTGCTCGCGAGATAGATG
>JAVHVD010000262.1:0-5363 GCA_032160745.1 Pseudonocardiales bacterium
GACTGCACATCATCCAGGCGCTCACGACAAGATGGGGCTTCGACGCCCGGCCCGGGGGCAAGGTCGTCTGGGCGGAAGTCGCCCGCTGACGGCCGTCGCGTCATTTGGAATTTCGCCTCGGACAAGCGACTTCGTGCGAGCATCGGCGGGTGAGCCTCTCCGAGCTCCCGGCAACCGCGGCCTGGGACCACTCCGGCTCTCGCCGAGGTTTCGAAGTAGCGGCGTTCGCCCGTACCGACGGTGGATGGATCGTCACCGGCGCGACGACGGCCGTCGAGGCAGACGTGCCGTGGTGGGTGACCTACGAGATCGAGCTGACCTCGTCGTTCGTCACGCGCCGCGCGGCGATCGCCGGGCGAACCGGGCCCGGCACGGTGTCAGCGGTTCGCATCGAAGGTGACGGGCTCGGGCGCTGGACGGTCGACGACCGTGCGGAACCCGGTCTCGACGGGTGCCTGGACCTCGACCTCGAGTCATCGGCCATGACGAATACGCTGCCGCTTCGCCGGCTGGATCCGCGGCCGACGGCAACCGTGTGGGCGCCGGCGGTCTACGTCCGGGCGCAGGGCCTCGCGGTCGAGCGTCTCGAGCAGAGCTACGCCCGGCGCGAGGACGGGGCGCGCAGCGGTCCCAGCGTCGACTATGAAGCGCCGGCCTTCGACTTCGCCTGCCGCATCGACTATGACTCGTCCGGTCTGGTCGTCGACTATCCAGGGATCGCGCGGCGGGTGCAGCTTGCTCGCTGAAGTTCAACGCAACTTCCGGTAGCCCGCGCGCCGCGTCCACGGAGACACGCCGGAAGTCGTGTGAAGCGGGGGCGAGAGTGGGTAGCCCTTGGGTGAGAGACCGGATCTCACAGTGAGGAACGCAGATATGGGTTTCATCGATCGCGCGAAAGAACGCGCTGACGAACTGGCCAAGAAGGCCAAGCCGGTGGCGGAGGATCTCGCCAAGAAGGCTCGCCCCATGGCCGAGGATCTCGCCAAGAAGGCCAAGCCGATGGCCCACGACCTGCGCCAGAAGGCCAAGCCGGCCGCGGAGTCGCTCCGTGAACGGGCCGGGACTTTCGCCCAGAACGCCAAGAAGTCCCGCGAGGGAACGGGCGCGGCCGCGGATCAGGACGCCACTGTGGGTCCGACCGCCTCCGGCGCGACCCCGACCGGCGCGACTCCGACCGGCGCACCCACGACCCCGGTCGCGCCCGACCCGGCCGAGCACATCGACGTGCCGACGATCGACACGCAGACGGATCCTCCGCCGACCGGCGGCGCCCGCTGACCGCTCGTCGTGCGGCCAACCGCTCTAGGAGAACAGCTTCCGGTCGCGGACCTTCTGACCGTTCGTGAAGTGCTCGTCCCACCATGGCTTCTCGCCGGCAGTTCGCGGCGGCCTGCGCAACACCAACTCGGTCGTTGCCGAGGCCGCTGTCTGCTTGGCCCGGAAGTGGTAGTGGTCGAACAGCCGCAGTGCCTCCACCATGTATGACACCGCGACGCGTCGATCCCGGATGAGCAGCAGGTTCTCACCGTTGCTCCGGTCGGCTGCGGGCGAGAAGTTGTAGGACCCGAGGTAGACGCGGGCGGTGGGCTTGTCGAAGTCGATCACCACGAACTTGTGGTGCATCCGCACGCCGCTGCCGCCGGTCGGCTCCACCTTGAACGGCGGCGGCACCTGTCCGCTGAGCGCGTTGGGGCTGACCGGCTGCACGTTGCCGTCCGGCTTCTGGATCTTGATACCACCGACCTTCGAATCGGCGATGCCGTAGACGAACCGGTCGTCCCGCTCGGTGACCTCGGTGACGGCGTCGCGTATGGCGCCGGTCGTCTTGCCCAGGAAGGCGAGCGAGTAGAGCAGGCTCGACGTCGTGTTGTCGGCGATGTCCTTGCCGATCGCGGCCAACAGCGCCGTGCTCGAGGTGTGTGGGGAGAACGACACCTGCGCGTCGATGCCGGGCAGTTCGAGGTCGGTCCAGGGGGCGGTGGAGGTCTTGGCGAAGGCCGCGGCCTTGTCGTTCGCCCAGTACGACTCGAAAGCGGCACTGAATGCCCGGACGGCGGCCGCGCCGGTGAGCACGGCGGCATTGTTGTTCTGGACGTAGAGGCCGCGCCAGGTGAAGTTCGTCGAGCCGCAGGCCACCTTGGCGACGTCCGGGCCGCTGACGACGATCGTCTTGTTGTGCTGCAGGCCGCCCAGGTGTTGACGCTTGACGTTCGTCGCCCCCGCGGATCCGGCCAGGATCTGAACGGCCTTCGCCTCGGCCGAGTCGCTCTCGCCGTGCGCATCGGAGTCGTCGACGATGATCCGCAGCCGCGCGCCCAGCTTCTTCAGCCGGTCGACGATCTCGGGCTGGTTGAGGTCGTAGGCGACGACTTGGACGCTGACCGTCTCGTCCGCCACCGCCTCGTCCAGCAGCTCGAGGATCGCGCTTCGGGCCTCGAAACCCATCCAGCGCAGCGCCTTGGTCTTGTCGCGATGCGTCGGGGTGAAGTCGAGGCCGAACTTGGCATCGGTCGTCGGCACCAGGGTGTTCACCGGTCCGCGGCTCTCGTACCGGTCGACGAACGCCTGCGAGGACACGAATCCTCGGCTGAACGCGATGTTGAGCTTGCCCGGGTAGGTCTCGCGGGCGAGGACCACGTCGGCTGTCTGCGCCTCGCCGTAGCGCAGGGTGTCCGCGTCGTTCATGAACGCCGGCGTGACGCGATAGGTGAACGCGCCGGCAAGCTCGGCGTTGAACGGGAAGTGCACCCACCGGAACTTCTGAATGGGAGCGCGAAGCGACGAGTGTGCCTTCGGATCGCCCGCGTCCGCGCCCGGGAACGTCAGCCGGTTGTGCAGCGCGAAGAACTTCTGCGCACCGGGCGCTCGGAACTCGATCGCGAACCCGACGAAGTCGGCGGGCGGCTTCTTGCCGCCCTTCCAGTTCATCCCGAGCAGGACCATGCCGTCGCCGCGGTGGATCTTGAGGGTGAAGGGCGCATCAGGGTTGCGTCCGACAACGGCGAAGTCGTCGCTCATGACACCCTCCAGCGGGCTCAGTGGGTCACGGTGCTCGGTTCGGTCGCGTCGCTCTTCGGGTCGATGAGGATCTTCGCGTGCGTCTCCGGGTCACCGAGCGCGGCAAACGCGCGGTCGACGCCGGCCAGGCCGACGACGCCGGTGAGCACGGGCGCTGCGTTCACCTTTCCGTTCGCCAGCAGGTTCAGGGCGTTGTGGAACTCGATCGGCGTGTAGCCGAGCACGAAGCGCAGGTCGATCTCCTTGTTGATCGCCATCACCGGACGAATCCGGTCGGACTGCATGCACACGCCGACCACGACGACACGGGACGCAAGCGGTGCGCCGGTGATCAGCTGGTCGATCACGCCGGGGACGCCGACGCACTCGAACACGACCGGATGCTTCGGCGTCGCCGCGCCGAGCGCCTCCGCAGCCTGGTAGATGCGGTGCCATGGCGCCAACGGGATCCGCCGCAGCTTCTCCATCGAGCCGACGGCGAGCTCGAATATCTCCGGCGCGCTCTCGAGGTGGCCGTGTCCGGCGGTGCGTTCGAACGGTGACTCGGTCGCCGGGTCGACGACGACGTCCGCCCCGCACGCCGTCGCCAGCGCCCGCCGCCCGGCCGAGAAGTCGCTGGCGACGACGGTCCGCACCCCGCGGGCCTTGAGCATCGCGATGACGGCGAGGCCGACGGGGCCGCAGCCGACGACGACCGCGACCTGCCCTCTGGTGATCTGGCTGCGGTTGACGGCGTGCAGGCCGACCGCCATCGGTTCGGTCAACGTGGCCAGCTCGGTCGACAGACCGTTGGGCACGGCGAAGGCGAGTGATTCCTCGACCAGGATCTGCTCGGCGTAGCCGCCTGGTGCTGCCGCGGACAGCCCGGTCGGGTGGACCGCCGATCCGTTACGTAGCAGTGGGAACGCCACCACCCGGGTACCCGCGCGGAACTTGCCCGTGCGCGGGCCGGAATCGAGCACCTCGCCGCAGAACTCGTGGCCGAGGACGACCGCCTGGTCGGACCGCATCATGCCGTCGTAGCCGACCTCGCTGGTGATGTCGGCGACCTCGTCGCAGTTGTGCCGGGCGTGCAGGTCCGAGCCGCAGATGCCGCAGCGCAGCACCTCGAGCAGCAGCTGTCCGCGGGCCGGCTCGGGCGACGGTAGGTCGACGACCTCGAGCTTGGCGTTGGTGCAAGTGACCGCTCTCATCGGACGCCCTCGGCCGGGCGCACCCTCGCCGATCCGAGCCGCACCGGGAGCGACGCCCAGCCGCGCAGCACCCGGGTCGGGCGGCGGGTGCCGGGGCCGGCGGCCGCGACGTCGGGGAACCGGTCGAACAGGGTGCGCAGCCCGACCTCGCCCTCGGCCCGGGCCAGCGCGGCGCCGAGGCAGAAGTGCCGGCCGCCGGAGAACGCCAGGTGCCGGTTCGCATTCGCCCGGCGCACGTCGAACCGGTTCGGGTCGGGGAACACGGCGGGGTCGCGGTTCGCGCCGGCGAGGGTCATGACGAGGAACGAGTCCTTCGCGACGGCGTACCCGGCGATCTCGAGGTCGCGGTTGGCGACCCGAGCGGTCAGCTGGACGGGCGATTCGAGGCGCAGGATCTCGTCCACAGCATTCGGCCAGTGCTCCGGTTCGGCCCGCAGGATCTCGAGTTGGTCCGGGTTGTCGGTGAGCAGCCGCACGCCGTTGCCGAGCAGATTGACGGTGGTCTCGAAGCCGGCGGCCAGGACGAGTCCGGCCGTGGCGCGAACCTCTTCGTCGGTCAGGTGCTGGCCGTCGGCGCTGGCCTGGATGAGCTTGCTCATCAGGTCCTGGCCGGGGTCGCGCCGCAGCTTGGCGATGTGGTCGGCGAGCCAGCGGTCGAAGGCCACCAGCCCGCGCTCGACGGTCAGGAACTGCCGGTATGGCAGCGCGAAGTCGAGGCTGGGCGCGACGTGGTCACCGAACTCGAGTACCTGTTCCCGGTCACCGTCCGAGACGCCGAGGATGTCGCTGATGATCGCGACGGGCAGCTTGGCGCAGTAGCGCTCGACGATGTCGACGGGACCGCTCTCGGCGCTGAGCTCGTCGAGCAGCCGGTCGGCGACCGCTTGGACGTCCCCGCGCATCGCCGCCACCGCCCGCGCGGTGAACACGGAGGACACCAGCGTGCGGTACCGCGTGTGAGTCGGGGGCTCGACCGAGAGAAGGGACGGCGCCTCGAGCGGGTGCAGGGCGCCGGTTCGCGTGCTCCGCTCGATCCACTGCAGGCGGGGAAGCACGCTCGAGCTGACGGACGTGGTGCGGAAGTCGTCCGAGCGGAGCACCGAGTGCGCGACGGCATGCGAGGCGCTGATGAAGCCCAGCCGGGTGGCATTG
>JAVHVD010000263.1:0-24425 GCA_032160745.1 Pseudonocardiales bacterium
ACCCGCCCGGCCAGCACGGTCGCTCGCGCATCAAGCAGAGCGAGTACCTCCTGCAGCTGCAGGAGAAGCAGAAGGCCAAGTACAGCTACGGCGTGCTCGAGAAGCAGTTCCGTCGCTACTACGAGGAGGCGGTGAACCGCCAGGGCAAGACGGGCGACAACCTGCTGCAGATCCTCGAGTCGCGGCTCGACAACGTCGTGTACCGCGCGGGCATCGCCCGCACGCGCCGCGCCGCTCGCCAGCTCGTCAGCCACGGCCACTTCGTGGTCAACGGCCACAAGGTCGACATCCCCAGCTACCGCGTGTCGCAGTGGGACATCATCGACGTCAAGCCGAAGTCGCTGGAGACCACGCCGTTCCTGATCGCACGTGAGACGTTCGGCGACCGGCCGGTCCCGGCGTGGCTGCAGGTCGTGCCGAACCGTCTCCGGGTGCTGGTGCACTCGCTGCCGGTCCGCGCGCAGATCGACATCCCGGTCCAGGAGCAGCTCATCGTCGAGCTCTACTCCAAGTAACTTGTCGCGACGCGACGGCCGCCTGAGCCGTCAGTCGCGATAGCGACACAACTGAATAGCCCAGTAAACGGACGTCATATAGCGGTCGTCCTATCGAAAGGAACCATCCTGTGCTGATCTCTCAGCGCCCCACGCTCGCCGAAGAGCCGATCGCCGACAACCGGTCGCGGTTCATCATCGAGCCGCTCGAGCCCGGCTTCGGCTACACGCTCGGCAACTCACTGCGCCGCACGCTGCTCTCGTCCATTCCGGGCGCGGCGGTCACCAGCATCCGCATCGACGGTGTCCTGCACGAGTTCACCACCGTCGAGGGAGTGAAGGAGGACGTCACCGACGTCATCCTCAACCTCAAGGAACTGGTCGTCAGCTCGGAGAGCGACGAGCCGGTCGTCATGTACCTGCGCAAGCAGGGCCCCGGTGAGGTCACCGCGGCCGACATCGCGCCGCCGGCGGGCGTCACCGTCCACAACCCGGAACTGCACATCGCCACCATCAACAAGAAGGGCCGGCTCGAGATCGAGCTGGTCGTCGAGCGCGGCCGTGGCTACGTCACTGCCACGCAGAACAAGCAAGCGGGACAGGAGATCGGCCGCATCCCCGTCGACTCCATCTACTCGCCGGTGCTGAAGGTGACGTACAACGTCGAGGCCACCCGCGTCGAGCAGCGCACCGACTTCGACCGTCTTGTCGTCGACGTCGAGACGAAGAACTCGATCAGCCCGCGCGACGCGGTCGCATCGGCCGGCCACACCCTGGTCGAGCTGTTCGGCCTGTTCCGCGAGCTGAACGACGAGGCCGAGGGCATCGACGTCGGACCGTCGCCGGCCGAGGTCGCCGACATCGCGGCGTTCTCGATGCCGATCGAGGACCTCGATCTCACCGTCCGCTCGTACAACTGCCTCAAGCGCGAGGGCATCCACACCGTGGGTGAGCTCGTCGGGCGCAGCGAGGCGGACCTGCTCGACATCCGCAACTTCGGTTCGAAGTCGATCGACGAGGTCAAGGTCAAGCTGGCCGGCCTGGGCCTGGCGCTCAAGGACAGCCCGCCCGGATTCGCCCTGCCGACGTCGGTCGAGTCCTACGGTGACGACGAGTTCACCGACGACACCGATTACGCCGAGACCGAGCAGCTTTAACCCCACCAAGAATTCTCGCTGCGCTCGAATCCTCGGCGGGCAAGGCAAGGTGGACGCTCCAGTAGCGTCGGCCATGCCAAGGGCCCTCTTACTCGAGTTCCAGCCGGACCCTAGGAGCACGACATGCCCACGCCCACCAAGGGAACCCGCTTCGGCGGTAGCCCGGCCCATGAGCGGCTGATGCTGGCGAACCTGGCAACTTCGCTGTTCGAGCACGATCGCATCACGACCACCGAGGCCAAGGCCAAGCGGCTGCGTCCGCTCGCCGAGCGTCTGATCACCTTCGCCAAGCGGGGCGACCTGCACGCTCGGCGTCAGGTCATGACGGTGATCCGGGACAAGGACGTCGTGCACAAGCTGTTCGCCGAGATCGGGCCGCGGATGGCGACCCGTCCGGGTGGCTACACGCGGATCATCAAGACCAATCCGCGTAAGGGCGACAACGCGCCGATGGCCGTGATCGAGATCGTCGAGGAACTCAAGTCCGTCGTCGCCGAGGCCGAGAAGGCTCGGGGGACGAAGGTCGCCGCCAAGAAGGCGCCGACCGGCCGGACGAAGGAAATCGCCGACGACGCGGCCGCCGAGTCGCCGACCGCGGCGGCGCTGGCGACGAGCATCGAGGAAGAAGCGTCGTCGGTTCCGGTCGACTCCGCTCCGGTGGAGGACGGCGACACCGACACCGAGGGCGGTCTTGCCGCGCTCGGGCTCGGCGAGGACGAGGCCGCCGAGGCCTCCGACGCGGCTGAGGACACGGTGGGCGACGCGCCCGAGGCCGGCGGAGAGCTGGCCGAGAAGCCGTCGGACGAGTAGCCCTGCACGACCCCACGATCGAGGCGGGCCTGCTGTTGCGGGTCCGCCTCGACGTTTCTTACGACGGGACGGACTTCGCCGGCTGGGCCGCGCAGCCGGGGCGGCGCACCGTCCAGGGCGAGCTGGAGGCGGCGCTCGCGACCGTACTTCGGGTCCCGTCGGTGTCGCTCACGGTCGCCGGGCGGACGGACGCCGGCGTGCACGCCACCGGACAGGTGGCGCACTGCGAGCTCCCGGTGCCCCCCGGGCTGCCGACGGGGTTGCTGCGGCGGCTGGCCGGCGTCCTACCGCGCGACGTGCGGGTACGCGCGCTGCGCGAGGTGCCGGCCGCGTTCGATGCGCGGTTTAGCGCGCTGTGGCGGCACTACGAGTACCGCATCTGCGATCATCCGGCCGGAACCGACCCGCTGCGCCGCCGGCAGGTGCTGGCGTGGCCCCGTCCGCTCGACGTGCCGGCCATGGCCGCCGCGGCAACCGGGTTGGTCGGCCTGCACGACTTCGCCGCGTTCTGCCGGCGGCGCGAAGGTGCGACGACCGTTCGGGACCTGCATCGGCTCAGCGTCGACCGGGACGGGGACGAGATCCTGTGCACGGTGGCCGCGGACGCCTTCTGCCGCTCGATGGTCCGGTCGCTCGTCGGCGCGCTGCTCGCAGTCGGTGAGGGGCGGCGGCCGGTCGACTGGCCGGCGTCACTGCTGACGCTCGACCGCCGCGCAGACGACGTGTCGGTGGCCGCGGCGCACGGGCTGACGCTGGTCGCGGTCGGCTATCCGGCCGACGACGAGCTCGCCGCGCGGGCCGAGCGGACCCGCGCCCGCCGGGCGTGATGACGCCCGGCCCGCCACGGTCACCCCAGGATGGCAGCCAGCAGCCGGTAGCAGCGCTCGATCATGTCGTCGGCCGACTCGTCCGGATGCGTGAGCCACCACTCGACGATGGAGTTGACGACTCCCATCCAGACGGCGGTCAACGCGGATGCGTCCAACCGGCTGTCGATGCCGCGCGCCTGCAGGAAGCGGGCCGATCCGCTGGCTGCGATGTCGGTCATCCGCGCGCGGTAGTCACTGGCCGCGGCCGCGATCTCGCCGGCGCCGGGCATCGATGGGTCGAAGAGCATCCGCCAGGCGTCGCGCTGCGGCTCGAGGGCCTCGAAGATCGCGCGCAGCGGATAGATCCGTGACGTCACCGTGTCGTCCACGTCGAGCTCGGCGTCCTGCAAGCGGTCGAGCAGTCCGCCGGACACCGAGTGCAGGCAGGCCAGGAAGAGCCCGTCCTTCGAGCCGAAGTACTGGTAGATCAAGGGCTTGGAGATGCCCGCGCGCCGCGCGATCTCGACCATCGACGCGCCGGCGTAACCGTTCGCGGCGAACTCCGCGATCGCGACCGCGACCATCTGTTCCTCGCGCTCGGCGCGGGGCACGCCCTTGGTGCCGACCGCAGCGCCACTGGACATGAGCGAGATATTACCCTACGGTAAGTGACTCTAAGGTCAGTTCAGCCGGAAGGAGCGCCACCGATGTCGGCGTTCGCGGACAGTCTGAAGGATCCGCTCGTCTACGCGCTGCCCGTCTTCGCGCTGTTCATGGTCTTGGAGGCGGCGTCCCTGCGCTTCCTCGAGGACGAGCCGAACCCGAATGGCTACGAGATCCGCGACACCAGGACGAACCTGCTCATGGGTATCGGCTCGCTGATCGTGAACGGGACCGCCCGCGTGTTCGCCCTCCTCGCCTACTCCGCGCTGTACGTCCTCGCGCCGGTCCACCTCGACGCGCACCGCTGGTACACCTGGGTGTTCGCGCTGCTCGTTGTCGACCTGCTCTTCTACACCGAGCACCGCGCCGCCCACCGGGTGCGCATCCTCTGGGCCGCGCACCAAGCCCACCACAACAGCCAGCGGTTCAACCTGTCCACCGCGGTGCGGCAGAAGTGGAACCCGTGGTGGGAGCTGATCGTCTGGGTGCCGCTGCCGCTGATGGGCATCGCGCCGTGGCTCATCTTCACCACCTTCTCGATCAACCTGATCTTCCAGTTCTTCGTGCACACCGAGCGCATCGACCGCATGTGGCGGCCGGTCGAGTTGGTCTTCAACACGCCGTCGCATCACCGCGTGCACCACGCGAGCGATCCCGACTACCTCGACAAGAACTACGCCGGCATGCTGATCGTCTGGGACCGGCTCTTCGGCTCGTACGCCGAGGAGACGCACCGGCCGACCTATGGCCTGACCAAGAACATCGCCAGCCACAACCCGTTCCGGCTGCAGTACCACGAGTACGCCGCGATCATGCGCGACGTCCGACGCAGCGCGTCGTGGCGCGATCGGTTCGGCTACCTGTTCGCGCCGCCGGGGTGGATGCCGAAGCACACCGCCGTTGCCGACGATCGGCAGGCGGTGACGGCGTGACAGCGGGGTGACTCAGTAGAACGCGAGGTTGTCCCGGCCGCACCAGGCGGCGGCCGCGGGCCACTCGCCGAAGCCGGCTTCGAGGTTGAGATGCCCACCGCCGGGCACGATGGTCGTCGCGATCTTGAGGGGTAGACCGTAAGCGGCCGCGATTCCTTCCGGCAGGTAGGGATCGTCGTCCCCGGCGACGAGGACGGTCCCGTCGGCGCCGCGCCGGACGGCGTCGACGTCCACTGGCGGCGGGAAGAAGGCGGCGATCTCGGCGATCGCCGTCTGCGGCGACGGCGGCGCGACCAGCAGCACGCGCGCCGCGCGCGGCGAGTCGCCCGGGTCGGCGACGTGGTGCAGCCAGAGGACCGCACCCAGCGAATGGGCGACGACGTCGAAGCCGTCGGCGGGCAGGTCGGCCAGCGCCGCCCGAAGCGCGGCCAGCCACTGCGCGAGGTCGGGGTTGTCGAGATCGGCGAAAGGCGGACGCCGGGTGTCCCGCCCGGCGTCGCGCAGCTGCTCCTCGAGCCACGTCTGCCAGTGGCCGGGCCCGGAGCCCATCCAGCCGGGAAGGACGACGGTGGGGACGGTCCGGGTGGGACGGCGGGGCATACGCGCAGCTTAGAAGGACTCGATCAGCCCGATCAGGATGAGGAACTGCGCGAGGTGGTACGTCACGATCACCAGCAGCGGGCCGTGCCGGACCCGTGCGACGAACCGGTCCCGCGCGATCAACGTGTCGGAGGTCAGGAACAGAACTCCGCCGAGTGCGGTGGCGACGATGCTCGTTCCCACGGCGAGCACGGCCATGGCGGCGAGGACGGCTGAGTAGCCGGCGACCACGTAGGAGAACTCGCGCCCGGCGGAGCGGCGGGCGCCGCGCAGCACCGCGGGCAGGGCCAGCCCGGCCACGCCGCCCACGATCAGCAGGCCGGCAAGCGACTCCAGCCCGTGCAGGCCCGCGCGGACGAACGCGACCAGGTAACAGAGATGGCCGACAAGGAAGGCGGCGAGCCCGGCGATGAACGGCGGGTCGGTCCGGCCGTCACGGCTGAGCATCAGGCCGACGTCGCCCAGCAACCCGAAGACCAGCGCGGCGACGACCCACGGCTTGGGGTCGCCGAGATCCGCGGTGACCGCCGCCGCGACGAGCACGGCGAGCGTCGCCGGCTTGAGCAGGTACTCGACGCGGAAGAGACGCAGGTGTACGGCGGCCCAGTCGCCGACGGCGAGCGCCGCGGCGACGATGAGGAGCGTCGTCGTCACGGCGAGGAAGTATGCCGGTCCGACAGCACGACTCCGGGATTGAGGATGCCGTCCGGGTCCAGCGCGTCCTTGATTCGGCGGGTCAGGGCCATGACCTCTGGCCCCAGTTGCGCCCCCAGCCACGGCGCCTTGAGCCGGCCCACGCCGTGCTCACCGGTGATCGTCCCGCCGAGGCGGAGGGCCAGCTCCATCACCTCGCCGAAGGCCAACCGGGCCCGCGCCTCGGCCGCCGCGTCCCCGGCCGGGTAGGCGATGATCGGGTGGGTGTTGCCGTCGCCGGCGTGCGCCACGACGACGATGTGCGTGTCCCGCTCTGCCGCGATCGCGCGGATCCCGTGCACCAACGTCGGCAGGGACGGGACGGGGACACCGACGTCCTCCAGCAACAGCGAGCCGAGCCGCTCCATCGCCGGGAAGGCGGCCCGCCGCGCCGCCGCGAACGCGTCTCCCTCGTCGGGGTCCGACGTGGTGAACACCTCGGCCGCGTCGTGCCCCTCGCAGATCTTCCGGATCTCGTCGATTTCGGCCTCGGCCGCTCCTCCGGGCGCATCCGACCGGGCGAGCAGCAGCGCGCCGGCGCTGCGGTCGAGCCCCATCTTCACGAAGTCCTCGACGGCGTTGATGCTGCCGTTGTCCATCAGCTCCAGCATGGACGGGCGCAGGCCGGCGGTGATCGCCACGACCGCCGTCGCCGCCGCCTCCACGGTGGGGAACGTGGCGACGAGCGTGCACGCCGGTGGCGGCGCCGGCAGCAGGCGCAGCGTCAGCTCGGTGATGACGCCGAGCGTGCCCTCGGAGCCGACGAACAGCTTGGTCAGCGACAGCCCGGCGACGTCTTTCAGCCGCGGCCCGCCGAGCCGTACGGCGGTGCCGTCGGCGAGCACGACCTCCATGCCCAGCACGTAGTCGGTGGTGACGCCGTACTTCACGCAGCACAGGCCGCCGGCGTTGGTCGCGGCGTTGCCGCCGATCGAGCAGATCTCGAAGGACGACGGGTCGGGCGGGTACCAGAGACCCAGCTCGGCCGCGGCGGCCTTCACCTCGGCGTTGAACGCGCCGGGCTGCGCCACGGCCACGCGGGTGACGGGGTCGACGGTCACCTGGCGCATCCGCTCGGTGCTCAACGTGATGGCGCCGTCGATGGCGGTCGAGCCGCCGGACAGGCTCGACCCCGCGCCGCGAGGCACGACAGGGACCCGGTGCGCCGTGGCCCACCGCATCACCGCCTGCACGTCGCCGGTCGAGTTCGCCCGCACCACGGCGAGCGGTGTGCCGGCATCCGGGTCGCGGGCCCAGTCCTGCCGGTAGGAACCGAGTAGCGCAGGGTCGGTCAGCACCGTGTCCGGCGGGAGCACGGCCACCAGTTCGTCCAGGGACATGTGGCCATCCTTTCGTTAACCTGGGTGCATGCCGCCATTGCATCGTCGACACTGACGCCCGTGGGTTATGTGGAGGTCGCATCGATCGGGCACACGCTGGCCGACGGCCGGACCCTGTTGCACGCGGCGTCCTTCCGGGTCGGCGAGGGCGCCAAGGCCGCGCTCGTCGGCGCCAACGGCACGGGTAAGACGACCCTGCTCCGGCTGATCGCCGGTGACGAGCAGCCGCAGTCCGGGACGGTCACCCGCAGCGGCGGGGTCGGCGTCATGCGGCAGTTCATCGGCTCGGTGCGTGACGGGACCACCGTGCAGGAGTTCCTGGTCCAGCTGTCGGCCCCGCAGCTCGCTGCCGCGTGGGACGCGTTGCAGGCCGCCGAGCTCGTCCTGATGGACCGCGACGACGAGCGCGCGCAGCTCGACTACGCACACACCCTCAGCGACTGGGGCGACGCCGGCGGCTACGACGCCGAGGTGCTGTGGGACACGGTGACCGTCGCGGCGCTCGGCCTGCCCTACGAGAGGTGCAAGTACCGCGAGCTGACGACGCTGTCCGGCGGCGAGCAGAAGCGGCTCGCTCTGGAACTGTTGCTGCGCGGCAGCGACGAGGTGCTGCTGCTCGACGAGCCGGACAACTACCTCGACGTGCCCGGCAAGCGCTGGCTCGAGCAGCGGCTGCGCGAGACGCCGAAGACGGTGCTGTTCGTCAGCCACGACCGGGAGTTGCTGGCGACCGTCGCCGACCGGGTGATCACCGTCGAGGGCGGGACGACGTGGGTGCACGGCGGCGGCTTCGTCTCCTACCACGAAGCGCGCTCGCACCGGCACGAGCGGATGGCCGAACTGCGCCGCCGGTGGGAAGAGGAGCACACGCGGCTCAAGGACCTGGTCCGCACCCTTCAGGCGCAGGCCAAGGTCAGCGAGGTCATGGCCCAGAAGTACCGGGTCATGGCGCGCCGGCTCGAGCGCTTCGAGGAGGCCGGACCACCGCCGGACAAGCCCGAGGACGAGCGGGTCACGATGCGGCTGCGCGGCGGACGGACCGGCGTCCGGGCGATCATGTGCGCGGCGCTCGAACTCACCGACCTGATGCAGCCCTTCGACACCGAGATCTACTACGGCGAACGGGTGGGCGTGCTCGGCGCGAACGGTGCCGGGAAGTCGCACTTCCTGCGGCTGCTCGGTGGCGACGACGTCGCGCACACGGGTTCGTGGCGCCTCGGCGCCCGCGTCGTCCCTGGCCTGTTCGCGCAGACCCACGCGCATCCCACCTGGACCGGGCGCACCCTGCTGGAGCTGCTCTGGGAGGGCGACGTCGACCGTCCCGGCATCGCCCGCGGCAAGGCGATGTCCGCGCTGCGCCGCTACGCCCTGGGGGAGCAGGCCGAGCAACGATTCGGCACCCTGTCCGGCGGACAGCAGGCGCGGTTCCAGATCCTGCTGCTCGAACTGTGCGGCGCGACCCTCCTGTTGCTGGACGAGCCGACCGACAACCTGGACGTGCTCAGCGCGGAGGCGCTGGAGGAGGCGTTGGAGAGCTTCGACGGGACGGTGATGGCCGTGACCCACGACCGGTGGTTCGCGCGCTCGTTCGATCGCTTCCTCGTCTTCGGTGCGGACGGACGGGTGTACGAGTCGACCGAGCCGGTGTTCGAAGAGACCCGGGTCGCGCGGGCTCGCTGACCCTGGCTAGCTGGAGTGGACCGGGGCGGGAGTGCTGCTCGCCGCGCTGCTGATGACGCCCGGAATCCCCGGCCGCTTGGTGGTGGTGGTCGGCTCGGGCACCGCGAACACCACGATGTTGTCGAGGTAGCTGCCGGTGGCCGCGTCGAAGGGGCCGCCGCAGGTGACGATGGCGATCCGGCCGATGCTCTTCTGGTCGAAGATCTGCTGATAGGGCAGATGCGTCTTGTGATAGGTCCGCACGCCGGTGACCCTGAACCTGACCTCGTGCAACCGGTCGGCGTTCTGGGTGCCGAACACGAAGACCTCGTCGCCCGGGTTGAGCTTGCCGATGGTCGCCATCGGGCCGGTGACGCCGTTGTAGTTGATGTGCCCGGCGAGGATCGCGGTTCCCTTGGTGGCACCCGGCTTCGCGCCGTACTGCCACCAGCCGACGTGCTTCGGGTTGAGCGGGACGTCCAGCTCGCCGTCCGGCGTCGTGCCGACCGGCACGATCGGCGCCTCGGCGTGGATCTTGGGGATCTCGATGCGATTGGGCGACACGATGTCGGCCACGATGTGCGGTCCGGCCGGCGTCGTGGGAACGGCGCCGACGTTGCGGGCCTTGGCCTGCGCCTGGACTCCGTTGTTGCCCCAGTGCGGCGAGGTCACCCAGGTGATGCCGGCCAGCGCGATCGTCATCATCGCGGCGATGGCGCATGCGAAGGGCACCCAGCCGGTGTGTTCGAGCACCGCGATGGAATGCGGGTCGCTGAAGCGCTTACGCTTCGCACTCGGTCTCGGCGCTGCCACTGGGCTCCTGTCGCTGTCTGGGAGCACCATTAAACGCGGTTTCCCCGATCGCTGCGTGCAGAGCCTCCGGATTTGGCCCGGCCCGATGCCGGCCGGTAGAGTGGCGCGTTGGCGTACGGCGCCACCAGAACTGTCAGAGTCGTACGTCCCGGCCATGCCTCGGGGTACACGCCGTCTGCGGACGGAAGGTGACCGTGGGGGCGCGATCCGCGTGAAGACCGAAGAGAGAGTTGAACAGTGCCCACATACTCCCCGAAGCCGGGCGAGGTCGAGCGCAGCTGGCACGTGATCGATGCCAACGACATCGTGCTCGGCCGTCTGGCAAGCCAGGCCGCCCGCCTCCTGCGTGGCAAGCACAAGCCCCAGTTCGCCCAGCATGTGGACACCGGTGACTTCGTCATCGTCGTCAACGCCGAGAAGGTCGCCGTCACCGGCGCCAAGCGTGACGAGTTCCGCTACCGCCACTCCGGATACCCGGGTGGTCTGTCGCGGCGGACCGTCGGTGAGCTCCTCGACAGCAAGCCCGAGCGCGTCATCGAGCTGGCCGTCAGGGGCATGCTCCCGAAGAACACCCTCGGCCGAGCCCAGCTGAAGAAGCTGAAGGTCTACGCCGGCCCCGACCACCCGCACGCGGCACAGAAGCCGCAGCCATTCGAGATCAAGCAGGTGTCCCAGTGACCAACCCCGTCCCCGTCCCCGTCGTAGGCCGCCGCAAGCAGGCGATCGTCCGCGTCCGTCTCGTGCCCGGGTCCGGTGAGTTCAAGCTCAACGGACGCACCCTGGACGGGTACTTCCCGAACAAGCTGCACCAGCAGCTCATCAAGGAACCGTTCGTCACGCTGGAGAAGGACGGCCAGTACGACGTCATCGCCTCGCTGTCGGGCGGCGGTGTCACCGGCCAGGCCGGCGCGCTTCGCCTGGCCATCTCCCGCGCGCTCATCGGCATCGAGCCCGACGACCGCCCGGCGCTGAAGAAGGCCGGCTTCCTGACCCGTGACCCGCGGGCGAAGGAGCGCAAGAAGTACGGCCTGAAGAAGGCTCGCAAGGCGCCGCAGTACTCGAAGCGCTAAGCCGCCCGTGGGTTCGCTGTTCGGGACGGACGGTGTACGGGGTCTTGCGAACGAGGTGCTGACCCCCGAGTTGGCGCTCGCGGTGGCCGGTGCCGCGGCGCGGGTGCTCGTCGCCCACGACGCCTCGCACCGGCCGATCGCGGTCGTCGGCCGCGACCCCAGAGCCAGTGGCGAGATGCTCGAAGCCGCGGTCGTGGCCGGGCTCACCTCGGCCGGCGCGGATGTGCTGCTCGTCGGCGTGGTGCCGACGCCCGCGGTCGCGTTCTTGACCGCGTCCTACGGTGCCGACCTCGGCGTCGTGCTCTCGGCCTCGCACAACCCGATGCCCGACAACGGCATCAAGCTCTTCGCCGCCGGCGGGCTCAAGTTGCCCGACGACATCGAGGACGAGATCGAGGCCGCGGCCTGTGCCGGCCCGACCAGGCGGCCGACCGGCGCAATGATCGGCCGACTGCTCTCCGCCGACGACGCGCTCGAGCGCTACGGCGCCCACCTCCTCGTCTCCCAGCCCACCCGGCTCGACGGGTTGCACGTCGTTGTCGACTGCGCGAACGGCGCCGCGTCCACCGTCGCTCCCGAGGTCTATCGCGGCGCCGGCGCCCAGGTGACCACCGTGGCCGCGACGCCGGACGGCCTCAACATCAACGATGGCGTCGGCTCCACGCATCTGGATGGCCTGATCGACGCGGTGCGCCGGTCCGGCGCCGACCTCGGAATCGCGCACGACGGGGACGCCGACCGCTGCCTCGCCGTCGACTCGACGGGCGCTGTCGTCGACGGCGATCAGCTGCTCGCCATCTGCGCGCTGGCGCTGCGCGAGGACGGCGCGCTGCGAAACGACACCGTCGTCGCCACCGTCATGAGCAATCTGGGCTTCCACCACGCCATGCGCGACGCCGGCATCGAGGTGCTGACCACCAGCGTCGGTGACCGGTACGTCCTCGAGGCGCTCCGGGCCAAGGAGCTCAGCCTCGGCGGCGAGCAGAGCGGGCACATCGTCTTCGCCGACGCGGCCACCACCGGTGACGGGCTGCTCACCGCCCTGCACGTGATGGCCCGCATGAACAAGTCCGGGACCTCCCTCGCCGAGCTGGCCTCGGTGGTGAACCGGTTGCCGCAGACCCTCGTCAACGTCCGGGTGGCAGATCGCGACGCGGTCGCCACCTCGCCCGCCGTGGCCGAGGCGGTCACTGCGGCCGGGGCCGAACTCGGCGACTCCGGGCGGGTCCTCCTACGTCCGTCCGGTACCGAGCAGCTCGTCCGGGTGATGGTGGAGGCCGAGACGCAAGAGCACGCCGACGAAATCGCCAACCGGCTGGCGGGCGTGGTCGCCGGCGCCTGACGATTACCGGCCGGCCGCAGGGGGTAACCCAAATCAATATGGGTGGTGGCTCCCGCTGCCGCCGTCGTGGAGGGGATCGCGCGTGCCGGATCAGCCGGACCCGAATGCTGCGCCGGCCCAGACGCAGCAGTCGGAGAGCGCGTGGCTGCTCGGCGGCCGTTACCGGGTGCTGGACCGTCTCGGTCTCGGCGGCATGGCGGAGGTCTTCCGGGCCCACGACGACCTGCTCGACCGCGACGTCGCGGTCAAGGTCTTCCGCACCGGCGTGGCCGGCGACGACGACACGCACGGTGAGGTTCGCCGCGAACTCGAACTGCAGTCACTCGCCCGGCTGAGCCATCCCAACCTGATCACCCTGTTCGACGGATCGGTGGCCGGCGAGGGGCCGGCCTATCTCGTCCTCGAGCTCGTCAACGGACCGGATCTCGCGTCCCGGCTGCGCGAAGGCCCGCTGTCCGAGCCGGAGGCTCGCGAGCTCGGCGCCCAGATCGCGGACGGCCTGGCCTACGTCCACGCCCGTGGGATGGTGCACCGGGACGTGAAGCCGGCGAACATCCTGCTCGGTACCGATGAGGCGTTGCCCGGTGCCGTGCGGGCGCGCCTGTCGGACTTCGGCATCGTCCGGATGATCGGCAGCGAGCGGATGACCTCGGCCGACATGACCCTCGGCACCGCGTCCTACGTCGCGCCGGAGCAGGCGAAGGGTGCGAACGTCGGACCCGCGGCCGACGTGTACGCGCTGGCCCTGGTGCTCATCGAGTCGCTCACCGGCGTCCGCTGCTTCGACGGGCCGGTCCACGAGGCCCTGGCCGCCCGGCTCACCACGGCCCCGCAGATCCCGCCCGGCCTGCCGGCGCCCTGGCCGGAACTGCTGGCCGCGATGACCGTCCAGGACCCTGACGACCGCCCGGATGCCGCCGAGGTGGTACGCAGCCTGCGCGCGGGCGTCCCGCCGGCCGTGAGCCCGGTGGCCGACGTCCCGGCCGACATCTCGCCGCGGGCGGCCAACGCGACGGTGGCCGCGGTCGGTCTCGCCGCCGCTGCCGGGGCCCCGGCCGCAGCCGCCGCAACTCCGACCGGCGCGGCCGCGGCAACTTCCACCGGCGCGGCGGCCGCGGCCCCGACCGGTCCGCTCGCTCTCCTCGCCACCGGCGCGGTACCGGCCGCGATGGCCGGGCCCGAGGGTCCGCCACCGCCTGTCACCTACGCGCCGTGGGACGACGAACCGTACGAGGGCGACTCCCGCCGGAGTCGGCGCGGCGTTGTCCTCGTCCTGGCTGCCATCGCGTTCGCGGCGCTGATGGCGGGCGCCGGATTCCTGCTCCTCGGCGGCTCGCACAACTCGCCGGCGGGCAGCACCCCCACTGGACCCAGCACGCACTCGACGAGCCGGTCGAAGCCGGCCACGACGCACCGGACGACGGCGGCCGCCGAGGTCGGGGCGGCCTCCAAGTCGTCCAGCTCGTCGAAGTCCCGCAGCGTTTCCAAGCCGGCGACGCCGACCCGTTCGTCGGCCGCGCCGCGGACATCGACCGCGCCGCAGACATCGTCGCCGGCGCCGCGCACCAGCTCGTCGAGCCAGACGAGCAGCTCGTCGACGACGAGCGTGAGCCCGTCGCCGCCGCCGCCCAGCACGGGCGGGGCGGCCGGTGCCATCGGCTCGCCGGCGCCCACGCCCTGAGTCAGGAGCGTCGGCGGATCAGGTCGGCTGCCTTCTCGGCGATCATCACAGTCGGCGCGTGCGTGTGGCCACGGATGATCTGCGGCATCACCGAGGCGTCGATGACCCGCAGCCCGGCGACGCCCCGCACGCGCAACTCCGGATCGACTACGGCTGCGTCATCGCTACCCATCCGGCAGGTACCGGTCGGGTGGTAGAGGGTCTCGGCGGCGCTGCGGACGTACTCCGGAATGTCGGTCTGGGTCGGGTCCGGCAGCATCGCGTCGGTGACCAGATTGCGCAGGGCGCTCGTGCCGAAGAGCTGCTGCGCCTTCGTCACGCCGTAGACGAGCCGTTCGAGGTCGCCCGGCGCAGTGAGATAGCCGGCATCGATGGCCGGGGCCACTGTGGGGTCGGCCGATCGGACCGTGACCGTGCCCTTCGACTCGGGCTGCAGCAGGATCACGCCGATCGTGATCCCGTGCCCGCTCGGTTCGACCTGCCCGTGCTCGATGAACGGCACCGGAGCGAAGATGTACTCCAGGTCGGGATGCGTCAGGCCCGGATCGGAGCGGCCGAACAGCACGCCCTCGCCGATGTTGGACGTCAGCATCCCGCGACGCTGCAGCAGGAATTTCAGCAGGTTGACCGGCTTCTCGGCGTCGACCAGCGTCGCGGCGTCCCGGGTGAACATGACGACCGGGACGGACAGGTGGTCCTGCAGGCCCTTGCCGACGCCGTCCACCTGCACCAGCGAGCGGATCCCCGCCGCGGCGAGGACGTCCGGGTCGCCGATGCCCGAGAGCTGCAGCAGGTGCGGTGAGTGGACGGCGCCGGCGCTGACGAGCACCTCGCGGGTGGCGGTCAGTGTCTGCCGGCCGCCCTTGGGCGCGTTGATCACGACGCCGGTGGCCCGGCCGTCGGCGAGCTCGATCCGCTCGGCGAGGGCGCCGACGAACAGGGTGAGGTTGTCCCGCTTCAGCGCCGGCCGTAGGTAGCCGTCGGCCGCGCTCCAGCGCCGGCCGCGGTGCTGGTTGACCGGGGTGGGTGCGTACCCGTCGATCTCCGGATCGTTGAGTTCGGCGAGCCGGGTGAAGCCGTCCTGCCCGCAGGCCTCGAAGAAGGCGGCCCGCAACGGGTTGGGGTCGCGGAGCTCCTCGATATAGAGCGGGCCGCCGGTGCCGTAGGTGTCGGCCGCGTTGCTGCCGATCCGGTTCTCGGCCCGCCGGAAGTAGGGGAGGACGTCGGCGTACGACCAGCCGGGCACCTGCTCGCCCCAGCCGTCGTAGTCGGCACGGGCGCCGCGCACCCACATCTGCGCGTTCACCGACGACGAGCCGCCGAGCGTCTTGCCCCGTGGCCAGTACAGTTCGCGCGCCTTCAGCTCCGGCTGCGACGTGGTGTGCAGGCCCCAGTCATAGCTGGTGTTGAACAGCTTCGGGAACGCGGCCGGGAGCTTGATCTCCAGTTTGCGGTCGCGGGGCCCGGCCTCGACGATCGCCACCCGGACGGTCGGGTCGCTGCTCAGCCGGTGGGCCAGGACGCATCCGGCCGAGCCCGCCCCGACAATGACGTAGTCGAAGTGATGCGCCATGACCGCAACTTACGCGCGATGAGCGCTCGCGCGAAGATCGGTGCTCGGCGGATCAGACGAAGTGGGTGATCCCGTCGAGCATCTTCTCGGTCAGGAACCCTCGTTCGACGAGGACGCGCAAGTGCGCCATCGTCTCGTGGATCGCGAGGATCTGATTGAACATGTCGAGCTCGCCGATGCGGCGTTTGTGCCGCGTCCACGGCAGGACGTTCGCGACGTCGAACGCGGTGTGCGCGCCCTGGCCGACCGCCTCGGCAGTGGCGGCCAGCCGCTGTTCGTGGTGGACGAGCAGCTCGTCGATGCGCTCGTGCACCGACGCCGTCACCGGGCCGTGCGCCGGCAGCAACCGGGCGTCGGGCAGGGCTCGGATGAGCTCGAGCGAGGTGAGGTAGTCGCGCAGCGGTGACGGTGGACGGTTGAGCTCGACGCCGATGGACGGCGTGATGTGCGGCAGGACGTGATCGCCGGCGAAGAGCGCGTCGTGGTCGGGGTCGTGGAAGACCACGTGGCCGCGGGTGTGCCCGGGCGTGGCGATGACGCGCAGCGTGCGAGTGGCGAGGGGGAGATCGACCCCGTCATCCAGCCAGCGGTCAGGGTCCTCCCAGTTGAGCAGGTCGCGCTCGCCGCGCCATTCGGCGAGCATCCGAGAGAGCTCCAGCGCGCCGGCTTCGTGCAGGCGGGCGACGTCGGGATGCACCTCGATCGTGCGGATCGCCTCGAGGCAGGCCTGCTCGCCGGCGCCGACCGAGACGGCGCCGCCGTGGTGGCGGCGTAGCGAGACGGCCTGCGTGTAGTGGTCGCGGTGCAGGTGGGTGACGAGGAACTCTCGCACGTCGCCGAGGTCGTAGCCGATGGTCGCCAAGCTCTCGCCGAGGAGCTGTTCGGCCTCGTCCAACGCCCAACCGCCGTCAATGAGAACGACCTGGTCGCCGTCACTGATCGCGTAGATGTTGACAGCTTTCAGGCTGTCCCCCGGCAGCGGCAGGGGGATGCGATGCACGCCGGGGGCCACCTCGTGGGCGCCGGGGCGCTCCCACGCGTGCCGGTCCGCCTCCTCGCCCATGCCTGCACGTTATGTCACCGGTTCGGCGCCGCGGCCGCGGGAGAGCGGCGTCACATTGAGTCCGTCGCTCTTAGAGGGCCGTGAGGCCAATGACCGGAAACGCTTACGGACCCGGAAGACTGGCGGCCATATGACGACTCCGGAGTCGAAGGATCCAGCCCCGCCCACCCGTCGGAGGTGGGCGCGCTTCGACCTGTCCGCGACGCAGCTGATCGCGACCGCGCTGGCGGCCATCACCGCCACCATCGCCGCGTCCTACCTCGGGGTCTCCGGCACCGTCATCGGCGCCGCCGTGGCCAGCGTGGTGAGCGCGGTCGGCAACGCGGTCTACGGCCACTCGCTGCGGTCCACGCGCGAGCGCGTCCGCGTACGCACGGTCACCGGGCCGCCGCGCGTGGCGCCGCACGCGTCGCCGGATCCGGTCCGGGTCGTCACCCCGCGCACCAAGAACGTGTGGCGGCGGATCGCGATCGGCTCGATCGCCTCGTTCGTCGTGGTCCTCGCGGTCGTGACCGGCGTCGAGGTCGTCGCGGGACGGCCGTTGAGCGACCTCGTCCGCGGGGACGGCGGCACCGGGACGAGCGTCTTCGGCGACACCGGCAGTCAGGGCACCACGACCCCCGCGCCGACGCCGACCGTCACCCGAACGGTGACGCCGTCCGTCGTCGTCACCACACCGACGGTCACCCAGACCGCGCCGGCGGTCACCAAGACCGCCACGCCGACCCAGACGACGACTGCGCCGCCGGCGACGACGACCGCCGCGTCGCCGAGCGGCACGGCCACCTCCAGCCCCACGACAGCGCCCTGATCACGTTGTTCAGCGATCGGCGGCCGAAGGCCGGTCCCGTAGTCTGACCACCATGTGCGGCATCGTCGGATACGTCGGCCCGCGGGCTGCCTTGGACGTCGTCGTCGAGGGTCTGCGCCGCTTGGAGTACCGCGGCTACGACTCCGCCGGCGTCGCGATCATCGAGAACGGCGAGCTGCAGATCGCCAAGAAGGCAGGGAGACTCGAAAACCTCGAGAAGTTCCTGGCCGGCGAACTGGCCACCCGGTCCTTCGCCGGCACGACCGGCATCGGGCACACCCGCTGGGCCACTCACGGCCCGCCGAACGACCGCAACGCGCACCCGCACGCCGGCGGCAACGGCCGGATCGCCGTCGTCCACAACGGCATCATCGAGAACTTCGCCGGGCTGCGCACCGAGCTGGAGTCAGCCGGTGTCGACTTCGCCAGCGACACCGACACCGAGGCGGTGGCGCACCTCGTCGCCGCCCATCTCGAGGCCGACGGTGGCTCGCTGGCCGACGCCCTCCGCGCCGTCTGCCGCCGCCTGCAGGGCGCCTTCACGCTCGTGCTGGTCGATGCGCAGCAACCCGACGTGGTCGTCGCCGCGCGGCGCAACTCGCCCTTGGTCGTCGGCGTCGGCGACGGGGAGATGTTCCTCGGCAGCGACGTCGCCGCGTTCATCGAGTTCACCCGGGACGCCGTGGAGCTCGGCCAGAACCAGGTCGTCGAGATCCGTCGGGATGGGTACACGATCACCGACTTCAACGGGGAGCCGGCCGAGGGCAAGCCGTTCCACATCAACTGGGACCTCACCGCCGCCGAGAAGGGCGGCTACGACTACTTCATGCTCAAGGAGATCGCTGAGCAACCCAGTGCGGTCCGAGACACGTTGATCGGGCACTTGACCGACGGGCACATCGTCCTCGACGAGCAGCGGCTGGACATCCAGGAGCTGCGCGACATCGACAAGGTGTTCATCGTCGCCTGCGGCACCTCGTATCACTCGGGGTTGATCGGCAAGCAGGCCATCGAACACTGGACTCGGGTCCCGGTCGAGGTCGAGATGGCGTCGGAGTTCCGTTACCGAGACCCGGTGCTCGACCGGCAGACCCTCGTCGTGCCGATCAGCCAGTCCGGCGAGAGCGCCGACACGCTCGAGGCGGTGCGTTACGCGAGTCAGCAGCGGGCCCGCGTCCTCGCCATCTGCAACACCAACGGCGCGCAGATCCCGCGCGAGTCCGATGCGGTGCTCTACACCCACGCCGGTCCGGAGATCGGCGTCGCGGCGACGAAGACGTTCCTCGCGCAGGTGGCCGCGGTCGAGCTGGTCGGTCTGGCGCTGGCGCAGGCCAGAGGCACGAAGTACGGCGACGAGATCATCCGCGAGTACGAGACCCTGTGCTCGGTGCCGGACGCGATCGCGCGGGTGCTGGAGACCGTCGAGCCGGTACGCGAGTTGGCCCGCGACATCGCCGACTCGAAGGCCGTGCTCTTCCTCGGTCGGCACGTCGGCTATCCGGTTGCGCTGGAGGGCGCGCTGAAGCTCAAGGAACTCGCGTACATGCACGCCGAGGGCTTCCCGGCCGGCGAGCTCAAGCACGGCCCGATCGCGTTGATCGAAGAGGGGCTGCCGGTCGTGGTGATCATGCCCTCGGCCAGCGGCCGTCCGGTCCTGCACCAGAAGATGCTGTCGAACGTCGCCGAGGTCAAGGCGCGCGGCGGCCGGATGATCGTCATCGGCGAGGAGTCGGACACCGCCTCCCGGTCGCTCGCTGCGCATTACATCGAGGTGCCGACGGTGTCGACGCTGCTCTCGCCGTTCGTCACGACCGTGCCGCTGCAGGTGCTCGCCGCGGAGATCGCCCAGGCGCGCGGGTACGACGTCGACAAGCCGCGGAACTTGGCCAAGTCGGTCACAGTCGAGTAGTCGGTACGCTCCGGACGTGCCTTCCACGCAGTCGGTCGACCTGTTGATCGTCGGAGCCGGTCCGGTGGGCCTGTTCGGCGCGTATTACGCCGGCGTCCGGCTGCTGTCCACCGCGGTGCTCGACTCGCTCGAGGAACCGGGCGGGCAGATCACCGCCATGTATCCGGAGAAGGCGATCTTCGACGTCGCCGGCTTCCCGGCGATCAGGGGCCGCGATCTGGTCGACCAGTTGCTCGCGCAGGCTGCGCCGTTCAAGCCGAACTACATGCTCGGTCACCAGGCGGTGGGCCTGGAGCGCGGCGACGGCGGTTTCGGCGTGACGACCGCGAGCGGGCACCGCATCCACACCCGGGCGATCGTGATCACCGGCGGCATCGGCACGTTCACGCCGCGTCCGCTCCCCACCGGCGGCGAGTACCTCGGCCGCGGGCTCGTGCACTTCGTCCCCGACCCCACCGTGTACGAGGGGCAGGACATCGTCGTGGTCGGCGGCGGCGACTCGGCGCTCGACTGGGCACTGATGCTCGAGCCGATCGGGAAGTCGGTGACGGTCGTGCACCGGCGGGCGGAGTTCCGCGCACACCAGCACTCGGTCGAGCTGCTGAAGTCGTCGTCGGTGCAGATCATCACCGACGCGCAGGTGTCCGGCGTGCGCGGCGACCCGGATGTCACCGAAGTGGACGTGACAGTGAAGGGCGACGAGCAACCGACCACGCTGGCGTGCGACAAGCTGATCGCCGCGCTCGGCTTCACCGCCAACCTGGGCCCGCTGATGGAGTGGGGCATCGACATCCAGAAGCGGCAGATCATGGTCGACACCGCCGGCCGGACGTCCGTCCCCGGCATCTATGCCGCCGGTGACATCGTCGACTACGACGGCAAGGTGAAGCTCATCGCGACCGGCTTCGGTGAGGTCGCCACCGCCGTCAACAATGCGTTCGCCTACCTCAACCCGGGCAAGTCCGCGTTCCCCGGCCACCTGTCGGACTACGCCCCCGCTCCGGGCGAGCCGAACCCCACCGCGTCGCCGACCGCCTGACCAGTGATCGTCGGAGTCGGGATCGATGTGGTGCCGGTGGACCGGTTCGCCGCGACGCTGGCCCGGACCCCGTCGCTGGCCGCGCGGCTGTTCACCGCGGCCGAGCAAGTGACCGCATCCGGCGGGCCGCGGACGGCCGAGTCCCTCGCCGCGCGGTTCGCGGCGAAGGAGGCGCTGGCCAAGTCCCTCGGCGCCGGGGGCGGGATGGCCTGGACAGACGCGGAGGTGCTGGTCGACGACGCGGGGCGACCCTCCCTCGTCGTGACCGGGACCGTGCTGGCCCGAGCCGAGTCGCTCGGCGTCAGCCGGTTCCACGTCTCGCTGTCCCATGACGGCGGGATCGCGTCGGCCACCGTCCTCGCCGAGGGTTAGGAGGCAACGCGTGCGCGGCGTCTATTCGGTCGAGCAGATCCGGGCGGCGGAGGACGCGCTGATGGCGCGCCTGCCGGACGGCGCGCTCATGGCGCGGGCAGCCGCCGGGCTGGCGGTCGAGTGTGCGGCGCTGCTCGGCCGGACCTACGGTGCTCGAATCGCACTATTGGTCGGTGCCGGGAACAACGGCGGCGACGCCCTGTATGCCGGGGCCGCCCTGGCCCGTCGCGGCGCCTCGGTCTGCGCGCTCCTGCTGGACCGCGACCGGGCGCACGCCGGTGGGCTCGCTGCCCTGCGCCGGGCGGGTGGCCGGGTGCTGGACGCCGATCCCGCCGCCCTGCGCGACGCCGACCTGGTGATCGACGGCATCGTGGGCATCGGCGGACGCGGCGGCCTACGCGGAGCAGCGGTCGACCTGGCCACCGCGGCCCAGGGCCTGCTCACCGTGGCCGTCGACATCCCGTCCGGCGTGGACGCCGACACCGGTGCGGCTGAGGGCGACCCCGTTCACGCTGACGTCACGGTGACGTTCGGCGCGCTCAAGGCCGGGCTGCTCGTGGGCGACGGTCGGGTGTGCAGCGGTGAATTGCGCCTCGTCGACATCGGGTTGGACGAGACGCTGCCGGACGCGAGGACGCAGGTGCTCGAGGCCGGCGACGTGGCCGGCCTGCTGCCGACGCCGGGACCGGCCGACGACAAGTACACCCGCGGCGTCACCGGCCTGGTCGCCGGCTCGGCCGCGTATCCCGGCGCGGGCGTCCTGGCCACCGGCGCCGCAGTGTGTGGTGGTGCGGGGATGGTGCGCTACGCCGGCACCGCGGCGGACGCGATCCGCGCTCGGTATCCGGAGGCCGTTGTCCAGGAGAACGTGCCGCCGTCCGAGCTGCGCGTACAGGCCTGGGTCGTCGGTCCCGGGATCGGCACCGACGGCGCGGCGCGTTCGGTCCTGGCCGACGTGCTGTCGACCGACGTCCCGGTCATCGTCGACGCGGACGCGATCACCCTGCTCGGTGACTCGCCGGAGTTGCTGCGCGGCCGGTCGGCGCCGACCGTGCTCACCCCGCACGACCGGGAGTTTTCCCGGATCGCCGATGGGCCCTCGGCCGACCGGATCGGCAGTGCCCGAGCGGCCGCCGACGCGCTCGGCGCCACCGTCCTGCTCAAGGGCGACGCGACCGTGGTGGCCGCGCCCGATGGCCGGGCCTGGATCAACCGCACCGGCACCCCGTGGCTCGGCACGGCCGGCAGCGGGGACGTCCTGAGCGGGCTGATCGGGTCGTTGCTGGCGTCCGGCCTCGACCCGCCGCTCGCCGCCGCGGTGGGCGCCTACGTGCACGGGGTCGCCGGTCAGCTCGCCGCCACCGACGGGCCGCCGACGTCGGTCGACGTCCTGAACGCGCTGCGGCCGGCGCTGCGCCGGATCGCGGCGGGTTGACGCTCAGATCGGATGCTGGATGCGGTCGGTGATCGCCACCGCGACGACCGCCGCCACCGCGCAGATCGCGAGGGTGAGCGCGGCGGTGTGCGGGACGAGCACGCCGAGCGCCAGCAGCACCGCCACGGCGACCACCCGCGGCCAGGAGACCAATCGCCACACGACCGCCTTGAAGACCGCGTGCCCGCCGAGGAACAGGGCCGCGCCGCCGAGGACGAGCCATGCGGTCGGCGTCTCGCCGTGCGCCGAAGGGTGCTCGAGAACCTTCTCGTCCGCCGCGGCGGTCACGATGATGCCGCCGACGATCAGCGGATGGATCCAGTGGAAGGCATTGCGGGCGAGCCGACCGGGATCATCGGACGAGGCGATGATCCGCGCGCTGTCTTCCGCTGCCCGGTCGAAGTACACCCACCAGTACCCGACCGCGCCGAGGAAGGCCGCGGCGAACGCGAGCAGGTCGTGCGTCGACGGATCGTGCAGTCGCAACTGCGCACCGATGACGATGATCGACTCGCCGAGCGCGATGAGGACGAAGCCCTGGCAGCGTTCGGCGAAATGCCCGCCGCTGATCGTCCACTCCGTTGTCGCCGAGCCGCCGAGCCCCGGCACGTAGAAGCCCAGCGCGGCGCCGATCAGATCGATCGCGATCGCCGCGGCCCAGAGCAGCGCACGGACGTGCCCGTGCTCGACCGCGCCGAGGAGGACCACCGCGCTGCTCAGCACCGTCCAGGGCATGATGCGCAGGAAGACGATCTGCAGCCGCTCGCCGCGCAGCGCCCAGATGATGAACAGCCCGCGCCCGGCCTGCATCACTACGTAGGCGAGCGCGACGAGCGTCCCGCGGTCGTGGAAGGCCTCGGGCAGCGCGGCCGCGAGCACGAGGCTGCCGAACATGAGGGCGAGCAGCATCACGCGCGCGGGCGTCCGGTTCGGGTCGAGGTAGTTGGCCGCCCACGTCGTGTACACCCAGATCTGCCACACCATGGCGAGCAGCACCGCGGTCTGCAGCGCCCCGTCGGCCGTCGGGTGTTGCACGAGCAGGTGGGACAGCTGGGTGACGGCGAAGACGTAGACGAGGTCGAAGAACAGTTCGACGTTGGTGACCGAGTCCGCACCGTCACCGTGGCGCAGCACGCCGGACCGGGAGGTCGATTCCACGGCGTCACTATCCCGCGTTTGCGAGGATGACGGGGTGCTACGTACCGAAGCCCTCGTCGACCTGGCCGCGATCCAGGGCAACGTCGCCGCCATGACGGCCGGCACCGCGGCCGAGGTCATGGCGGTGGTCAAGGCCGACGGTTACGGCCACGGCCTCGTCCCGTCGGCCCGCGCCGCGCTGGCCGGCGGAGCGACCTGGCTCGGCACTGCGATCGTGGACGAGGCGCTCGCCCTGCGCGCGGCCGGGATCACTGTGCCGGTGCTGTCCTGGCTGTGGACGCCGGAGGAGGGCGACACCGTGCGGCGCGCGCTGGCCGCGGACATCGACGTCTCGGTCAGCAGCCAGTGGCAGCTCGAGGCGGTCACGGCGGCGGTGCGGGAGTCGGGGACCACCGCGCGCGTCCATCTGAAGATCGACACCGGACTGTCCCGCAACGGCAGCTACGTCGACGACTGGCCCGACCTGGTGGTCGCGGCGGCCAAGGCGCAGGCGGCGGGCGAGATCACGGTCGTCGGCGCCTGGTCGCACTTCGCGTACGCCGACGAGCCCGGGCACCCGACGATCGCCAAGCAGATCACCGCGTTCCGTGCGGCGCTGGACGTCGCCGCCCGGGCCGGCGTCGAACCGCAGCTGCGGCACCTTGCCAACTCGGCCGCGACGCTCACGCTGCCCGAGGCGCATTTCGATCTCGTCCGACCGGGGATCGCCGTGTACGGGCTGTCCCCGGTCGCGCAACCGCACGGGCTGACGCCGGCGATGACGCTGCGGGCGGCCGCGGCCGGCGTCAAGCGGGTGCGGGCGGGCGAGGGCGTGTCGTACGGCCACGAGTACACGACCACCCGCGAGACCACGCTGGTACTCGTGCCACTGGGTTATGCAGATGGGGTGCCGCGGCACGCGTCCGGTGTCGGACCGGTATGGGTGAACGGGTCGCGCTTCACGGTGGCCGGCCGCGTGTGCATGGACCAGATCGTGATCGACGTGGGCGATCTCGCTGTGTC
>JAVHVD010000264.1:0-3475 GCA_032160745.1 Pseudonocardiales bacterium
CGAGCTCGTCGACTACACCGTCGAGGTGAACGAGGGCGAGGTCATCCTCGACATCATCCACCGGCTGCAGGCCACCCAGGCCGGCGATCTTGCCGTGCGCTGGAACTGTAAAGCTGGCAAGTGCGGCTCGTGCAGCGCCGAGGTGAACGGCCGGCCCCGGCTGATGTGCATGACCCGCATGTCGACCTTCGGGCCCGACGAGGTCATCACCGTGACGCCGTTGCGCGCGTTCCCGGTGATGAGGGACCTCGTCACCGATGTCTCGTTCAACTACAAGAAGGCGCAGGAGGTGCCGGCGTTCGCGCCGCCGCCCGGCATCGCGCCCGGCGAGTACCGCATGGCGCAGGTGGACGTCGAGCGCTCGCAGGAGTTCCGCAAGTGCATCGAGTGCTTCCTGTGCCAGGACGTCTGCCACGTGATCCGGGACCACGAGGAGAACAAGGAGGCCTACGCCGGCCCCCGCTTCCTCATGCGCGTCGCCGAGCTGGACATGCACCCGCTCGACGCGCTGGACCGCCAGCACTCCGCCCAGGACGAGCACGGGCTGGGGCTGTGCAACATCACCAAGTGCTGCACCGAGGTCTGCCCCGAGCACATCAAGATCACCGACAACGCGCTGATCCCGTTGAAGGAGCGCGTCGCGGACCGCAAGTACGACCCGCTGGTCTGGCTCGGCAGCAAGATCCGCCGCCGCCCCACATAATGGGGCGTCCGGACGCCTGATTGCGGGTCCGGACACGAAGAGAGAGTCCAGGCGGCAATACGGGGGGACCGCCGCCTGGACTCGACCTTGATTATGCCGGGATAATTGCCGAACGCAATACCATCTGGTACGGAAGGTTGGCCCGTTCGCCGCCGTGATCAGGTGCAGTTCAGTTGCGCGGCACCCCAGTCGGCGTGGTCGTAGGTGTTGCCGTTTCCGGCGTCGGTGATCACCAGCCGGACGAACTTTGCCGCTCCAAGGTCTGCACTCAGGGGAAGCGGTGCGTCCGTTCCCTTGACGGTGCCGCTGTCGGCCACCTTCGTGCCGTCGGCCCAGACCTGGTACACCACCGATCCGTTGTTGCCCACCTCGTCGTCGAGGCCGACGTCGGCGGAGAAGGACGCGCACCGGCCACCGAGGTAGACGTCGACCTCACTGGGAGCGTGCGCACCGAGGCCCTTGGCGTAGACCTGCCCGCCGATGGTGATCGGCTTGCCGTCATTGGCGCCGGTCTCGCCGTTGCTGCGGTCCCGCTCGACCGGGCCCCAGCCGTTGGACGAACTCGTCCACTGCAGGTCGCTGACGTAGGGCGTGCCCGTCGGCGGCGCGTTCGGCACCAGCACGTCGCTGGTGGCGCTGGTGCTGTCCGACTGGGTGCCGTCGTCCCACAGGTACTTCGCGGTGGGCGTCAGGACGTACTTGCCAGGTGCGGTGCCGTCCGGCGGCGTGACCGTCCACGTCGTGGTCAGCGACCGGTCCGTCCCGACCTCGTTGTCAGTGGCGTCGGACGTCGGGACGACGGTCCAGCCGGCCGGCGCGTCGAGGGTGACGGCCAGGTCGGTGACCGGCATGCGACCGGTATTGGTGAAGGTCGTGGTGACGGTGGTCGGCTTGCCCGCCTCGGCGATGACCGGACCGCCCGGGTAGGCCGGCGCAATCGAAGCCGAGACCGCGGTGGCCGGCGCGTGTGTGCTCCAGTCCCCGGAGCCGGAGACCCGGTACATCGCGGTGCCGTGGGCCGGGACGGCGGCGGTGATCCGCCCGGCGGTTTCGCTGATCTTCTTCGACCACAGGTCCTTCAGCGTGTACGCGCCGTGCGGCTTGCCCAGCCCGGCGTCGGCGGCGGTCGTCGAGATCGTCGCGGCCGTGTCGCCCTCATTGAGCAGCGCGACCGAGACGTCACCGTTGGCCAGTGGCTTGGCGAAGACGAGGTGGGTGCCGTCGGTGCTGATCACCCGGCCCTGCACGCCCAGCGGATCCTGGTCGACGGCGATGACGTCCTTGTTGAGGTAGATCGCCATCGTCTGCGGCGTGGCCTTGCGCAGGTCGGTACCCACCAGCAGCGGCGCGGCCATCTCGGCCCACAGGCCGAAGTGGGTGCGGTACTCGGAGTCGGTCATCCCGCCGTTGCCGACCTCGAGCATGTCGGGATCGTTCCAGGCGCCGGGGTGCGCGTACGGCGCCAACGGCGCGTTCTGGTTGATGATCGACTTCAGGCTGTTCCAGTTGTCACTGATGTCGCCGGTCGTCCGCCAGAGGTTGGCCATGTCGGCGCCCCACGTCCAGACCTGCTGGTTGCCCCACTCGCAGAGCGAGTAGACGATCGGTCGGCCAGTGGCCGCCAACGCGTCGGCCATGGCCTGGTACCGGGCGACGTACTGCGCCTTGGTTGAGGCGTTGCCCGCGTTGGTGCCGCAGTTGTCGTACTTGAGGTAGTCGACGCCCCAGTCGGCGAACGTCTGCGCATCGGTCTGCTCGTGGCCGAGGCTGCCGGGGTAGTGGGCGCAGGTCTCCGAGCCGGCCGACTCGTAGATGCCGAGCTTCAGCCCGCGCGCGTGCACGTAGTCGGCGGTGCCCTTGATGCCGTCCGGGAACTTCACCGGGTCGGGGACGAGCCGGCCGGCGGCATCGCGGGTGTGCGTCATCCAGCAGTCGTCGATGTTGACGTACTGGTAGCCGGCGTCCCTCATCCCGGAATTGACGAAGAAGTCGGCGGTGTCCTTGATCAGCTGCTCGGTGACGTTGCAGCCGAAGGCGTTCCAGTCGTTGAAGCCCATGGGCGGGGTGAGCGCCAGGCCGTTGTCGATCGCCGCCGCCGGCGATTGGGCGACCACCTGTTCGGCGACGACCGCCACGGTTGTCAGACCCAACGCGAGGGAGAGCGCGCTGAGGCCGGCGGCGGCCCGCCGTCGGATGGACCGAGCTCGGGTATCTGCCATTGTTTCCCCACTATCGCTCATAAACGATCAGGTCGAAACGTTTCATAGCACCGGCAGACGGCTCAAATCAAGCATTTCGGATGAACTGAGGCTCGGATGTGCGAAATTGTTTGATCGGCCTGGGCGCGCTGGGTGCCGCTCAACCGGGTCGCAGAACGTGATACGCGCTGACCGCCATGGCGATCAGTGGGCATCACGCCCAACGAGGCCCCCGGGTCAGGGGCTAACGCGGCGGAGGCAGATGGCGACGATCGAGGCGGCCAGCGCGACCAGTGACGCGATCATGACGAGCACCAGCCCGGCCCCGACGTCCAGGTGACCGAAACCGCGGAGCTGGTCGCTCTTGTTGCTGACGTCGCCGATGTCAGCCAGCGCGACGAGCACGGTGATCCCGGACAGCACGATGCCGCCGATGCTCACCCACAGCCGGCCCTGCTTCATCAGGATGAGGATGCCGAGGATCAGCAGAGCCGCGCCGAGCACCACCGTGATCTTGCCGTCGCGGTCGCCGCCGGTTCCGGCGAGCGACGAGGTCACGCCGTTGAGGTCCGAG
>JAVHVD010000265.1:0-9110 GCA_032160745.1 Pseudonocardiales bacterium
TGCGGACGCTGCAGCGGCTGCGGCACGTTCAGCGTGCGGCCGAGCCTGTAGTGCTTGCCTTCGTACGCGCTCTCGTCGTCGCTGCACATCTGGAGAAAGATCTGCAGCGCCTCTTCGAGCCGCTCGAACCGCTCGGCGGTCGGCGGGAACGGCAGGCCGAGCCCTACTGACTCCTCCTCGTTCCATGCGGCGCCGATGCCGAGCCAGGCGCGACCGCCGGACAGGACGTCGAGTGTCGAGACGCACTTCGCCAGCAGCCCCGGCTCGCGATAGACCACGGCGGTCACCCAGGCCAGCAGTTCGATCCGCTTCGTGTGCGCGGCGAGGTAGCCCAAGGTTGTGTAGGCCTCGAGCATGTCGTTCTCCGGCGGACCGATGACCCCGATCTGCCAGACGTGGTCCATCACGCTGAGCTTGGTGAACCCGACATCCTCTGCGGTGGTCGCGATCCGGGCGAGGTCGCTCCCCAGGGCCGAGGGCCCGTTCGGATACGTGAGGTTGGGCAGGTGCAGACCGAGTTTCAAAGCGCTCTCCTCGTCGTGGTCATCACCCTCGACGTTAGTCGTCGTAGTCGACAGTGACCGTGTCGGTGGTCGGCAGCGCTTGACAGGTGAGCACGTAGCCCGCGGCGACCTCGTTGTCCTCCAACGCGTAGTTGCGTCGCATCGTCACCGATCCGGCGGTGACCCGCGCGCGACAGGTGCCGCACACGCCGCCTTTACATGCGAACGGCAGGTCGGGCCGCACCTTCTGCGCGGCGTCCAGGATGGGCATACCCACAGGTACGGTGACGGTGGTGGTCCGCCCGTCCAGGACGACCGTGGCTTCGGTGCCGGCGCCGATCGGCGCGTCGTCGTGCCGGATCTCCGCCGGTGGCACGTCCTCGACGTAGAAGAGCTCGCGGTGGATCCGGCCGCGTTCGACATCCAACGCGGTGAGGACGTCGATGGCATCGCTGACCATGCCGAATGGCCCGCACAGCCACCAGTGGGCGACGCCGGCAACGTCGACGGTGGCCGGGAGCAGGGTCCGCAACCGGCCGGCGTCGAGGCGGCCGTTGAAGAGCTCGACCTCCTGCGGCTCCCGCGAGAGCACGTGAATCAGGCGCATCCGGGCCGGGTACGCATCCTTGAGGTCGGCTACGTCGTCGGCGAACATCACCGAATCACTTCGTCGGTTGCCGTAGACGATGGTGACGGTGGCGTCGGGCGAGGCGGCGAGCAGGGACCCGGCGATCGAGATCATCGGGGTGATGCCCGAGCCGGCGGCGATCAGCACGTGATCGCCGGGCGCGCCGAGCTCAGGTGTGAACGTGCCGCTCGGCGGCTGGACCTCGAGAACGTCGCCCGGGCGCACTTCGTGGACCAGCCATCCGGACACCGCGCCACCGATCACCTCACGCACGCCGATGCGGGGCGGGCGTCCGACCGGAGCGCAGATCGAGTAGGACCGTCGCTCCTCGCCCCGGCGCACGGTCAGCGATTGGCCGGGGGCGAAGGTGAACGCGGCTCGCAGGTGGTCGGGGACGTCGAACGTCACCGCCGCGGAGTCGTCGGTCAGTGGCTCGACGCGCGCCACGGTGAGCGGGTGGAACGTGCGGGCGCTCATATCGCCTTGATGGACTCGAACGGTTCGGCGCAGTCCGCACACCGATGAAGTGACTTGCAGGCGGTGGAGCTGAACGCGGCCGTCAATGTCGTGTTCCCGGAGCCGCAGCGGGGGCACGCCGCGGGTGTGGGCCGGCCGAGGGTGAGCGCGACGGGTCCGGTCCGCCGCGGTGCGCCGGTCGGTGGGGCGATGCCGGCCCGGGTGAGCTTGCGTCGCCCTTCATCGGTGATCCAGTCACTGCTCCAGGCGGGTGCCAGCTGGGTGCGGATCTCGACGTCGCGGTATCCCGCCCGCTGCAGCCGATCCCGAAGATCAGCGGCGATCTCACGCATCGCGGGACAACCGGAGTAGGTCGGTGTGATCGTGGCAATCACCACCCCGGCGGTCTCGTGCACGTCGCGGAGGATGCCGAGATCGGCGAGCGTCAGCATGGGCAGCTCAGGGTCGGGCGTGCCGGCCGCGGCCGCCCATGCCGTGGTCGTCGCGGTCACCATGTGGCATCCGGATGCGCGCGAGCGACGCTCTGCAGCTCGGCCAGCACGTAACCGAGCGCTTCGGTGTGCACGCCGTCACGACCGGTGCGGCCGCCGACCGCGGCCAGCGGCGCGGCCGCTGGGCGGTCCAGCGTCGCGGTCGCCAGGACGGTGTCGAGGACCGCGTCGAACTCACTGCGGTCGGCCGTTACGAGAGCCACCGGGTGCACCCGGAACAGCTCGTCGACGAGAGGCCAGATCGCGGCGAGCGCGGCCTGCATACGCTGCCGCGACACGTCCGTGCCGTCACCCAGCCTGATCACCCATTGGGCGGCGTAGTCACGGTGGTAGCTGAGCTCCTTTACGCCCTTGCCGGCGATGGCCGCGAGGACCGGATCCGGGCAGTCGACCAGCCGGTCGAACAGGGCGAGGCGCCAGGTCGAGAACACGAGCAGGCGGCCGACCAGCTCGGCGAAGTCCCGGTCCGGCTCCTCGACCAGACGGACGTTGCGGAAGTCGGCCTCGTCCCTGAAGTAGGCGAGCTGGTCCTCGGTGCGGCCGTTGATCGTGCCGGCCCGGGCGAGCAGCATCCGGGCCTGGCCGAGCAGGTCGAGCGCGATGTTGGCGATCGCCGTCTCCTCCTCCAGCTCCGGCATGCGCGTCATCCATTGCTGGAGCCGATGGGAGTAGATGAGCGCGTCGTCGCCGAGCATCAGGCAGTAGGTGGCGAGCGCGGCGGGATCGAGGTCGTCCGGCACGGTCGTGTCGATGCCCTCGAGCGGGTCGGTGAAGCCAGTGCCGAATGCCCAGCGCGCGTCGTCGCCGTGCTGGTCGGCCAGTCCGTCGTACGGGGTGTCGTGGTCCATGGTCATCACATATGGGGGACGTCGTCGGGGATCTCGTAGAACGTCGGGTGGCGGTAGACCTTGTCGCCGGACGGTGCGAAGAACGGGTCCTTCTCATCCGGGCTGGATGCGGTGATGTCGGCGGCCGCGACCACCCAGATGCTCACGCCCTCGTTGCGGCGGGTGTAGAGGTCGCGGGCGTGGTGCAGGGCCATCTGCGCGTCGGCCGCGTGCAGCGATCCGACGTGGACGTGGTTGAGCCCCCGCTTGCCCCGGAGAAAGACCTCCCACAGCGGCCAATCGGAGCGCACCGCCTGCGGCGACGGGCGGACGGGCACGTCCGAGGTCGGCACCGCCCCGTGCCCGCCTTCGGCGCTGTAGTCGGTCACGCGCCCCTCCCCGCGACTTTGACCCCGGCGCGCGCAATGCCGGGGCTGTTTTGTGTGCGCGGCGGGGTCGAAGTCGCGGCTTTGGCGGCGTGGGCCGCGGCGGCCTCGCGAACCCAGGCGCCGTCGTCGTGCGCGGCCCGGCGGTGCGCCATCCGCTGCGCGTTGCACGGTCCGTCGCCCTTGATCACCGCGTCCAGCTCCGACCAGTCGATGGCGCCGAAGTCGTACCGGCCGCGCTCGGGGTTCCACCGCAGCTCTGGGTCGGGCAAGGTGACGCCGAGCTTGTCCGCCTGCGGCACGGTCATGTCGACGAAGCGCTGCCGCAGCTCGTCGTTGGTGTGCCGCTTGATCCCCCAGGCCATCGAGCGCTCGGTGTTGGGCGACCGGTCGTCCGGCGGACCGAACATCATCAGCGACGGCCACCAGAACCGGTCCGTCGCGTCCTGCACCATCTGCCGCTGCGCGTCGGTGCCGCGCATCATCGTCATCAGCAGCTCGTAGCCCTGCCGCTGGTGGAAGGATTCCTCCTTGCAGATGCGGATCATCGCCCGGGCGTACGCGCCGTAGGACGAGCGGCACAACGGCACCTGGTTGCAGATTGCTGCGCCGTCGACCAGCCAGCCGATCACGCCGACGTCGGCGTAGGTCAGCGTCGGGTAGTTGAAGATCGACGAGTACTTCTGCCGACCGGTGATGAGCTTGTCGGTGAGATCCGCCCGATCGGCGCCGAGCGTCTCGGCGGCACTGTAGAGGTACATGCCGTGGCCGGCCTCGTCCTGCACCTTGGCGATCAGGATCGCCTTGCGTCGCAGCGACGGCGCGCGGGTGATCCAGTTACCTTCCGGCTGCATGCCGATGATCTCCGAGTGCGCGTGCTGCGCGATCTGGCGGATCATCGTGTTGCGGTACGCGTCGGGCATCCAGTCCCGCGGCTCGATCCGCCGATCGTGCTCGATCGTGGTCTGGAAATGCGACTCGAGGTCCGCCGCCGCGCGAGCGCTCATCGCGAGACCATGGTGAGGACGTCGTACTGGGCGGCGATCGAGCCGTCCTGCTTGGTGATCTCCGCGTCCCAGCGCACTTCGCCGTGAGCCGCGTCCCCGCGCGGAGTGATCGCCTTGCAGGTCAGGGTGACGGTGAGCTCGTCGCCCGGGTACACCGGCGTGAGGAACCGCAGGTCGTCGATGCCGTAGTTGGCGAGGACGGGACCGGGATCGGGGTCGACGAACAGCCCGGCCGCGAGCGACACGACCAGGTAGCCGTGGGCCACGATGCCGTCGAAGAACGGGTTCGCCGCGGCGGCCTCGGCGTCGGTGTGCGCGTAGAACGTGTCGCCGGTGAACTCGGCGAAGTGGGCGACGTCCTCGCTGGTGACCATGCGGGGCCCGGCGGTGAGGGAGTCACCGATCTTCAGCTCGGCGAGGGACTTGCGGAACGGGTGGACGCCGTCGTCCTGCCGAGCGGACCCACGCACCCAGCGGCCCGTGACGGCGCCCAGCACCTTCGGGCTGGCCTGCACCGCAGTGCGCTGCATGTGATGGGCGATCCCGCGCAGGCCGCCCATCTCCTCGCCGCCGCCGGCCCGGCCCGGTCCACCGTGCACGAGCATCGGCAATGGCGAGCCGTGTCCGGTGGACTCGGGCGCGTCGTCGCGGTCCAGCACCAGCACCCGTCCGTGCCAAGGCGCGACGCCGAGCACGACGTCCCGTGCGAAACCGGTGTCGGCGGTGACGACCGAACCGACGAGGCTGCCCTGCCCGCGGGCCGCGAGCTCGACCGCGTGCGCCGTATCGCGGTAGCCGATCAGCGTGCTGACCGGTCCGAACGCTTCGACCTCGTGCGGTTCGGCGCGATCAGCGTCGTCGGCCTTGATCAGCACCGGCGAGATGAACGCGCCGCGCTCCGCGTTCGCGCCGACCACATCGACGCGCTCCGGGTCGCCGAACACCGCCGTTCCGACCGACAGCAGCGACTTCAGCGAGCGCCGCACCTCCTCGCGCTGATCGAGGCTCGCGAGTGCGCCCATCCGCACCGACTCGTCCGCGGGGTTGCCGATCGTCACCTTGGCCAGGCGCGCCGCGGCCGCCTCGGCGACCGCGTCGACGAGCGGCTCGGGGACGAGCGCGCGTCGGATGGCGGTGCACTTCTGTCCGGCCTTGACAGTCATCTCGTTGACCAGCTGCTTGACGTAGAGGTCGAACTCCGGCGTGCCGGCGACGGCATCCGGACCGAGGATGGAGCAGTTGAGCGAGTCGGCCTCGGCGTTGAACCGCACCGCGCGGGAGACGATGGTCGGGTGGGTTCGCAGTCGCTGCGCGGTAGAGGCCGAGCCGGTGAACGAGAGCAGGTCCTGGTCGGTGAGGTGGTCGAAGAGGTCGCCGACGCCGCCGCACACGAACTGCAGAGCGCCCTCGGGCAGCAGGCCCGACTCGACGACCAGTTCGACCAGCCGCGCCGTGAGGAACGCCGTCGCGGTGGCCGGTTTGACGACGCTCGGCACGCCGGCCAGGAAGGCCGGGGCGAACTTCTCGAGCGGCCCCCACACCGGGAAATTGAAGGCGTTGACCTGGACGGCGACGCCCTGAAGCGGCGTGAGGATGTGCTGCCCGACGAACTGGCCACCGCGGCCGAGCTGCTCGACGGTGCCCTCGACGATGATCGTGTCGGCGGGCAGCTCGCGCTTGCCCTTGGACGCGTAGGCCAGGAGCACGCCGAAGCCGCCGTCCACGTCGAACTTGGAGTCGCCGAGCGTCGCGCCCGTCTGCGCCGACACGGCGTAGAGCTCGTCGCGGTGCTCGCGCAGGTAGCCGCCCAGCGCCTTCAGGATCGCCGCTCGCTGGTGGAAGTTCAGCTCTCGCAGCGCCGGGCCGCCCGTCGTCCGTCCGTACGAGACCACGCCCGCCATGTCGATGCCCTCGGACGAGACGGTGGCGATCTGCTCGCCGCTGACCGCGTCGTGCACCGGCGCGCCGTCGGCGGTCGGCTCGAACCACGATCCCTGGACGTAGCTGCGCAGCGGCATCTCGGATGCTCCGTTCCCCCACCTATATTTACCGACCGATCGGTCAGTTAACCATGCTAGCGTTTCGGCATGCCCGATGACCAGACCGATCCCGTCGCGGCGATGATGGCCGCCGACGGGGCGTCACGCAGCCTCGGCATCGAGGTCGTCGAGTACGGGCTCGGCTGGGCCCGGGCCCGGATGACCGTCCGGCCGGACATGGTGAACGGCCACGAGCTGGCCCATGGCGGGCTGGTCTTCACGCTGGCCGACACCGCGTTCGCCTGTGCCTGCAACAGCTGGGGTCCGGTCACGGTGGCCGCCGGCGCCGAGATCTCCTTCCTCGCCCCGGGCCGGCTCGGCGACGTGCTGGAGGCCCATGCGCAGGTCCGCACCCGGTCCGGCCGCGCCGGCATCTACGACGTCACGGTCCGCCGCGGCGACGAGGTGATCGCCGAATTCCGCGGGCGCAGTGCCGAGCTGCGGACGTGACCGCTCCTCCCCGGCGCCGGGGCCGCCCGGGCCTCGACCTCGCGACGGTGGTCGAGCGCAGCGTCGAGGCGTTCAACGAGCGCGGCTTCGACGGCACGAGCATGGAAGACCTCGCCCAGCGCATCGGGATCAGCAAGTCCGCGATCTACCACCACGTGTCGAGCAAGGACGCGCTGCTCGGCCTGGCACTGGATCGCGCACTGTCCGGCCTGGAACGGGTCGCCGACGAGGCGCGCCGCAGCGACGGTCGGGCCGTCGACCGTCTCGAGCTGCTGATGAGGCAGAGCGTTGCGGTGCTGGTCGAGCAGCTGCCCTACGTCACGCTGCTCCTGCGGGTACGGGGCAACAGCGAGGTCGAGCGGTCGGCGCTGGCTCGCCGTCGGCGCCTCGACCGGTTGGCGGCCGGGTTGGTGAAGGACGCCGTCGGGGCCGGCGAGTTGCGCCCAGACCTCGATCCCGCCGTGACCGCCCGACTGCTGTTCGGCATGGTCAACTCACTGACCGAGTGGCTGCGGCCGGCGAGCACCCACAACGCTTCCGAGCTGGCCGACGCCGTGCACGACGCCGTCTTCGAGGGGCTCCGCGCCCGCACCTAGGGCCGGCGCGGGCGCTCGTCGACGATGCGCCGCATCTTGCCCATCGAGCGCTCGACGCCGTCCGGGTCGAGGACGTGCACGGTCACCGAGACCCCGATGGTGTTCTTGATCAGCGTGCGCAACGCCTGACCGGCCGCGCCCGCATCTCCGGACGTCGCGTCCGGGCGGCGCTCGACCCGCACGGTCAGCTCGTCCAGCCGGTCCGGACGGGTCAGTACGCACTGGAAGTGCGGCGACAGCGCCGGCGTCCGCAGGATCAGCTCCTCGATCTGCGTCGGGAAGAGGTTCACGCCGCGCAGGATGATCATGTCGTCGGACCGGCCGGTGATCTTCTCCATGCGTCGCATCGGGCGTGCGGTGCCGGGCAGCAGGCGGGTGAGGTCGCGCGTCCGGTAGCGGATCACCGGCATCGCCTGCTTGGTCAGCGAGGTGAAGACGAGCTCACCCACCTCGCCGTCGGGCCGGACCTCGCCGGTGATCGGATCGATGATCTCCGGATAGAAGTGGTCCTCCCAGATGTGCAGTCCGTCCTTCGTCTCGACGCACTCGTTCGCGACGCCGGGGCCCATCACCTCGGACAGGCCGTAGATGTCGACGGCGTGCATGTCCAGGCGCTGCTCCATCTCCGTCCGCATGTCGTTGGTCCACGGTTCGGCGCCGAAGATGCCGACCGACAGCGAGGTCGAGCGTGGGTCGATGCCCTGGCGCTCCATCTCGTCGACCACCGCGAGCATGTAGGACGGCGTCACCATGATCACGTCCGGCTCGAAGTCGCGGATCAGCATCACCTGCCGCTCGGTCATCCCACCCGACACCGGGATGACGGTGCACCCGAGCGCCTCCGCGCCGTAGTGCGCACCCAGGCCGCCGGTGAACAGGCCGTATCCGTACGCGACGTGCACCTTGTCGCCCGGTCGTCCGCCGGACGCGCGGATCGAGCGGGCCATGACGGTCGCCCAGGTCCGGATGTCCTCGGCGGTGTAACCGACGACGGTCGGCCGACCGGTGGTCCCGCTGGATGCGTGGACGCGTGACACCTGCTCCCGGGGTACGGCGAACATGCCGAACGGGTAGTTGTCGCGCAGGTCGGCCTTGGTGGTGAACGGCAGTTTCGCCAGGTCGGCGAGCTCGCGGATGTCGGACGGGTGGACGCCGGCCACCTCGAACGAGTGCCGGTAGTGCGGAACGTTGTCGTACGCGAGGTGGACGGACCACTGCAGCCGGGTCAGCTGCAGGCCGCGCAGTTCGTCGATCGACGCCCGCTCGATCGGGTCGAGCGTGTCGGGGTGCGGCGTCCGATCCTGCATGCCTGGAAGCTACCCGGGAAGGGCTGCTTCGATCGCGCCGACGATCTCGGGCGACGAGGGCTCCGTGCGCGGCCGGAAACGGGTGATCGTCCCGTCCGGGGTGATGAGGAACTTCTCGAAGTTCCACTGCACGTCGCCGGCCGCGCCCTCCGCGTCGGCGACCTCGGTCAGCTCGGCGTAGATCGGGTGCCGATCCGGTCCGTTCACGTCGATCTTGGCGAACATTGGGAACGTCACGCCGTAGGTCGTCGAGCAGAAGTCCTGGATCTCCGCCGGCGAGCCCGGTTCCTGGCCCATGAACTGGTTGCACGGGAAGCCGAGCACGTGGAGGCCGCGGGGACCGTACTGCTCCTGCAGCTCCTGCAACTGCTCGTACTGCGGAGTGAGCCCGCACTTCGA
>JAVHVD010000266.1:0-4674 GCA_032160745.1 Pseudonocardiales bacterium
CGGAACGCCCGGCGGGCCGTCGGCGCCGGTGCATCGGGCTCCGGCGGGTACATGGACGGGTCCCAGGTCGGCGCGCCGTGCAGGTCGAGGTCCACCGCTTCCCGGCGCTCCCACGGGTAGGTCTCCACCTCGGCGGCGGCCTCTGCGCCATCGGCCGAGTCCACCATCGACGGCTCGTCGGTGGTCAGCTCGGTTTGGGGTGGCTCGTCGGCTACCGGACCGTCCGGTGCCTCCGACAACGGGTCCAGCCGAGTCTGCTCAGCCGGTGTCAGGTCAGCAGCGAGATCGCGCAGCACGGTGTCCGGGTTGGACGGCGTCGGTGCCGACGGGGCCGCCGCCTTCTCGCTCGAGCGGCGGGCCGACCAGGGACGGGCCGGTCGAAGCGCGCCCTTCGCCGGTGCCACGTCCGGCTCAGCCGCCGAGTCGTCCTCGTACGTGGTCTCTGTTTCGTCGACGTCATGCTCGCGGTTCAGCCACGGCCGTTGCGGCCCGAGTCCACCGGGACCCGCTAGTCCCGGCCCGGCCGGCTCGCCGGGGCCTGCGGCGGGCGGTCGTTCCGTCGCACCGCTCGGCCGGTTCCACGGACGGCTCGGCGCAAGCGAGCGGCTGCCGGTCGGCTCGTCGCCGGAACCGACGTCGGTGTCGGGTTCATCGCCGTTCGCGGCCGGGGTCGGCGACGCTCTGCGGGCGCGCCGGGCGGCCACCTGGGCCTCGATGCGCGCACGCAGTTCCGGGTCGTCGGTCACGCCCGTACGGTAGTCGGTTCGCACGGAAAGTGGCCGTAGCATCGCCGTCGTGACCAACGCGCCGCCGGGACGAGAGGTCAGGAGCGGCCTGGTGCTCGGCCGGTTCCGCGGCGTTCCCATCGAGGTGATGCCGTCCTGGCTGCTCGTGGCCGTGCTCCTGGCCGCGGTGTACGCGCCGATCATCGACGACGCGGTGCCCGGCATCGGCGGGGGCCTCGCCTACCTGGCCGGCGCCGGCTTCGCCGTTCTGTTCGGATTCTGCGTCCTGGCCCACGAACTCGGACACACCGTCGTCAGCCTGGCGCTCGGGCATCCGGTGCGCCGGGTGGTGCTGTTCGCGCTGGGTGGGGTGTCGGAGATCGACGGGGAACCCGACCGCGCTCGTGACGAGTTGTTGATCGCCGGGACCGGGCCGCTCGTGTCCTTGGTCATATCGGGCGCCGCCTGGCTGGCCTACGACGCCTCGCCCGCCGGCTCGCTGTCCACCGCGCTGCTCGGCCTGCTGTGCTGGACGAACCTGCTGCTCGCCCTGTTCAACCTGCTCCCCGGCCTGCCGCTGGACGGCGGACGCCTGCTCCGCGCGGCGGTCTGCGCGTTCGGAGCCCGCTTCGTCACCGGTACCAAGGTCGCGGCCTGGTCCGGACGCGTGGTGGCCGTCGCGGTCGCGGTCTCGGGTTTCGCAGTGCAGCGCAGCTCGATCGGAGTAGCGGCGGCGGTGTTCAGCATCGGCCTCGCGGCCTACCTGTGGCTGGCGGCGGGTCAATCGCTCAAGGTGGCCGAGCTCATGGCCAGGTTGCCGTACCTGGCGATCGCCGAGCTGGTGCGCCCGGGCATGTTCGTCCCGTCCGACGTCTCGGTCAACGAAGCGCTGCGCCGCGCCTGGGACGCGCAGGCCCGGGGCCTGGTGCTGATCGACCCGGCCGACCAGCCCACCGCGATCGTCGACGAGGCGCAGATCGGCGCCGTCCCACCGGAGCAGCGACCGTGGACGCCGGTCTCTGCGGTCGCCCGTCCGCTGGAACCGGGGCTGCTGGTGCCCGACGGCATCGATGCCGAGGCGTTGCTGCGCCAGATGCAGACCACTCCCGCGCACGAGTATCTCGTCATACGTCCGGACGGCAGCGCGGCAGGCATCATCACCACCCGGGACTTCGCCCAGCGACTGCAGGGCGCCTCGGCCAGGAAAGGAACTGCGTGAGCAGAGCACCGGGCTCCGGTCCGTTCGAGGCGGGCGAGCGGGTGCAGCTCTCCGACCCCAAGGGCCGGCTGCACACGGTCACGCTGACGGCCGGCAAGCAGTTCCACACCCATCGCGGCGCTATCGAGCACGACGAACTGATCGGCGCGCCTGAGGGCAGCGTGGTCGCCGCGACGAGCGGGACGCAGTACCTCGCGCTACGACCCCTGCTGGTCGACTTCGTCCTGTCCATGCCCCGCGGCGCCGCCGTGATCTACCCCAAGGACGTCGCCCAGATCATCACCATGGGCGACGTGTGCCCGGGTGCGACCGTGCTCGAGGCGGGCGCCGGGTCCGGATCGCTGACCTGCGCACTCCTGCGGGCGGTGGGTCCGACCGGGCGGGTGCTGTCCTACGAGCTCCGCGACGACCACGCCGACGTGGCCGTGCGCAACGTCGAGACCTTCTTCGCCGAGCAGCCGGCCAACTGGACCCTGCGCCGCGGTGACGTCGCCGACCACCCGGCCGACGAGCAGGTGGACCGCGCCGTCCTGGACATGCTCAGCCCGTGGGAGGTACTGCCCGCCGTAGCGGCGGCGATCCGGCCCGGTGGCGTGCTGATCGGGTACGTGGCCACGACGACGCAACTGTCCCGTCTCGTGGAGGCGCTGCGGGCCCACAGCGGGTTCACCGAGCCGTCCTCGTGGGAGACGTTCGTGCGCGGGTGGCACGTCGTCGGGCTGGCCGTCCGCCCCGAGCACCGGATGATCGGGCACACCGCGTTCCTGGTCACCGCCCGCCGGCTCGCGCCCGGGGTTACGGCTCCGGCGCGGCAGCGGCGGCCGGCCAAGTCGGAGGACACGCCGGCCATCGATGCGCCGGCCGATGCAGGGGCGCCGTTCCGGCCGAACCTGCCGTGACGGCGGCCGGTCAGGCCTCGGGGCCGGCGATCTCGACGTCGTCCGATTCGCGGACCACGTGGATGCAGTCGCCCGGACATTCCTTCGCCGAGGAGATCACGTCGAGGCGCAACGACGCCGGCACCGCGGCGCGCGCACCGGGCGCCGCGAGCAGTTCGCCCGGGCCTTCCTTGACGTAGGCGAGGCCGTCGATGTCGAACTCGAACACCTCCGGTGCGTACTGCACGCACAGCCCATCACCGGTGCACAGCTCCTGATCGATCCACACACGTAGCCCGTCGCTCATCGGCCGGAAACCCGTCGGAAACTGTGTCGCGTTTGCCTCTGCACAGGACCAGGGTAGATCCGAGGCGCAGGACGTTCGCGTGTGTAGGGTGGGATTTCGCGAACACTCCGCGCCCAGCCGGGCAGCACAGTGGGAGGTGGCCGCATGGCTCAGGAGCCGCGAGGTGGGCAGGACAGTCCACGTGCGCAGGGTTCGCCAGGTGATGCCGATCTGCGCCGGCGCACGGCGTTCCTCGAGCAGGAGCTCGAACTTCTCCGGGCCAAGGCGTCGGAGTCCCCGCGTCACATGCGGCTGCTGGAGGACCGGCTCGCCGAGGCCCAGTCCCGCGTCGCCGCCCTGAGCGACCGCAACGACCGGCTCGCCGACACCCTGCGCGAGGCGCGTGACCAGATGGTGCAGCTGAAGGAGGAGATCGACCGGCTGGCCCAGCCGCCGAGCGGCTACGGCGTCTTCCTCGAGGGGTTCGAAGACGGCACGGTCGACATCTTCACCACCGGCCGCAAGTTGCGCGTGGCGGTGTCGCCCGAGGTCGATCTCGACGAGCTGAAGCACGGCCAGGAAGTCATGCTCAACGAGGCAATGAACGTCGTCGCCGCCCGCGGCTTCGAGCGCGCCGGCGAGGTGGTCATGCTCAAGGAGCTTCTCGACGGCGGCGACCGGGCGCTGGTGGTCGGGCACACCGACGAGGAGCGCGTGGTCCATCTGGCCGAGATCCTGCGGGAGAACCCGCTGCGGGCCGGCGATTCGCTGCTGCTCGAGTCGCGCTCGGGGTACGCGTACGAGCGGGTGCCGAAGAGCGAGGTCGAGGAGCTCATCCTCGAAGAGGTTCCCGACATCGATTACGGCGACATCGGCGGACTCACCCACCAGATCGAGGCGATCCGGGACGCGGTCGAGCTGCCGTTCCTGCACGCCGACCTGTTCCGTGAGCACCAGCTGCGCCCGCCGAAGGGCATCCTGCTCTACGGCCCGCCCGGCTGCGGCAAGACGCTCATCGCGAAAGCGGTCGCCAACTCGCTGGCCAAGCAGGTGCAGCGTGTGCACGGTGGCGACGAGAAGGCCACTGCCTTCTTCCTGAACATCAAGGGCCCGGAGCTGCTGAACAAGTACGTCGGCGAGACCGAGCGGCACATCCGGCTGGTGTTCCAGCGCGCCCGCGAGAAGGCCAGCGAGGGCACGCCGGTCATCGTGTTCTTCGACGAGATGGACTCGATCTTCCGGACCCGCGGATCGGGCGTCAGCTCCGACGTCGAGAACACGATCGTCCCGCAGCTGCTGTCGGAGATCGACGGCGTGGAAGGGCTCGAGAACGTCATCGTCATCGGTGCGTCCAACCGCGAGGACATGATCGACCCGGCGATCCTGCGACCTGGCCGGTTGGACGTGAAGATCAAGATCGAGCGTCCGGACGCCGAGGCCGCGAAGGACATCTTCAGCATCTACATCACGCCCGACCTGCCGATCCACGAGGACGACCTCGCGGCCAACGGCGGCGAGCGGCGCGCGGCGTGCGACGAGATGATCCTGCGCACCGTCGAGCGGATG
>JAVHVD010000267.1:0-6060 GCA_032160745.1 Pseudonocardiales bacterium
TCGGGACGCGACGCCGAGGCCGCCGCCTATCTCGAGATCGAGATCGGTGACCAGGTGTTCTGGGGCGTCGGCATCAGCGAGTCGACCACCCAGGCGTCGTTGCGGGCCGTGGTGAGCGCAGTCAACCGCGCCGTCCGCGGCTGACGGGATCGACGGGCCCGACCAGGGATACTGGCGTCGTGGCGCTGACGATTCTGTACGTGTGCACCGGCAACGTCTGCCGCTCACCGATGGCCGAATTCATCCTGCGGGAACGGGCCGGGTCGCAGCGGCGGCTGTACGTCTCCAGCGCCGGTGTCGCCGCGTTGGTCGGCAGCTCGGTCGACTCCGGATCGGCCACGGTGCTTACCGCGCTCGGCATCGACTCGAGCCAGCACCGGGCCCGCCAGTTCGAGCCGTGGATGGCGACCGACGCCGACCTCGTCCTCACCGCCGAGGTCGCGCACCGCGACGTGGTCATGGCCGAGGTCCCCGGCGCCCTGCGCCGGACGTTCACCATGAAGGAGTTCGCCCGGCTGGTTCGTCACGTGGGCTCGGGGACCCCGACCGAGCTGATCGCCCGCGCCGCCCGGATCCGCGCGATGTACGGCGCCGTCCCACTCGCCCTCGACGACGTCCCGGACCCGTTCCGGGCCGGCGTCCCGCGCGCCCGGGCGACCCTGTCCGAGATCACCACAGCGCTCGAGCCGATGCTGTCCGCCTTCGGGCTGGAGCAGCCGGCGACCGCGCGCCGAGCCCGGCCCACGCCCGGCCCGCGCCGCCCGCTGCCGAACGGCTCCCCGGCATGACCGGCACACCGCCCAAGATCGTGGTGGTGGGGGACCCGGTTCTCGCCGCCCCGGCTCGACCGGTCACCGAGTTCGACGACGCACTCGGCGGGCTGATCGACGACATGTTCGAGTCGATGCGGATCGCCAACGGGGTCGGGCTGGCCGCCCCGCAGGTCGGGCTGAGTCTCGCCGTCTTCGTGTACGACTGCCCTGACGAGACCGGCGTCCGGCAGCGCGGCCACATGGTCAACCCGACGATCGAGACGTTCGGCGAGCCCGAGACGGCCGACGAGGGCTGTCTCTCGGTGCCCGGCCCGTACCGGGAGTTGGAGCGGCCGAGCGGAGCGACGGTGCGCGGCCGCGACCGCACCGGCCGACCGATCGAGGTCACCGGCACCGGCTACTTCGCCCGCTGCCTGCAGCACGAGACCGATCACCTCGCGGGCAAGCTCTTCATCGACCGCCTGCCGCGCAACCTGCGCCGCCGGGTGCTGCGCGAGATGCGGCCCTTCGACTGGAACGCCGTCACGTCCTGATCCCGCCGAAGGCGGATCTCCTCAAGCGCCACTCGCTCCGCTCGGGCGCATCGTCGCTCCGCGCCGCAAGCTCGCTGCGCTCGCGCGGCGGCGGGCTCGGACCGAAGCCCGCTCGTCGCTGGCGCTCCTCGGGGCTTGATCCTCGCGTTCACGTTAGAGGTGCGGGCGTGGGCGTGGTCGGTCGCCTGACGGACGGGGCCCGGCACCCGGTCCAGGGCGTGGGCCTGGTGGCGGCGAAGCGTCGGGCTGCAGGGCGACGTTTCCCGGATGCGTGGCCCATCCGGCAGCCGGCGCAATCGCCGGCCGGCCGGCGGCTTCGGGGATCGGTGGCGGCCCGGCCGGGGTGAGCCGTCGACGGCGATGCCGGCCCCGTACGCCGAACCCGAGCAGGATCAGCAGCAGCAGCGCGCCGGCCGCCGCCAGCGCGATCCCGGTGATCACCTCGGGCGTCAGCCGCGGATGCGTCCCCACCTCGAACGAGCCGGTCGAGCCGATCGGCTTCGCCGCGGGCTTCGGCCGATCGACGCTCACCTTGCGCAGCGCGTCGGCCCGGCTGATGAACGGCCCCGCGGCCTCGTAGACCGGGTTCCCCGTGCTGCTCGCCGGTGCGGACGCTCCGGACGGGGCCGTCTCTGCCGGCAAGCGACCCGTCACCGCGCGGTAGGCGTTCAGCCGACCGAAACCGTACAGCCGGCTCGCCGTGGTGCGCCGTCCGTCCAACGTCGCGAGGATGCGGGCGGCCACGCCCCCCGCGTCCAGTTTCGGATGGGCCGACCATACGAGCGCGGCGGCGGCCGATGTCAGGGCGGTTGCCTGGCTGGTTCCGTCGCCCGAGTAGGCGGTACCGGGCTCGCGGCCGAGGGACGGGACGCCCACGCCGGGCGCGACGAGGGTGAGGTAGGGCTCGCGGCTGGAGAACTGGGCGACCTTGCCGGCGGCGTTGACCGCCCCGACCGAGATGACACCGAGGCAGACGCCGGGATCCTCCACCGTGTTGGCGGTCGGTCCGGTGTTGCCGACGGAGGCGATGACGAGCGCGCCCTTGCGTATCGCGTAGTAGATCGCGGACTGTTCCTCGTTACTGCACGGCTCGCTGTCCTGCTTCGGCACCCGCTTGCCGCCGAGCGACATGTTGATGATCTTCGCGTGGTGATCGGCCGCGTACCGGATCGCCTCGGGCAACTTGTCCGGCCGTTCGGAATCGGTGGTTCCGGTCAGCGGGACGGCGATCGGCAGGATCTTGGCGCCCGGGGCCAGGCCGGTGATGTCGAGCAGTCCGGGGCGGGCGACCATGATCGACGCCATCGCGGTGCCGTGCCCGAAGCCGTCGATCTCGCGGTCGACCTGGCCGTTGCCCGACTGGCCGAGATCGGTGCCGGCCAGGACGCGTCCCTTCAGCTCGGGCAGGTCCGCGTTCACCCCGGTGTCGATCTCGGCAATCGTGATGCCCTGACCGCGGGCGCCGCTGTCCCACAGCGACTGGACCCGCCAGTCGTCGAACCAGTACTGCGGCGCATTGCTTGGCCCGGGCGCCGCGACCGCTCGCGGCGCCGGTCCGACGACCAGCGCCGCAGCGGCGACGAGCAGGGCGGCGCGCCTCACGACAGCGTCCAACGCAGGGAGAGCGGAGCGACCGCGTAGGCGGCCGCGTGCACGTTCAGCTCGACGGACCCGCGTCCGGAGATGCGCTGGTTGCGGAAGTCGAGCCGCTGGTACGAGCCCGAGACCATCACCTGGGCGTCGACGCGCAGCGTGCCCACCGGATCGGTGGCGACCTCGACCGTGATGTCGTTCAGATCGTCCTTCAGTGTCCCGTGGACGGAACCGGGCACGTACCGCTCGTCGGGCAACGGGCAGGTGGTGTCCGGGGGACCGGTGACACAGCGGCGCAGCTTCGTACGGACCGCCGCGGTGGTCGCACTCCGGCCGGCCGCGCTGACCTCGACGTAGATGCCGGTGACCGTCAGCGCGTCGAACGCGACGTGGTCGCGGACCGGATCCAGCTGCAGGTACGGCGTGTCGAGCCGCACGGGCAGCGCGCCCGGGAACAGCAGGGTCGGTCCGGCCGGGATACCCGCGCCGACGATGGACTGGCGCTCGCGGGCGGTGGTCGACTCGAGCTCGGTAGGAACCGCGACCCGGTCCAGCCGCCACCCGTGGCCGGTGCGATGGAGCCGGACGGTGACGCTGACCGGGACGTCCCGCGCCGGGAACGCGAGGGTGTACATGACGTCGACGCTCGCGGTGTCGCCGTCGCGCCTCGTGCCGACGATCGAGAGGTTGCGCAGCGGCGCGATCCGCTGCTGCTCGCGCAAGACCGTCGCGGTCAGCAGCGTGTGCGGCCCGTCGGGGAGGTCACCGAACGCGAGCGCGTCCGCGGCGTCGGAGCGGGCGAGCGCCGCGAAGTAGCCACGCACCACACCGTCCGGGCCGGACGTCTTCGTGTAGCCGCGGACGCCGATGACCACTCCCCCGACGAGCAGCGCGACCGCGCACAGCACACCGACCCAGTACAGCCCGCGGCGCACCCCCGACGCCGCCTACTCCACCCGGCGGCGGCCGGAGAACGCCCGGCCCAGCGTGACCTCGTCGGCGTACTCCAGATCGCCGCCGACCGGCAGCCCGCTGGCGAGCCGAGTGACCGTGAGCCCCATCGGCGCCAGCAGCCGGGCGAGATAGGTCGCGGTGGCCTCGCCCTCCAGGTTCGGGTCGGTGGCGAGGATGAGCTCGGTGACGACGCCGTCGCGCAGCCGGCCCAGCAGCTCACGGATGCGCAGGTCGTCGGGGCCGACGCCGTCGATCGGGCTGATCGCTCCGCCGAGTACGTGGTAGCGCCCGCGGAACTCGCGGGTGCGCTCGACCGCGACGACGTCCTTCGGCTCCTCGACGACGCAGATGATCGTGAGGTCACGGCGTGAGTCGTTACAGATCCGGCACACGTCCGCCTCGGAGACGTTGCCGCAGATGGTGCAGAACTTGACCTCGTTCTTCACCCGGATGAGGACGGCAGCGAGCCGCTCGACGTCGGTGTCCTCGGCGGCGAGCAGGTGGAACGCGATGCGCTGAGCACTCTTGGGCCCGACTCCCGGCAGCCGGCCGAGTTCGTCGATGAGGTCCTGGACGGCGCCTTCGTACATCGACGGGTTACAGCCCCGGCAGGCCGAGACCGCCGAGGCTGTCACCGAGCCCGCCCATGCCGCCCGTGACCGGGCCCATCTTCTCGGCGGCGAGTTCCTCGACGGCGCGGCGTGCGTCGCGGACGGCCGCGACCACGAGGTCCTGCAGCGTCTCGACGTCGTCGGGGTCGACGGCCTTGGGGTCGATCGTCAGCGCGGTGAGTTCGCCGCCGCCGGTGAGGGTGGCGGTGACCAGCCCGCCGCCGGCGCTGCCGGTGACCTCGGCGGCCGCCAGCTCGGCCTGCGCCGCTGCGAGCTGCTCCTGCATCTTCTGTGCCTGCTTCATCAGCTGCTGCATGTTCGGCTGTCCGCCGCCGCCGAATTGCCCGCCCCGCTGCGTCACTGGATGCCTCGCTCTTCTCCGTCGTCGCACGTCCGCGTTTCTGCAATGCGTGCTAGCAGAACTCTAACCGGCGCGGCTGACCGACGCCGGACAACCGGCGCATGCGATGGTGGGGGCGTGCGCCCTGTTCCGCTGTCCGTGCTGCCGTTGGTGGCCCTCGCGATCGTCGGCTGCAGTTCCGGTGGTCCGTCCCGGTCGAGCGCGCCGGCCTCGGCCCAGCGGTCGGCCGTCGTCCCGTCGTCCAGTGCTCCGACGCCGACACCGACGCGCACGGCGACGTCGGCCAGGGCGACGACGTCCGCGCGCCGTAGTCCGAGCACCTCCGCCGCGGCGCGGACCTCGGCGCACGCGCACACGACGCCGGCTCGGGTGTCCTACAGCGGGACGACGGTGGTGCTCAACCCCGGCCACAACGGCGGCAACGCGAGCCACTCCGCTGAGATCAACCGACAGGTGCCGGCCGGGTTCGGCGAGTACAAGGCCTGCGACACGACCGGCACGAACACCAACGCCGGCTACGCCGAGCACGCGTTCAACTGGGACGTCGCCAAGCGGGTGCGGACGATCCTGCAGGCGCACGGCATCCACGTGGTCATGACCCGTTCGGACGATTCCGGGGTCGGGCCGTGCGTGGACGAGCGGGCGGCGATCGGCAACCGGGCGGGGGTTGCCGCGGTCGTCTCGATCCACGCCGACGGGGCGCCGAGTTCGGGGCACGGGTTCCACGTGAACCAGGACAGCCGCCGGCCCGACGGTGCGAGTGCGGCGACGGCGCAGCGCTCGCTCGACCTGGGCAAGGCGCTGCACGCCGCGCTGCAGCAGTCGTCCGGGCTCGTCCCATCCACCTACATCGGGACGAACGGCTACTACTACCGCAGCGACCTCGCCGGGCTGAACATGGCGACCCGGCCCGCGACGTTCCTGGAGCTCGGCAACATGCGCAACGCCGGGGACGCGGCGCTGCAGTCGTCCGGGTCCGGTCGCCAGCGGATCGCGGCCGCGGTCGCCGCCGGGATCCTCGCCTTCGTCGGTCGCTGACCCGCCGCTGCGTCCTCCCGGGCCGGCGGGGTCAGGTGTCGAGCGGGCGCGCGCCGAGCTGGTCGCGCAGCAACTTCATCGCCTCGGCCTGGGGATCGGCCGCCGCGGGAGCGTCGGCGCCACGAGGCTCGGGTTCGTAGTCGGCGTCGTCGCGGGGATCGAGCTCTTCGGCCGCAGGGCCGGCATTGCGCCTGGGC
>JAVHVD010000268.1:0-3699 GCA_032160745.1 Pseudonocardiales bacterium
TGACGCTGCAGCCGGCGGCGAACGCCGACGGCGCGAGGACGGTCTGGATCACCGGCAGTGCGACGATCGAGCCGCCGACGAGGACGCTGCGCCGGAGGAACCGGCGGCGGTCGGGTCCCCGGGCGTCATCCAGCAGATCGAGGCTTGCGAGCTTGTCGACGCAACCGGCGGCTACTGATACCTCGACGCCGGCGGCCTCGGCGACCTGAGCCAAGGTTCGGGTGCCGGTACACGCTTCGAAAACCCGGGTGACCTCGGCGGGCAGGCAGTGCACGCGGTCGTGGCGGGTATCGAGGACGAGCGTCTCGTCGACCTGGGTACGCACGACCAGGTCGGCAGTACGGCGCGCAGGCACGTACTGCTGTTCGTTGTCGGACATTGGCCTGACCTCCTAAGCGCCCCGCGTCGCCCGGCCTTGTCAGGGGCCAGAGAGGTGCTCAGGCTAACACCGCCCGAGCGGCCGCGCCGGGTGGAAGAGCCGGACCCGGACAACCCTGGACCAAGGTCCCGCAGGCAATTCCGACCAACCCCGACATAGCCGCACTACGTCGAACGAGCAGGCGTCAAGGAACGGGGCTGGTTACACTTGCGCCACGCCGAAACGGCGGCCAGTGCCCATGATCCCGACGAGCGGAAGGGCGCGAGTTGGAGACGATGCAGTACCTGCGCGCGCTGGCTCGCTCGTGGTTCGTCGTGATCATCACGTTGATCGCCGGTGGCGCCGGCGGCTACTTCGTGTACCACCGCGCGACCCCGCTCTACGAGTCATCGGTGCGGATGATCGTCTCGGGCCAGGGCAGCGGGACGACTCGAGACGAGGTCACCGCCCGCGTCCTCGCCACGCAGCGTGCGTTGGCGCTGTCCCAGGTGGCCGGCACGGCCCCGGCCATCAAGGCGGCGGCGAAGGCGGCCGGGTATCCGGCCGACTCACCCTCGGTCACCGCGACCTCCGCTGATGACGGGCCCTTCGTATCGGTCCGCGTGGTCGACACCAGTGCCGTGCGCGCCCAGGCGGTCGCCAATGCCTACGCGGGCATCCTGCCCACGACGATGCGTGACCTCGAAGGTTCCACCGACACGTCGGTCACGGTGTCGAACCTGGCGCCGGCCGCCCGCCCGGCCAACCCCTTCTCGCCCAAGCTCCTCAACGACCTGGCGCTGGGTCTGGCCGCGGGCCTGGTGCTCGGCATCGCGATCGCCCTGCTGCGCGAGGTCGTCGATCGCACGATCCGCGACACCGACCAGCTCGAGGAGATCACCGGCCTGACCGTCCTCGGTACCGTCCCGCGCGACGGGCTCAAGAGCCCGCTACCGGCCAACAGCAACCCGCGCAGCGCGCGTGCTGAGGCCTATCGGCAGATCAGAACCACGCTGCTGCACAGCAAGCAGCAACTCCGCACGGTCGCGGTGACCAGCGCCTCGATGGGCGAGGGGAAGACGAGCGTGGCCACGAACCTCGCAGCGGTCTTCAGCCGAGCGGGGCACCGGGTGGCCATCGTCGACGCCGACCTCCGCCGGCCGCGCGTGGCACCGGTGTTCGGAGTGCCCACCAAGCCCGGGTTGTCCGACGTGCTGGCGCAGCGGATGTCACTGGGCGAAGCGCTCAACGTCCTGGACGACGGACGGTTGGGTGTCCTCACGTCCGGACCGATCCCCGCGAACCCGAGCGAGGCGCTCGGCGGCGCGGTGATGGAGAAGGTGATCGAGCAACTCGCCGCGGAGTACGAATACGTCTTCATCGACACGCCGCCGGTTCTGCCGGTCACCGACGCGCTCGTCGTCGCGCCGTTGGTCGACGGCGTCGTGCTGGTCACCCGATTGGGGAGGACCACCCGGGAACGAGTGAAGCGCGCGCTGGCCGCGGTGGATCGCGTGAACGCATCGATGATCGGCGTCGTGCCCAACTACGCGGGAAAGGGCGCGGACCGGGACTACCGCTACGGCTACAAGTACACGGGTTCGCACAAGAAGGACGCCGCTCCGACCGACATCGACGCCGACCTCCTGCAGCCACCCCCGCATGCGACCTCGCCGAACCGAGCAGCGCACAGCGCTGCGCACTCGCTGGTCGAGGCGCCGCCGCGTCAGCCGACGGACTCCGCGCCGCCGCCGCAATCGGCGCAACCGATACCGCGCGAGCCGGCCTACGTCGCGCCGGAGCCCGCCTCCGTCCCGCCGCCGGAGCCGGTCGAGTCGCCAGGGCACGGCTATGCCGCGCCGGTCGAGCCGGTTTACGCCCCGCATCCGGAACCGGCCTACGTCCCACCGCTCCAGCCGGTTGAGCAGGCGGAGACGACGCAGCAATTCCCGCGGATCGACCCCTCGGAATCGTCCGTGCCGTCGGCTCAGGATCCGCATCTGTATCCGGCCCGTCACGAGGAGCAGGACGAGCTGTTCCTGATCGACGTCATCCGGCAGGAAGGTTCCACGGATAGCGGCTCCGACCGCTGACGTGCGCAACCGGGGCCAGTGACGTGGATCTGCTGCGCGAGACCCAGCGACTGCGCCTCGATCTGTTGGCCGTGGAGGTCTCGCGGCAGCTCGAGCGGTCCGGAATCCCCCACGCGCTGCTCAAGGGGCCGAGCACGGCGAACTGGCTCTACGACCCGCCTCGCGTCTACAACGACGTCGACGTCCTCGTGCCGTTGAGCCGGGTCACGGCTGCGGCCGCCGCCTTGACGACAGCCGGCATCGCCGCGGCGAGCGGTGGTGGCGTGGGGGAGGAAGCGTCCCACAGCCTGCTCATGATCAGCAGCGGCGGCTTCGAGATCGACGTGCACATCTCCTTGCCCGCCCTGCCCACGGCAGGCGACCGGGTGTGGAAGACCCTTGCGTCCCATCTCGAACCGCTAGACCTCGGAGTGGGGACGGTCCCGGCGCTCGATACGCCGGGCCGGTGCCTGGTACTTGCCCTGCACGCCTTGAATCGCGCCGCCCACCCGCAGGCCGGCGAGGATCTGCGCCGCGCGCTGGTGGCGGCGGGGGACGAGTCCTGGGCTCGGGCGACCGACCTTGCGGCGTCACTCGGCGCCGCCGACCTGTTCGACGCGGGTCTCAGCACGGTGGCCGACTCGGATCGGCCGATGTCGCGCCGCGCCTACCTCTATGCCAGTGGGGCGCCGAGCGCAGCGCTGGGGCTGCAGCGCTTGCGCGAGGCCCGCCGCCGCGAGCTGCCCAGACTGATCCTGCGGGAAGTCGTTCCGACGCGCGGCTTCATGGTGAAGGCGTACCCGGGTACGGCCGGTCGCCGTTTCGGCTTGCTGCGTGCTCACCTGCTGCGCTGGAAGGGGCTGGTCAAGGCGCTGCCGGGAGCCGTACGGGCAGTGCGGGCCGCCGGCCCGAGGCGCCGCAGCTGAACTCAGTCGGGTTGATGGTCCGCCGCGTTCAGCAGCTCCAGCAGCGGCGCGACGGCCTGCTCCACGTCACCGCGTACGCCGGCGATCGCGCGAGCCCCTGACGTCGTCGCAACGAGCGCGTCCAATGCAGCTTCAGCCCGGGACTGCGCGCACAGCGTGTTGTCGAACAATCGCAGCACGGCACGGCCGGGTGACAGTGGCTCGACCTCGTACGCCGACCCGGCGACGTAGCGCAGCTCCGCCACCGCGGCGACGGGAATCGGGTCGGTGAACGTCGCCGCTCCAAGGTCGGCGGCCGGCACCCGGCTGCGGAGAAACCCGTCGCCGCGAATGGCGAGCGGCC
>JAVHVD010000269.1:0-6485 GCA_032160745.1 Pseudonocardiales bacterium
ACTTCACCGGCGCCCTCGATGCCCGCCAGATACGGCGGCTGCGGGCCGCCTCCGAACGTGCCGCGGGCCTGCGAGATGTCGACGAAGTTGACGCCGGCGGCGGTAACCCGGATCAGGACCTCTCCCGGGCCTGGGCTCGGTACCGGGGCGTCGGTGATCAGGCGCAGGTCTTGCGGGCCGTTCAGTGATGTCTGCTGCAGGGCGCGCATGGTGGCGGAGATGCTCATGGCAATCGGGTTCCTTCTCTTAGCTCGCGTGATCGAGGGCGGTCTCCTACATCTAGGAAGACCCGGCGAGAACCGGAAAGGAATCGCTCAGGACGCCCTGCTCACAAAGAAGCTGGCCCGCACGCATGCACGTGAGCGTCTGCAGGCTTGCTCAAGTACCCGCCCGTCCCGCCAGGTTTCAGGTACCGGAGCGAGCTGGCTCAGCGTCCTTTGCTCGTGCCACGTCCGGCCCGAACCCGAACACGGTGACCAGTCTTGGGTCTCCGAAGGAGGCAATCCGGCGGATGCCTGCGCTGGTGACGGTGAGCACGCAGATTCCGTACGGCTGGTAGTTCCCGTGCTGGTCGCGGATGTAGGCCGCTGCGGCGGGCTGCCCGTTGGCGCTGGTGGCCAGCATGCGCCAGTCACCAGGCGATCCCAGGAGGTGGTTGCGCAGGAACGGTACGCAGGTGTCGCGGCCTGCGAACCAGGTGCGCAGCGGTGTCGCCTCAAGGGTGGCGTCCTCTGTCAGGAGCCGCTCCAGTGCGGCGGCGTCGGCATTCTCGAACGCCGCGATGTACTGGTCGAGCAGTGCGCGGGCGCGCGGCGCCGTCGGTTCGGTGATCTGGCCGTCGGCCAGGGCCAACTCGCTCAGCCGCGCCCGCGCGCGCTGTAGCGCGCTCTTCACCGACGCCGTCGTGGTTCCGAGCATGACCGCGACCTCGGGGGCGGGAAACGCCAGCACATCCCGCAGGACCAGGACCGCCCGCTGCCTCGGCGGAAGGTATTGCAAGCTGGCGATGAGCGCCAGCCGCAGGCCCTCACGCGCGGCAACGATGGCCGCGGGATCAGCCGAGTCCGCGATCACCATCGCATCCGGCGCCGGCTGCAGCCAGGTCACCTCTGTCGTGGCCTCTTCCAAGCACGCATCAGGATCCGACTCCGGGTCGGAAACACCGGACGGCAGCATTCTCCGACTACGCCTAGCCAGCTCGGTCAGGCACCGATTAGTGGCGATCTGGTAGAGCCAGGTACGCACCGAGGACCGCCCCTCGAACCCGCCGTAGGACCGCCAGGCCCGCAGGTATGTCTCCTGGACCAGGTCCTCCGCATCTTGGATCGAGCCGAGCATGCGGTAGCAATGGGCCAGCAGCTCACGCCGGAACGGCTCAGTGTCACGGACGAATCCGACGCTAGCGGGCACGGCTCACACCGCGCGGCAGATGAAGGCGTCGTGCGGGGACAGGCGCCGCTGGAGACAGCGCAGATCGCGCACGCCCGGACCCCGCGCATTCTCAAACCTCGGCTCAATCCGCACCTGCTCGGCCTTGACGACCCACCCGAGCAGCCGCCTTACCAAGGATTTCGCGGCCTGCGCGACCTTCGAGAAATGTCTACGGAGGTCCACCGATGCGGCCCCCCACGAACGCCGCGCCATGCCTATGAGCATGGCATGCCCGTCTGGGAGCGCTCGGCCGAAGGCCGCGGAGCGCAGGACCTTGCACTCGACGGCTGGCCAGCGAGGTGTGCCCGCGCTCGACGCCGATGACCGACCTCAGAAGCCATCCGTACGGACGCACGCTACCGTCGTTACGCGCGGCTGAGTGGCCGACAGAACGGTCTCGTCGTTCGCGCCGATGAGATGATCACCGCGCCCGGCAGGCTGGTGTCGGCACCCCCCCGGACCCCTATTTGTGCGCTGGGCCCGCACGGTCGTCGGTCCCGTCGCTGGCGGCTGACGGCCAGGCTTGGAGGGCCGCCTCGGCGATCCGCTCCAGGTCGGTCTTTGCGGCGCCGTCGCGAGCTTGGGCGGACATGCCTTGGAGGACGGCCGCGTAGAAGGTCGCGAGGGCATGGGCGTCGGTGTGGGCGGGTAGCTCACCCGCGCGCGTGGCGGCGACGATCTTGTCTTCGATCGTGCGGGCACCTACGGCACGGAGTTCGCGCAGCCGGGCCGCGATGTCGGCGGACTGGGGGGAACAGTTGGTCGCCGCCGTGATCAGCAGGCAGCCGCGCGGGCGGTCAGGTCTGGAGTAGGCGGCCGCCGCCTCGCGCAGCAGGCGTTCGACGGCGGCGCGGGCGTTCGATTCCTCAGCCAGCGCGCGTTCGGTGAACGCGCCGTAGGTGCGCAGGTAGCGGTCGAGCGCCTCGAGGAATAGGGCCCGCTTGTCGCTGAAGGCCGCGTAGAGGCTGGGCGCGCCGATGCCGAGCGCGCTGGTGAGCAGGGCGATCGAGGTCGCGTCGTAGCCGTGCTCCCAGAATACGGCGGTGGCCCCCTCGAGAGCCTCGTCGCGGTCGAACGACCGGGGCCGTCCCGTTCTCATGGCGCAATTGTATAGCGACCGTTAGAGATATGCGTTAGGTTAGTTCTCGAATGATCCCTACAGAAGTGGGAGGAGCACAGATGGTCAACACGGGATTCCTCATCCGCGTCGAGGCCAAGCCGGACAAGGTGCCGGACGTCGAGGCCATGCTGAAGTCGGCGGTGGACCATGTACGGAGGGAGGGACTGGCGGTCGTCTGGTTCGCGCTGCGTCTGGGACCCACGACGTTCGCCATCTTCGATGCCTTCGCCGACGTGGCCGACCGTGAGGCGCACTGGGACGCCAATGGCAAGACGCTGAGCGGCGCAGCGGCCGCGGGGCTGTTCGCCGCGTCGCCCTCCGTTGATCGCGTCGACGTGGTCGCCGCCAGGCTCCCTGACGGGTGACCGGCCACTGACGGTCGAGGACCGCCTGCCGCCTGCCGCGGCGTACGGCAGGCGTCGGGAGGACATCACACGATCATTCCCATTGTGAGAGGCGTCATGAAGACAGCGCACGTCAACGACATCGAGATCGAGCTCGTCGGCCAACAAGGCCGTGTAAACGCTCCCGTGGATCAGAAAGGATCACGAACCGCCTCCAAAGGAGCAAATTAAGTCGCACGCGGCAACTTAGTTCGGCATGTCGGCGAAGCGGCTGTACCGCCCCTGGAAAGCCACTGCCACCGTCGCGGTCGGCCCGTTACGGTGTTTCGCGATGATCAGGTCTGCTTCGCCGGCGCGCTCGGTCTCCGGCTCGTAGAGGTCTGGACGATGCACAAGCAGCACAACGTCCGAGTCCTGCTCGATCGAGTTGTGCACCATGACCCCGTCGGCGAGGAAGTTGTGTTCGCCCGGCACCGTGGCGTCGAACACCTCCTGCTCGCCTAGTGGATCGATCGTCACGATCTCGTCCCAGAACACGTCGTTGGTCGCGAGCATGTCGAGATCCGCGTCATCGAGGACAGCCGCCACCCGAGCGAGTCGTGCGCGGCTCGGTGCGTGTTTCCGCGTAGTCAACGTGTCAGAAAGCGTTGAGCCGCAGAACTGGGTCGACATCGCTGTCGCGAATTCCCGGTGTGTCACCTGTTGCTCCCGCAGCACCGTCCGCACCCGGTTCCACACATCGCGCGGGATCGTGTCGACGTTTGTGTTCTTCGCCGTCTGGGTGACTATGGGCAACGCGCGCCGAGCGATACCTCCGCGCTGACCGTGGACGCCGATCTGCTGCAAGAAGATCGACTGCTGTTCGCTGCCCACCACGTGCACATGGAAGGTGTCTCGGTAGCCGGCCTTGCGTGCGGTCTCGGTCCGTGCGGTGATCCCGAAACGGGTAAGCAGTCGCGCGACGTCGTCAGCAAGCCGCCGACTCGTGCTCGCGTAATACACGCGCACGGTGTCCGTCGCGTTCACGTGAACGCACCCGTCGGTAGCCCAGAGATGGCGAAGGAACACAGCCAGTTGGTCGTCGGGCAACCCGAAGATACCGGCGGGTACGAACTTCTCGTGGCTTCGCAAACCGAAGAGGCCGAGTTCGTCCAGCCACGCGGCGATCGGGTTGCGGCGGCCGCGCGCAAGTCGGTACGGCGCGGGAAGCCGCAGCGTCGTCACGCGAGCGGCGGGATAGTCGACGCGCACAGCCGTGACGCCGAACGCGCGAGCGGCATCGGTAACCGCCACAAGATTGGCTTCGTCCACGCTGGCGTACCGCAGTGGCTGGTTGCGTACGAACGACCCGTCCCCGACCAGGTGGGCGAGCAACACGATCTCGGCTTCGTCCCAAGGTTTGGCGTCTGTCGCGGCGGGCGCAGAGCGTGCGATGGCGACCCGCTCGCCGGCCCGAAGGGCGCCGAGCTCTCGCCACCCGTCGTAGGTGTAGAAGGGATGGTTGGCCGTGGCGTCGACGGTGCGCCCGGAGGCGAGCCGCAGTCGGTACACCGGCTTGACCCCCGTGGAGAAGACGTGCGTCATGATCCGGGGCACCATGCGTAGCCGGCGGTCGAGCGCCCAGACGACGATGTTCCGCTCGCCGCGTGCGTAGAGATCGCCGATCGACTCCTCGGCGCCGTTGTCTGCGCGCCAGATCCGGGTGGTGGCGGGCAAGCAGCCGGACTCGCGCAGGTCCGACAGCAGAGGCTTCTTGTCGGTGCGCTGTTCGGGACCACGGTTGAGCTGCGACAGCGCGACGACCGGCACATCGAGTTCCTTGGCCAGCAGCTTCATCGAGCGGCTGAACTCGCTGACCTCTTGCTGCCGCGACTCGACGCGCTTACCGCTCGTCATCAGCTGCAGGTAGTCGATCACGATCAGTTGCAGATCGTGCCGCTGCCGCAGACGCCGCGCCTTCGCGCGGATCTCCATCATCGTCAGGTTCGGCGAGTCGTCGATGAACAGCGGCGCCTCGGCGAGCTCGGAGGAACGTAGCGCGAGCCGCCGCCAGTCGGTGTCGGTCATGTGCCCGGAGCGCATGTTCTGGAGTGCGACTCCGGCCTCCGCGGAGAAGAGCCGCATCATGATCTCGAGCTTGCCCATCTCGAGGGAGAAGATGGCCGTCGGCTTCTGGTTCTTCACCGCTGCGGACCGCGCGAAGTCCAAGGCAAGCGTCGAATTATGGGTCGGCACCATCGTGCGGCCGGCGAGATACATGTGGTCGCTGTTGTCGACCTGGACGCAGCGCACCGGCACCGTCGGAATCGGCCGCGTATCGACGATGTAGCGGTCGGCCGTGCCCGCGCGGGTGGCGACGACCTGGCGGGCGGCCTTGCGCTCCAGGCCGAAGACCCGATCGGCGGTAGTGAAGGAGACGGTGTAGCACGTCGATGACTCGGGAGTGCGACCGCGAACGGGTTTGGTCCGCAGCGTGGCCCGATACCCGAGGCTCAGCGCCAACTCGCGGAAGTCCTCGGCCAACCGCTTGCTCGTGACCCCGAATTCGACGGTGCCGGACTTCGTGGCGTAGCCGTCGGTGTCGAGCAACCCGCGCAGAAGTTCTCGTCGCTGGTCTTCACTTGCCCGGAGGTACTGCGCCGGAATGTGCCTGCCTTCGTCGCGGATCCGCTCGAGGATTGCGTCGTCGGCGCACGTCAAGGCCGCGGTATCACTGGTGCCGTCGCCGAGCCACGCACCGAGCGTGTACGGCGGCACCGGCAACTCGACGTCCGGCAGCGCCAGCGGCGCCGTGCAGGGGACCGAGTGGTTCAACCGCCCGTCGCCGGTTTTGCAGCGCAGGGTGGCGGCGATCCCGGCGGTTGTGACGATGGCCGACGGAGGGACGCTCTGATGCACTCGTGGCGTCGTCACCCGCTGTGCCAGTGCGGCACTGAGCGCGCGTCGCGAATAGACCGGCGCGTGCCAGGTGTAGGAACGCCGCGGACCGCTGGCCGGCCGCGGGGCGCGCCCGATGGCGCCGATGTCCCAGGCCGATTTCTGCACGGCAACCCGGAAATCCGCGCCGATCTCCGCGACGAACTCGCCGACGCTGACGGCGACGTCGGTCTCTGCCGCGTACCTGGCCGCGAGCACCGCGGCGCGCTCACGGCATGCCGCCGTGCGCGTCCAGCGCTGGGCCACCGTGCGCGGGCTTCGCCGGGACGCGCGTGTCCGGGTCAACCACTCGTGCTCGGCGTCCGCGACGATCACTGTGCCGTCGGAGAACTCGACCTCGAAGCAGGGGCGGTCGGTCAGAACTTCGGTGGCGGCCACGACGCGGGTCGGGCGACCGTCGGCGCCCAGCAGCAGGTCGCCGACCTGTACCTCGCCCATCGTCGTCCACCCGGTCGGTGTCGGGAGCGGGGTGTCGAGAGCGAGGGCCTTGCCAGAGCCAGGCCTGCCGGCCACCGTCACCATCTGGCCGGGGTGCAGCCCGTTGGTGATCTCGTCCAACTGCTGGAACCCGGTGGGGATGCCGGTGCCGATGCCGCCGTTCGAGGAGATCTTCTCGATCTCGTCGAGCGTCGACTGCAGCAGCGTCTCGATGT
>JAVHVD010000270.1:0-5433 GCA_032160745.1 Pseudonocardiales bacterium
GCGATCGGGTCGGGCACGTCGTGCACCATTTCGATCGCCAGGACCAGGTCGAAGTCACCGGCGATGGTCGGGTCACCGGCGTCCCGCACTTCGAAGCTGACCCGATCGTCCACGCCGGCGGCGCGACTCGCCTCTCGGGCGGCCGCGATCGACGCCTCGTCCAGGTCGAAGCCCACGACCTCCACGCTCGGGTAGGCGCGGGCGATCGTGATCGACGCCAACCCCTCGCCGCACCCGACCTCGGCGATCCGGACCGGCTCGCCGCCGCTCAGCTTGGCCTGGACGTCGGGCAGTGCCGGCAGCCAGTTCTGGGTGAGGTGATTGATGAACACGGGTCGGGTGAACGCAGCCTGGACGTCGTGCATGCCAAAGCTGCCGAAGGAGGCACCGTTGCCGCGCGGATACTCCGCCACCATGATGTCGATCGCCCGCGCGAGCAAGGGCACCACCGCGGCGCACGGCTTCATGCACGCCTCGCTGTCCTCGTCGAGCAGGACGTGCGCGTGCGCGTTGGACAGCGTGAATCGTCGGTCGCCGGCCGGCCGACCCGTGTCGTCGACGTCGATCACGCCGGCGACAGCCTGCTGCTCCAGCCACTCGAGTGCATAGCGTTCCGCGATGCCGGCAGACTTCGCCAGCTCGGCGGCGGTCGACGGGCCGGCCGTGGCGAGCGCGTCGTACAGGCCGAGCCGCACGCCGAGCTCGACGTTGGCCAGCTCCATGGTCGCCAGGCAGGCCATGAACAGCTTGCCCGCGAACTCCTCGACCTCGGCCTCGTCCTCACCTGTCAACTCGACCACAGACACGGCGCGCACCCCCGTCAGTTTCGATGCAGAGTACGTCCCCGCCCACTGCCACGGATACGTCCGGACACGGCAGGTCGACGTCGGGCGCACGATCACTCACGGTTCTCATGCCAACACCCGTCGACTCGCGCCGGTACACGGCCTCGATCCGCTCGCGGACGACGCGCGAGGTTGCGATATACAGAGCTCCGCTCGGCCAGCCGCCCGCTTGTCCCACGCGCAGCGGGATCCGGAGCAGCCGAACACTGCGATTAGCGTGTGGCCTTGGCGGACCGCTACTCGACCGGGAGGTCCTGACATGGCCAGTAAGTTCACCGAGCTTGCGATCGACTGTGCCGATCCCAATGGTCTCGCCCGGTTCTGGTGCTCGGTCCTCGACTACGAGGTGCAAGACGAAGACGACGGAATCGTCACGATCGGCTCCCCCCTGGTGCCTGAAGGCGAGAACCACCGTGGCCCGGTGCCACCGACGTTGACGTTCGCGCAGGTGCCCGAGGGCAAGACCGTCAAGAACAGGCTCCACCTCGACGTCAACCCGACCGACAGGGAGCAAGACGAAGAGGTCCGTCGCCTGCTCGACCTAGGTGCTCGGCACGTCGACGTCGGCCAAGGCGATGCGAGCTGGGTCGTACTTGCCGACCCGGAGGGGAACGAGTTCTGCGTCCTTGCCGGCCGCCGCCCCTGATCGGAGGCCGCACACCGCGTAGGGGTGTCCTACTCCCACTCGATGGTGCCGGGTGGCTTGGACGTCACGTCCAGCACGACCCGGTTCACCTCGCGCACCTCGTTGGTGATGCGGGTGGAGATCTTCTCGAGCACCTCGTAGGGCACGCGCGTCCAGTCGGCGGTCATCGCGTCCTCGGACGACACGGGCCGCAGGACGACCGGGTGCCCGTAGGTCCGCCCGTCCCCCTGCACGCCGACGGAGCGGACGTCGGCGAGCAGCACCACCGGGCACTGCCAGATGTCGCGGTCGAGGCCGGCGGCCGACAGCTCGGCCCGGGCGATGGCGTCGGCCCGGCGCAGGATGTCGAGCCGATCGGCGGTCACCGCACCGACGATCCGGATACCCAGCCCGGGACCGGGGAACGGCTGGCGCCACACCATCTCCGGCGGCAGGCCGAGCTGCTCGCCCACCCGGCGCACCTCGTCCTTGAACAGCGTGCGCAGCGGCTCGACGAGCGCGAACTGCAGGTCGTCGGGCAACCCGCCCACGTTGTGGTGACTCTTGATGTTCGCCGTCCCGGTGCCACCGCCGGACTCGACGACGTCCGGGTACAGCGTTCCCTGGACGAGGAACTCGACCGATTCGCCTCCGGCGACGATCTCCCGCGCGGCCGCCTCGAAGCTGCGGATGAACTCGCGGCCGATGATCTTGCGCTTCTCCTCGGGGTCGCTGACGCCGGCGAGCGCGTCGAGGAACTGGCCGGTGGCGTTGACGACCTTCAGGTTCACACCCGTGGCTCCGACGAAGTCGCGCTCGACCTGCTCGGCCTCACCGGCCCGAAGCAGCCCGTGGTCGACGAACACGCAGGTGAGCTGGTCGCCCACGGCCCGCTGCACCAGTGCGGCCGCGACGGCCGAGTCGACCCCCCCGGACAGACCGCAGATGACTCGTTTGCCGCCCACCTGACGGCGGATCGAGTCGACCTGCTCGTCGATGATGTTCGCCTCGGTCCAGGACGGCCGCGCGCCGGCGATGTCGTAGAGGAAGTGGCGCAGGATCTCCTGACCGTGCTCGGTGTGCATGACTTCCGGGTGGAATTGCACGCCGGCCAGGCCGCGACCGACGTCCTCGAAGGCCGCGATGGGCGCTCCGGCCGAACCGGCAGTGACGGTGAAGCCGGGCGGGGCGACCGTGACCGCGTCGCCGTGGCTCATCCAGACCTGCTGCATCTCCGGCAGCCCGCGCAACAGGACACCGGGGTCGGTGACCGTGACCGTGGTGCGCCCGAACTCCGAACCACCGGTCTGCGCGACCTCGCCGGCCAGTGCCTGGGTCATGGACTGGAAGCCGTAGCAGATCCCGAAGACCGCTACGCCCGCCTGGAAGAGCGCCGGATCGGTTCGGGGCGCGGCCTCGGCGTACACCGACGCGGGGCCGCCGGACAGGATGACCGCCTTCGGCCGACGGGCCAGGATCTCGTCCACCGGCATGGAGCTCGGGACGATCTCGGAGTAGACGTGGGCCTCGCGGACCCGGCGGGCGATCAGCTGGGCGTACTGCGCTCCGTAGTCGACGACCAGGACGAGATCGGAATCCACGCCCAGAGTCTACGGACCCGAGCTCACTCCCAGTCGTAGCGGAAGCCGGTCATCTCCTCGCTCACCTGCCACAGGCGGCGGCCCAGCTTCTCGTCCTGCGCCTGCGCCGACAGCCGAGCCGGGCCGATCCGCCCGCGGGTCTCGCCGAACAACTGCGGACCGGTGTAGGAGCCCGGCTCCGCCTCGGTCGCCGCGTAGAGGGTGGCCCGTGCACCGGCCGACGCCGACTGGGTGAACACCTTCACGAACATCGCCCCGACGATGCGCATGAAGGGGCTGGCTCCCATCCCCTCGCGATCACCGACCAGCCCGGTGGCCGACACGCCGGGATGCGCCGCAGTCGACGTGACCGGCAGTTCGTGCGCAGTCAGTTCGCGGTGCAGCTCCAGAGCGAACAGCAGGTTGGCGAGCTTGGAGTTCGAATACGTCCGTTGTGGGTGGTAGCCGTCGCCGAGGTTGCCCCCAAGCACCGCATCGGTCCCGCCGTGATGCGCGATCGAGGCGATCGTGACGACCCGTCCACCGCCCGACTTGACCAGCGCGGGCAGCAGCAGACCGGTCAGCACGAAATGCCCGAGGTGATTGGTCCCGAACTGCCGCTCGAAGCCGTCCACGGTGGGCGCCAGCTTCGGCGGCGCCATGACCCCCGCGTTGTTGATCAGGAGGTCCAGCGGGCCGTCCCACGACTCGGCGAACTCACGGACGGAGGCGGCGGATGCGAGGTCGAGGCGCTCGACGCTGATCCTGCCGTTGCCGCCGAGCGCGTCGGCCGCCGTCCGCCCGAGGTCGACGTTGCGGCAGGCCATCACCACTCGGGCGCCGTGGGCCGCCAGTTGCTTCGTGGTCTGCAGACCGATCCCGGAGTTCGCGCCGGTGACGACCGCGGTGCACCCGGTCAGATCCGGCAGCTGCGACGCATTCCATCCCACAGGGGAGAAACGTACGCGGGTATGCGTGTCGGGAGCGCTAAGGAAGGCCCCGCGTCACACTGGAGCCATGCCAGCACCAGTGATCCGTACCCGGGTTTGGCGCAACGGGGCGCTGGAGGCAGAGAACTTCCCGTTCGAAGCCGTGTCGGACTACCTGGACCAACCAGACTGTTTGGTATGGGCGGACATCCTGCGACCGGACGAGGCGACGCTCGCCAAGCTGGCCGAGGAGCTGAGCCTCGACCCGCACGCGGTGGAGGACGCGAGCGGCGACGACGAGCGACCGAAGGCGACGCGGTACGCCACCCATCTGTTCATGACGACGTACGCGATCACCCATGACAAGGACAGCCTCGATCTGAAGGTCGGCCGGGTGTCGGCATTCAGCACCAAGCACGGCTTCGTCACCATCAGGCTCGACAACGCCCTGGACATCGACGCCGTCGTCCGCCGCTGGGACGACAACGCCGACCTGATCAAGTTCGGCACCCGCACGCTCATCCACGGACTGCTCGACGAGATCGTCGACGGCTACTTCGCGGCGGTCGAGTCGTTGGACGACTCCATCGAGGACATCGAGGACCTCCTCTTCGCCGAGGATGCCAAGTCGGCCCGGCAGGTCTCCAAGACCACCTTCACCTTGCGCCGCTCGCTCGTGCAGGCGCGGCGGGCGATCCTCCCGATGCGCGAAGTGATCAACACGGTGATGCGGCGCGCGATGAGCGACGACAACGCCGCGCCCGAGCTGACGCCGTACTACGAGGATCTGTACGACCACATCCTGCGAGCGGGCGAGTGGACGGAGTCGCTGCGCGACATGATCACATCCATCTTCGAGACGAACATGTCGCTGTCCGACACCCGGATGAACATGATCATGAAGAAGCTGACGGCCTGGGCGGCGATCATCGCCGTGCCGACCGCCGTCACGGGCTTCTTCGGACAGAACGTGCCCTATCCCGGTTTCGGCGAGCATTCCGGCTTCTGGGCCAGCGTGGCCGTGATGGTCGTGATCGCCGGGGCTTTGTACGTCTCCTTCAAACGGCGCGACTGGTTGTGACGCCCGGGTTCGGTGCTCGGCTCCGGCGCGCGGCTTTCCACCGGACCGGGACGGACGGTCAGCCGGCGAGGCTGGGCAGGATCCCGGTGAACCGCGCTGAGGCGGCCAGTCGCTCCTCGGGTACCTGGCCGTAGTCGGTCAGTCGTTGCCGGGGGGTGCGGCCGGGCAGTCCGGCGACGATGTCGGTCAGCTGGGCGACTGTCTTGGCCGACCCGTGCTGGCTGCCGGCCATCCGGCTGATCGTCTCCTCCATCAGCGTCCCGCCGAGGTCGTTCACGCCGCCGGTGAGCAGCTGACGGCAGCCGTCGGCGCCGAGCTTCACCCACGATGCCTGGATGTTGTCGATGCGTCCGTGCAGCAGGATGCGGGCCAT
>JAVHVD010000271.1:0-12635 GCA_032160745.1 Pseudonocardiales bacterium
CCCAGCTCGGCGAAGATCTCCGCGACCGCCCGTCCCGCGTCGCGCTCGATGAGGTCATCGGTGTCGGCGAAGGGCACCGCGAGGATCTTCGCGAGCCGCCGCCCGGTTGTGCTCTTGCCCGCCCCGGGCAGACCGACCAGGACGACCTTCGGCGTCATCGCGGCGCGCCGTCCCGCACGGTCGTGGCCGCGCCGTCGGCGGCGGTGAGGCCCCGCTCGGCGAGCCGGGCCAGGTAACCCTCGACGTTGCGCCGGGTCTCCGCCGCGGAGTCACCGCCGAACTTGTCCAGCACCGCCTGGGCGAGGACGAGAGCCACCATGGCCTCGGCGACCACCCCGGCCGCCGGGACCGCGACCACGTCAGAGCGCTGATTGATCGCGACCGCCGGCTCACCCGTGGCCGTGTCGATCGTCTGCAGCGCCCGCGGCACGGTCGAGATCGGCTTCATCGCCGCGCGCACCCGCAGCACCTCGCCGGTCGTCATGCCGCCCTCGGTGCCCCCCGACCGGCCGGAGATCCGGCGGATCACGCCGCCGGCGTTGACGATCTCGTCGTGCGCCTGCGAGCCGCGGATGCGGGCCAGTTCGAAGCCGTCGCCCATCTCGACGCCCTTGATCGCCTGGATGCCCATCAGCGCCCCGGCGAGCGCGGCGTCGAGTCGGCGGTCACCGTGCGTATGGCTGCCCAACCCAGGGGGCAGCCCGTACGCCAGCACTTCGACCACGCCGCCGAGCGTGTCACCGGCCCGGCGGGCCTCGTCGATCTCGGCGATCATCGCCGCACCGGCGTCAGGATCGAAGCAGCGGACCTCGGACTCGTCGACCCGATCGGCGTCCTGCGGCCCCGGCAGCACGCCAACCGGCGCGCTGACCGCACCGATGCCGACGACGTGACTCACCACCTCGGTGCCCACCACCTGGCGCAGGAATGCCTTGGCGACGGCGCCGAGCGCGACCCGGGCCGCCGTCTCCCGCGCGCTCGCCCGCTCGAGGATGGGGCGGGCGTCCTCGACGTCGTACTTCTGCATGCCGGCAAGATCCGCGTGACCCGGCCGGGGCCGGGTGAGCGGGGCGTTGCGCGCCTGCTCGGCCAACGCGTCCGGATCGACCGGATCGGCCGCCATCACCGTCTCCCACTTCGGCCACTCGGTGTTGCCGATCCGTACGGCGACCGGGCCGCCCATCGTCAGGCCGTGCCGGACGCCGCCGGTCAGCTCGACTTCGTCCTGCTCGAACTTCATCCGGGCCCCGCGGCCGTAGCCGAGCCGACGCCGGGCGAGGTCGCGGCCGAGGTCGGCGGTGGTGACCGCCACGCCGGCCGGCAGCCCGTCGAGGACGGCGACGAGAGCGGGTCCGTGGGACTCGCCGGCGGTGATCCAACGCAACACGGCGCAAAGTCTCTCAGAAACCGGCGTCGCTCATTGCCCGAGCAGCCAGCCGTCCGGTGCGGCCAGCTCGATCGCCTCCTTCGGCCCCCAGGAGCCGGGTGCATAGGGACGGGGCTTGGGCGGGTCGTCGAGCAGGCGGGCGGCGGCGGTCCAGACCGCGGCCAGCCCGTCGGGACGGGTGAACAGGCTGCGGTCGCCGACGAGCACGTCGTTGATCAGCCGGACGTAGGGCGGCAGCGGATCACCGTCGGGCAGCGCGTCGAGGGCCAGGCCGATGTCGGCGACGTCGAGGTTGAGAGCCGGACCGGGCCGCTTGGCGACGAGGCGCAGATCGATCGCGCCGCTACCGCTGAGATCGAACGTGAGGACGTTGCCGTTCTTGGGCATGTCGGCGAGCGTGCCGGTCGGCTCGCGCAGGATGAGACTGACCTTCTGCTTGCTGGCGGCCAGCCGCTTGCCGGTGCGCAGCAGGAACGGGACGCCGCGCCAGCGATCATTGTCGATCCAGACCCGAGCGGCGACGTACGTGTCGCGAGTGGAGTCGTCGGCGACCCCGTCCACCTCCCGGTAGCCGTCGAACTGGCCGAGGACGACCTCGTCCGGGTCGATGGGACGGAAGCAGCCGATGACCTCTTCACGGGCGGCTTGCAGGTCCGCGGCCGAGAGGCTGGCCGGTTTCTCCATCGCCACCTCGGCCGCGACCTGGAAGAGGTGCGTGACGAGCATGTCGAGCACGGCGCCGGTGGCGTCGTAGAAGCCGGCCCGGTCGCTGATGCCGAGCTTCTCCGGTACGTCGATCTGCACCGCCCGGATGTGGTCGCAGCCCCAGACCGCGTCGAACAGGCCGTTCGCGAACCGCAGCACGTGCAGGTTCTGCGTGGCCTCCTTACCCAGGAAGTGGTCGATCCGGAAGACCTGCTCCTCGTCCAGGACCTCGTGGACCATCGCGTCGAGTTTGCGGAAGTCCTCGGCGGACGTGCCGAACGGCTTCTCGTAGACGACCCGACTGCCCTTCGCCAGGCCGTGCTCGCCGAGCGCTTCGGTGATGCCGGCGAACGCGACGGGCGGCACGGCGAGGTAATGGATCAGCTGCGGCTCGCCCCCGACCTGCCCCTCCGCCTCCGCGAGCACGTCGAGCAGGCTGCCGGGGTCGGCCTTCTCGAACCCGCCGCCGGCGAAGCGCAGCCGTTCGCTGAACTTCTGCCACGGCCCGTCGGGCTTCGGGCCGAACTCGGTGAGGACGTCGTGCACGTGGTCGCGGAAGTCGAAATGGGACAGGTCGCCGCGGCCGTTGCCGACGAGCAGCCAGTCCTTGGGCAGCAACCCCTCGACGGCCAACCGGTAGAACGCCGGTATCACCATTCGCTTGGCGAGGTCGCCCGTGGCGCCGAAGAGGACGAAGACGGTGGGACCGGGAGCCGAGCTGTCAGCCATACATCCGACAGTAGTTTCGGCCTGCAGCGCGCTAGCGTCGGGGCCGTGTTCGACGCGATCGTGCTCGCCGGCGGCACCGCCCGCCGGCTGGGTGGCGTCGACAAACCGCAACTGCGGGTCGCCGGGCGCAGCCTGCTCGACCGCGCGGTGCAGGCCGTGCGCGCCGCCGAGCGGATCGTGGTGGTCGGGCCCGAGCAGCCGGTTGCCGGCCCGGTGACGTTCTGCCGCGAAGAGCCGCCGGGTGGTGGGCCGGTGGCGGCGATCGCCGCGGGGCTGGCGGCGACCGCGGCGGACGTCGTCGTCGTGCTGGCCGCGGACCTGCCGTGGGTCGCGCCGGCGGTGCCGGTGCTGCTCGCGGCGGTACCGGCGTCCGGCGTCGCGCTGCTCGTGGACGGATCCGGGCGGCCGAACCATCTGGCGGCGGCGTGGCGGCGGGCCGACCTGAACCGGGCACTGGCCCGGGTCGGCGATCCGTCCGGTGCCGCGATGCGGGCGTTGGTCGCGGACGTGGTGCAGGTGCGTGTCCCCGATGCCGGGGGGTGGGGCCGCGACTGCGACACCTGGGACGATGTCGCCGAGGCCCGTGCTGCTGGGACTGCTGGGAAGGACGCCTGATGCCCGACGTACTGACGACCTGGATCACCGCGCTGGCCGCGGAGCTCGGGGTCGACCCGACGCAGGTCGACCGGACTCTGCTGCTGGATGTCGCCCGCGACGCCGCGCACGGGGTCGCCCGTCCGGCCGCGCCGCTGACGACGTTCCTGGTGGGCTATGCGGCGGGGCTGCGCGGCGGCGGAACCGAGGCGGTGGCCGACGCGGCGGCAGCGGCCCAGCGACTCGCGGCCCGGCATGTCGCCGTCGACGGGGACCCGACTGCCCCCTGATCAGAGCCCGGCGGCCACCTCGGTCGCCGCCCGCTCACCGGAGCGGACCGCGCCGTCCATGTAGCCCTGCCAGTAGTCCGACGTCTCCGTCCCGGCCCAGTGGATCCGCCCGACCGGCGCGCGCAGCGACGGCCCGAAGGACGTCAGGGTGCCCGGCCCGGCGATGGCCGTCGGCCCGCCGCGGCTCCACTCCTCCAGCGTCCAGTCCATCTCGAAGTACTCCGTCGGTGACAGGTAGCGGGTGTTGCCGAACATCCGGGCGAACTGCGCCAGCACCGCCGCCCGCCGCTCGGCCAGCGGCTTCGGGCCCCACTGCAGGTTCTGCGCCCCGCCGACGAAGCCGGCGAGCACTCCGGGGCTGCCGTCGGGTGGTGAGTTGTCGAAGGAGTAGCCGACCGGCCCGCCCACCGTCAGGAATTGACCGGTCAGGTTGGCCGTCCGCCAGAACGGCGTCGGGTACACAGCCTCGACCTTCATCAGCGCACCCATCGCCAGACGCTGGGTGAGCAGGTCACGGGCGGCGGGCAGCAGCGGCTGGTAGTCGATGCGGGCGGCCAGCGCCGGCGGGATCGCGACCACCACCCGTTTGGCGTTCACCGTCAGCGCGTCGGAGGTGACGGTGACCCCGGTGGCGGTCTGGGTGATGGTGCGGACCGGCGTGGACAACTGCACCCGGGCGCCGAGCGCGGCGGCCACTCGCTGCGCGACGACCTGGGACCCGCCGATCAGTCGGCTCTGCTGCGCGCCGCCGCGCACGTTGAAGAGCCGTTCGAACGTCCCAGGATGCGTGGCGTCACCGGCGGCCGCGACGTAGGCCAGCACGAACAGGAACGAAAGGTCACCCGGCTCGGCGCCGACGAGGGCCTCGGTGAACGGCCGGAGCAGGCGGACGATGCCCTCGCCGTTGACCGAGTTCGCGCGGATCCAGGTCTCGAGGGTCTCGGCGTCGAGCTTGGCCGCGTTCGGTGCCGTCCACGGCGTCGCCACGGGGAAGTTCGCGGCCATCAGGTCGATCTGCTGGCTGAGCTTGATGATGTCCACCAGCAGGAACGGGTCCGGCGGTGCCGTGCCGAGCGGGCCGGTATCGCTGTACTTCAGGTGGACCAGGCCGTTGACGTAGACGTTGTTGCCCTTGTCGTAGGCGTCGAAGACGCCGACGCCGACCTCCGTGGCCAGCGCGACGATCCGGTCCTGGGTGGGGCCGACGAATTCGCCGCCCGCCTCGGCCACCTTGCCGCCGCCGATCGGATGGTTCAGCGTGCGGCCACCAACGCGGTCCCGAGCCTCGAGCACGATCACGGAGTGGCCGGCGGTGACGAGGCGTCGCGCCGCGGTGAGCCCGGCCAGCCCGGCGCCCACGACGACGACGTCAGCCGTCGCCGTCGCCGTCGGGATGGTCGTGGTCTCGGCCTCGGCCGATGCGGCGAACGGCAGGGCAGCGACTGCTGCGGCGCCGGCACTGCCGGCAAGGAAGGCGCGGCGGGACGTCATCGCGCCAGTCTGCCGACGAGAACACGTTCTCGCATCTCAGAAGATCGAGGACTCGCCCGCGTACACGTTGAGGCGATCGCCGCGGACCATGCCGGCGAGCAGCAGGTCGTACTCCCGGGCGAGATCGACCGCGAGGCTGGACGGGGCCGAGACGGCGACGATACCGGCCACCCCGGCGGCGACTGCCTTCTGCACGATCTCGAACGAGACGCGTCCGCTGACCACCAGGAGCCGGTCCTGCGCGGGAAGCTCGCCCGCCATCAGCGCGTGGCCGACGACCTTGTCGACCGCGTTGTGGCGCCCGACGTCCTCGCGGACGCTGTGCACCGTCCCGTCGGCCGCGGCGAGGGCCGCGGCATGCATCGCGCCGGTGCGGTCGAACGCCTTCTGCCGGCGGCGCATCGCGGTCGGCAAGCCGACGAGGACCGCGCGGGAGACCCGCCATCCCGTCCGGTGCGGATCCGAGGTGGCGAGCGGCCGCAGATCGAGAACGTCCGCGCTGCACACGCCGCACGCGGCGCTGGTCACGAAGGCGCGCGGCCGGGGTGGGCGGACTCCGGCGCGCAGGGTGATGTGGACGCGGTCGGTGTCGTCCTCGCGGCACGACCGCAGTGTGACGATGTCATCGCGGCGCTGTACGCCGGACTCGACCACAAGCCAGCCGGCGGCGAGCTCGAGGTCGTGGCCGGGCGTGCGCATGAGCGTCGCGATCGCCGCGCCGTCCGAGGCCAACACGAGCGGTGCCTCGACCGCCAGATCGTCGGGCGTCCGCGCCGGTTCGGCGCCCGACGGCATGCGGACGATGGCCCGCCGCGTTGTCGTCAGTGCCATCGCTCGAGCGTACGACGTAGCCGTTCGGTAGGCGTCACTCCGGCAGGGGAAGAACGCGCTTATGGTTGGGTTCATGAGCGACGAGCCGGCGCGCCCGGACAACCCGAAGGTCGGCGAGCGCAAGCACTCCGCGGTGGGTATCCCGGCGATCGCGCACAGCATGCAGTACGCACTGACCGAAATGGGTCCGCTGCGCAGCGCCCGGACCCTGCTGAAGATGAATCACATCGACGGGTTCGACTGCCCGAGCTGCGCGTGGCCCGACCCGGACCGTCGCAAGGCGGCCGAGTTCTGCGAGAACGGCGCCAAGGCCGTCGCGTGGGAGGCCACCCGAAAGCGGGTCGGGCGGGACTTCTTCGCCGAGAACTCGATCGCCGAACTGCGCGAGCAGCCCGACCACTGGCTCGAGCACAACGGGCGGCTGACCGAACCCATGTACCTTCCGCCGGGCGCGACGCACTACCAGCCGATCACCTGGGACGACGCGTTCGCGCTGATCGCCGAGCGGCTGCGGGCGATGGACGATCCCAACCGCGCGGTGTTCTACACGAGCGGCCGGGCCAGCAACGAGGCTGCCTTTGTCTATCAGCTCCTCGCCCGCCGCCTCGGCACGAACAACTTGCCCGACTGCTCGAACATGTGCCACGAATCGAGCGGTGCGGCGCTGACCCAGACGATCGGCACCGGTAAGGGCACGGTCACGCTCGAGGACCTGGCCGATACCGCCGACCTGATCGTCATCGTCGGCCAGAACCCGGGCACCAACCACCCACGGATGCTGACCTCGCTGGAGGAGGCCAAGAAGCGCGGCGCCCGGATCGTCGCGATCAACCCGCTGCCCGAGGCCGGCTTCACCCGGTTCAAGAACCCGCAGACGCCGCGTGGGCTCGCCGGTCCGGGCACCAAGCTGGCCGACGTGCACCTCGCGGTGCGGGTCAACGGTGACCTCGCGCTGTTCGCGGGCACCAACAAGGCACTCATCGACCGCGATGCCGCGGCCCCCGGGGAGGTGCTCGACACCGACTTCATCGACCGGTACAGCGACGGCTTCGCCGACGCGGCGACCCACTGGCGCGGCCTGGACTGGGCGGCCATCGAGGAGCAGAGCGGCCTCTCGCGCAAGGAGATCGAGGACTTCGTCTCCGAGGTGGTGGCCGCCGACAAGGTGATCGTTTGCTGGGCCATGGGGCTGACGCAGCACCGCAACGCGGTGGCCACCATCCGCGAGATCGTCAACTTCCTGCTGCTGCGCGGCAACATCGGCCGGCCCGGCGCCGGCCCCGCGCCGATCCGCGGCCACAGCAACGTGCAGGGTGACCGGACGATGGGCATCTGGGAGCAGATGCCCGACACCTTCCTCGACGCGCTGCACGACGAGTTCGGATTCGACCCGCCCCGCCAGCACGGCTGGGACACCGTCGATGCGATCCGCGGAATGCGCGACGCCAAGGTGGACGTGTTCATGGGCCTGGGCGGCAACTTCGTCGCCGCCACGCCGGACTCGGAACTCACCGCGGCGGCGATGGCCAACTGCAAGCTGACGGTGCATGTCGCCACCAAGCTGAACCGGTCGCATCTGCACCATGGCCGCGAGGCGCTCCTGCTGCCGTGCCTGGGGCGCACCGAGCGCGACGTCCGGCCGGCCGGCGAACAGTTCGTCACCGTCGAGGACTCGATGAGCATGGTGCACTCGTCGACCGGCCGCCTCGCTCCCGGCTCGCCGCACCTGCGCAGCGAGGTGGCGATCGTGTGCGGGCTCGGACACGCGCTGTTCGGCGCGGATCTCGGCTGGGCCGCGATGCGCGACGACTACCGGGTGATCCGCAAGCACATCGAGCACGTCGTACCCGGCTTCCACTCGTTCGAGGAGCGGATCCAGCATCCCGGCGGCTTCATCCTGCCGAGCGGGCCGCGGGACTCGCGTACCTTCCCGACGGCCACCGGGAAGGCGCGCTTCACGGTCAACCCGCCCGACACGGTGCAGGTGCCGGATGGTCACCTGCTGCTGCAGACGGTCCGCTCCCACGATCAGTTCAACACGACGATCTACGGCCTGGACGATCGCTATCGCGGCATCAAGGGTGGGCGGCGGGTCGTGTTCGTCAACGCCGACGACCTGCGTGCGTTCGGGCTGGAGGGCGGCGATCTTGTCGACCTGGTGAGCGTGTGGCACGACGAGGAGCGCCGGGCGAAGGCGTTTCGCACCGTCATCTACGAGACACCGCCGGGGTGCGCGGCCGCGTACTTCCCCGAGGCCAACGTCCTGGTGCCGCTCGACTCCACGGCCGATACCAGCAACACCCCGACGTCCAAGTCCATCGTGATCCGCCTGGAACGCTCCGCCTGACGCCGCCCGGTCAGACGCCGCAGCCGGGGGCGGCGGCCTCGAGTGCGGCACGCATGGCATCGACCGGCGGGTCCTCGCCGGTCATCACGGCCACCTGCGCCGCGGCCTGGTGCAGCAGCATCAGCGCACCGCTGACCACCTTGGCCCCGGCGGCCCCGGCGGCAGCGGCCAGCGGCGACGGCCAGAGGGCATAGACGACGTCCAGCACAGCCTGCGAGGGCGACCAGGCCCGCCCGGCGAACCGGTCGGCCGCGCCCGGCGGCAGGGTCGACACGACCAGGTCGGCATCCAGCGCGCCGGCCCTCGGATCGAGGTCGCCGAGCGTCACCGTCACGCCCAGCCGTTCGGCAGTGTCGAGTACCCCGACCGCGCGCGTGGCATCGCGCAGGAGCACCGTGCAGTCGGCTACTCCGAGCGCGAGCAGCGCCGCGAGCAGGGCCTGGGCCGTGCCGCCCGCGCCCAGCACGGTCACGGTCCTCGGGGCGACAGCGTGTTCGGCGAGGGCGGCGACGATGCCCGCCACGTCGGTGTTGTCGGCAATCCACCCAGACGGCCCGGGGAGCAGGGTGTTCGCCGCCCCGACCGCGCTCGCGACCGGACGGACCTCGGCGGCGACGTCCAGCACGGCGTGCTTCAACGGCCTGGTCGCCGAGAAGCCGGCCCAGTCGGCCCGCGCGGCCAGCACGTCGGCGAGCTCGGCGACGCCGCAGTCGACCGCCTTGTAGCCCCAGTCGAGCCCTAGTTCGGCGTACGCGGCGCGGTGCAGTACCGGGGAGAGCGAGTGACCGATGGGGCGCCCGAGCACCCCGGCGTACCGGTCGGGCACTACCCGCAGCCCCAGTTGTTCTTCTTGCAGGTGGCGGCGGCCCGGACGAAGGCGGCCTCGCTGTTGGTGAAGAACAGATGACCCTCGGCGTCGCCGTTGACGTAGTACAACCAATTGCCGTCGGACGGATGGGCCGCGCCGTCCATGGCGTCCGCGCCGGGGTTGCCGATCGGGGTGGGCGGCAGTCCGTCATGGCGATAGGTGTTGTACGGGCCGGACTCCTGGGCGTAGATCGTCTTCGTCGGGTCGAGACCCTTGAGCTTGGCCGCATAGGCGCTCGTGGCGTCGATCTGCAGTGGCCGGTTCGCCGCGATGCGGTTGAGGATCACCCGGGCAACCTTCGGGTAGTCCTCGGGGAACTTGGCCTCCGCCTGGGCGATCGAGGCGATGATCAGTTCCTGGTAGGGCGTGATGTGCAGCGCCTTCGCGGACGCAGCGAAGTTGCTGGAGCGCGCCTTCTCGGTGAACTGGGTGACCATCGCCTGCAGCGCGACCGAGGGGCTGGCGTCCTTCGAGAAGAAGTACGTGGCCGGGTACAGGAACCCCTCGACCGAGCTCGGGGTCTTGCCGCCGACGGTGAAGTCGGTCGGCAGGCCGATCGCCTTCACGTCGTTGAGCGCCTTGGTCACCGCCGCCTTGTCGAGGCCCGGCCCGCAGACGGCCGACCCGCTCTTGGCGGCGCAGGGCGGCGCGGTCAGCCGCTTGAGCACATCGAGGGTCGTCGCGCCCTCGGTGACCACGACGTCGGAGTCGACCCGGGACGACGGATCCAGCATCAGCGACAGCGCGCTCTTGGCCGACATGTGTTTGTGCAGCCGGTAGGAGCCCGGCTGGATGTTCTGCGAGCGCGACTCGCTGCTGGCGGCATCGGTGAAGGCCCGGACGCTGGCGACCACGCCCTGATCGTGCAGCGTCGTGCCGATGTCCTTCGCGTTGTCGTTGGCCTGGACCTCGACGACGACGGTTCCGCTGCCGTTGCCGTGGTAGTCGCTGGGGTTGAGGTAGTGGTACACCGGCAGGACGACCAACCAGGCGGCGACCGCGACGACCGCGACCAGGAGCACGGACATGATCGCCAGCAGCCGTCGGTTGCGGCGGCGCGCGGCGTGCTGGCCCCGCTCGGCCCGCAGCTCGCTGCGGGACACCCGCTCGACCTCGGGAAGGCGGCTGGGGCGCGGATGGCGGAGCTGGTCGCCGGCGCCGGCGTTGTCGAGGATGGTGTCGTCGAGGATGGCGTCGTCGAGGGTGGTGTCGTCGAGGGTGGTGTCGTCGTCCGCGGAGCCGAAGAACAGGCCGTGCGGGTCGGAGTCGGTCATCGACTCACGATCGCGTTGCCTCACGCCCTACGCTCCGTTCCTCGGTGTGGTGGCCTTCGCGGCCCGCGCCGCATCCTCTCAGGACCGGCGGAGCTCCAGCCAGTGTTGCAGCAGCTCGACGGCCGCCGCTTGATCGATGACGGCCCGGCCGGCTCGGCCCCGGATACCGCCCTGGTGGAGCTTACGCTGCGCCGACACGGTGGTCAGGCGCTCGTCCAGGAACGCCACCGGCAGCGGAGCCACCCGTGAAGCCAGCCGCGCACCGTAGTCGCGGGCCATCTCGGCTGACGGGCCCTCACGACCGGCGAGCGTGCGCGGCAGCCCGATGACCACGCCGACCGCCTCGTACTCGGCCAGCAAGCCCGCCAATTCGGCGATGTCCTGGTCGCCGGCCGGGTCGCGGGCGAGCGTCGTCACTGGCACGGCCAGCACGCCGCGGGGATCGCTGCGGGCCACGCCGACGCGCACCGAGCCCACGTCGACGGCGAACCAGATTCCCGCGACGTCGGGCGTGTCGCCGGTCACTCGCTGCGAGTTGCGTTCAGGTGCTGCCTGGCCGCGGCAATGGCGTCGCCCAGTTTGGCCGCATCGCCACCCGCGCCCTGCGCGAGATCGGCCTTGCCGCCGCCGCGCGCTCCGAGGACCGGCGCGAAGGCCCGAACCAGGTCACCGGCCTTCACCCCGGCCGCCTGCCCGGCGTCGTTGACCGCCGCGACGAAGGCGACTCCGCCGCCGTCCGCAGGTGAGGCCAGCAGCACGACCGCAGGGTCGGCTCGGCGGAGCCGGCTGCGCACGTCGAGGGCGAGGGACCGCAGGTCGCTGCCGCCGATGCCGGCCGGCGCCTCGGCGGCGACGAACTGGACCGAGCCGATCTGCTCTGCTTCGGCAGCGAGCGAGCCTGCGCTCGAAAGCACCGCCGCGGCGCGCAGTTTGTCGAGCTCTCGCTCGGCGGTCCTGAGTCGCTCGAGGACGCCGCCGATGCGCTCGGGCAGTTCCTCCGGCGGCGTCTTGAACTCCCCCGCCAGCTGCGAGACCAGCACGTGCTCGCGGGCGAGATACCGGAACGCGTCCAACCCGACCAGCGCCTCGACGCGGCGCACGCCCGAGCCGATCGACGCTTCGCTCAACAGCTTGACCATGCCGATCACCGAGCTGCGCGGGACGTGCGTGCCGCCGCAGAGCTCGCGGGAGTAGTCGCCGATCTCGACGACCCGTACCTCGTTGCCGTACTTCTCGCCGAACATCGCGATCGCCCCGATGCGGCGGGCCTCGGCCTGGTCGGTGACGAACCAGCGCACCTCGAGATCGCGCAGCAGGACTTCGTTGATCTCGTCCTCGAGATCGCTCAGCACCGCCGCGGGCACGGCCGCCGGGGTCTTGAAGTCGAAGCGCAGCCGACCGGGCGCGTTGAGCGAACCGGCCTGCGCCGCGGTGTCACCGAGCGCGCGGCGCAGCCCCGCGTGCAGCAAGTGCGTCGCCGAGTGGCTGCGCGACACCGACGCCCGGCGATTGGGATCTACCTGGGCGAGCACGACGTCGCCAGGACGCACCTCTCCGGCCAGGACGGTGACGCGGTGGGTGATCAGCCCGGGCACGGGCTGCTGCACATCGACGACGGCGAGCTCCGCCTCCCGGCCGTTGGCGTTGACGCTGATCCGGCCCCAATCGGGCTGCTGGCCACCGCCCTCGGCATAGAACGGCGTCGCATCGAGCACGATCTCCACGTCGTCACCCTCGGCGGCCGCCGGCAGCAGCCCGTGGTCGCCGATGATCGACGTGACGATCGCCTCGCGGGCGATCTCGAGGTAGCCGGTGAAGTTGGTGGCCGCACCCTGATCCCGCGCAGATCGGTACAGCGACAGGTCGCCGTGCGCGGTCTTCTTGGCCTGGGCGTCGGCCTTGGCCCGGGCCCGCTGCTCGGCCATCAGCCGGCGGAAGCCCGTCTCGTCGACCGCGATCCCCTGCTCGGCGGCCATCTCGAGGGTGAGGTCTATCGGGAAGCCGTACGTGTCGTGCAGTTGGAAGGCCTTGTCACCAGAGAGCTGAGCGCCGCCGCCCGCTTTCGTGTCGGCCACCGCGACGTCGAGGATGGTGGTGCCCGCGCGCAGCGTCTGCAGGA
>JAVHVD010000272.1:0-25575 GCA_032160745.1 Pseudonocardiales bacterium
ACCGCGAAGCGCGTGTGAGTGACCATGTTGCTCTGGACGATCTGCGGCACACTGTCGGCATGGAAAGCTGGGCAGCTCCTCGGGCGAACGGACCGGTGCGCGCAACCGTGCCGCTGCCCGGCTCGAAGTCGCTCACGAACCGGCTACTGCTGCTGGCGGCGCTGGCCGACGGGCCGTCCCGACTGGTCGCTCCGCTGCAGGCCCGGGACACGGTGCTGATGGCCGACGCGCTGCGCGGCCTCGGGGTGGGCGTGACCGAGGACGGCGCCGACTGGATCGTCACGCCCGGCGCGCTGCGCGGGGGAATTGTCGACACCGGCCTCGCCGGAACGGTCATGCGGTTCGTCCCGCCCGTCGCGGCCCTCGCCGACGGCCCGGTGATCTTCGACGGCGACGAGTACGCCCGGGTCCGGCCGATGGCCACGCTGATCGACGGGCTGCGCCAGGCCGGCGTCGACGTGGACGACGGTGGCCGCGGCCGGATGCCGTTCACCGTCCTCGGCCGCGGCTCCGTACCGGGGGGCGCGGTACAGATCGACGCGTCGGCCTCCTCGCAATTCGTGTCCGGGCTGTTGCTCGCCGGCGCCCGCTACGACAAGGGCATCGAGGTCGCGCACACCGGTGGCGGGCAGGTGCCGTCGCAGCCGCACATCGACATGACCCTGTTCGTGCTCCGCGAGGCGGGGGTCGATGCCGACGAGGTGGCCCGCGGCGCGTGGCGGGTCGCTCCGGGGCGAGTCGCCGCCGCCGACCGGGTGGTCGAGCCCGACCTCTCGAACGCCGCACCGTTCCTCGCGGCGGCGCTGGTCACCGGCGGGACGATCCGGGTCCCGAACTGGCCGGCGGTCACTACGCAGGCCGGCGCCGCTCTCCCCCGGCTGCTGGCCGCCATGGGCGCCGATGTCGCCTACGACGACGGCGCCTTGACGGTGACCGGCACCGGCACGGTGTCGGGTCTGGACGAAGACCTGCACGAGGTCGGCGAGCTGGCGCCGACCCTCGCCGTGATCGCGGCGCTGGCCGACTCACCGTCGGCGCTGCGCGGCATCGGCCATCTGCGCGGGCACGAGACCGATCGGTTGGCCGCACTGAGCACCGAGCTGTCCCGCCTCGGCGGGGACGTCACCGAGCATGCCGACGGACTCACGATCACCCCGCGGCCGCTGCACGGCGGCGAGTGGCGCGCCTACGCCGACCACCGGATGGCCACGGCCGGCGCGGTCCTCGGCCTGGTGGTCGATGGCGTCCGCGTCGACGACATCGAGTGCACGACCAAGACCCTGCCGGACTTCCCGGGCATGTGGTCCGCGCTGTTGGACAGCTGACCTTGGCGCGCGGCGGACGGGAGCTGGACGAGGACGACGTCCGCTCCCGCGCCAACCCTCGCGGCACCCGGCCCAGGTCGAAGCAGCGGCCGGCGCACGAGGACGCCGAGACCGGAACCGTCTTCTCCGTCGATCGCGGCCGGTACGGCGTCATGATCAACGGCGTCGAGGTCACCGCGATGAAGGCGCGGGAGCTGGGCCGAACCTCGATGGTGATCGGCGACCGGGTCGGCGTCGTCGGGGACCTGTCCGGCACCTACGACACGCTCGCGCGCATCGTGCGCGTGGACGATCGGGACACTGTCCTGCGCCGCACCGCCGATGACAACGACCCGCAGGAGCGGGTGATCGTCGCCAACGCCGACCAGTTGCTGATCGTGTCCGCGCTGGCCGATCCGGACCCCTCCTACGGCTTCATCGACCGCTGCCTGGTGGCGGCGCTCGCGGCCGGCATCGAGCCGATCCTGTGCCTGACCAAGTCCGACCTCGCGTCGCCCGAGCCGGTCCTCGAGCGGTACGAGGCGCTCTCCGTTCCGGCCGTCGTCACGCGCCGCGGCGGTCCGCTGGACGAAGTGCGCTCGCATCTGTCCGGACACATCACGGTGCTCGTCGGGCACTCCGGCGTGGGCAAGTCGACGCTGATCAACGCGCTGGTCCCGACGGCCGACCGCGCCACCGGGGTCGTCAGCGCGATCGGCAAGGGCCGGCACACCTCGTCATCGGCTGTGGCACTGCGGCTTCCGGACGACGAGGGGTGGGTCATCGACACGCCGGGCGTCCGATCGTTCGGCCTGGCCCATGTCACTGCCGAGGACCTTCTGTGGGCGTTTCCCGACCTGGAGGACGGCGCGGTGCAGTGCCTGCCCGGATGCGAGCACGGGACCGGCGAGGTGGGCTGTCACCTGGACCAGTGGGTGGCCGAGGGGCACTCCACGCCGGCCCGGCTGGCCGCGTTCCGGCAACTGCTCGTCAGCCGCTGAGCCGGCCGGCCCCGCTCCGGGTCGGTCCCGCTCCGGTGCGTTGATCAACAGAGGCTTGGGGCGGTCCCAGCAGCCAGAAACCTCTGTTGATCATCGAGGACCGAGGTGCCCGAACGGCACACGTCAGGACCACCGGCCGACGTCAGGTGATCAACAGAGGGTTGTGGCCGTCCCAGCGGCCAGAAACCTCTGTCGATCAACGAGGTCAGTACCGGGGCGGTGGGGAGTGCACGCCGGCCACGTGCACCGGCCCGGGCCGGTCCCGCAACGCGCCGCCGCTCGCCGACGATCGACCGGCCAGGATCTCGGCGACGATCGACACAGCGATCTCGCCCGGCGTGTGCGCGTCGATATCGAGGCCGGCCGGCCCGTGGATCCGTTGCTGATCGTCGCCGGCCACATCGTGGTCGGTGAGCCATTCGCCCCGCGCGGCCTGGGTCCGGCGTGAGCCGAGCGCACCGACGTAGCCGACGTCGCTGGCGAGCGCGGCCGCCAGCGCCGGACCGTCCACCGCCCGGTCGTGGCTGAGCACCACGAACGCGTCACTGCGGTGCAGTTCGCGGGCCACGGAGACGGCCTCCCGGACACCTGGCGCGAGCCGCAGCGACCAGCCGAGCAGCGTGGCCGCGTCCCGGAGGGCGCCGGCGATCAACCCGTCCCCGACGACCACGAGCGTCGGCACCGGCCAGTACGCAACGGCCACCGTGTCGGGGTCGCCCTCGATGACCGCGGCCGTCGTCGTCCCACGCCCGAACAGGCGCGGCACGGCCTCGGCGTATCCGTGCGCGTCGCGGATCGTCGCGGGCGTGAACAGCGTCGTCTCGCCGACCGCACCGTCGGCGACGGGGGTGGCGAGGCAGAGCGGCTCGCGCGCCCCGAGTCGGTCCCACAGTTCGACCGGGTACGCATCGGCCGACCGCACCAACAGCGTCGCCGTGCCGCCGCAGGCCAGGCCGGCTGCGGCCGCGTCCGCCTCGGAGATCGTGACCTCGACGATCCCGGAGCCGGCGACCTGGGTGGGTGACAACCCCTGGCCGAGCTGTCCGACCGGTGCCTGCCCGGCCGTCCAGGCAGCGGACGCGCCCGGATCACGCGAGCTGAATCCGCGAGTGGCGATCACGGTCGCCACTTCGACCTCGCGCCCTTCGGCGAGCCAGTCCCGGACCTGCTGCGCGATCTCGTACACCCCGTCATCCTCCTCCGAAACGCATTGTGCGGCGATTAGGCTCGGACGGTGCCGATGACGCTGCAGGGCATCAACCGTTTCCCGGTGAAGTCGTGCCGCGGGCACTCGTTGCGCCACGCCACGGTCGAGCCGTGGGGCCTGGCCGGTGATCGCAGGTGGGTGGTCATCGACGATGCCGACGAGTGCGTCACCGCGCGCGAACACCCCCGGATGTTGCTCGTCAGCCCGGCACTGCGCCCGGACGGTGGTCTCGACCTGACCAGCCCCGATGCGCCTGACCTGTCGGTGGACGTGCCCACGCCCGACCAACTCGTGCCGACGACGGTCTGGGACAGCAACGTCGTCGCCTCGCTCTCGGCGCCCGCGGCGCATGCGTGGTTCACCAAGGTCATCGGCCGTCCGGTGCGCCTCGTCTACCTCGACGACCCGACGCGGCGGCACCCGAATCCGCGGTTCACGCGGCCGACCGACTTCGTCTCCTTCGCCGACGCCTACCCGCTACTCCTCGCCACCACCGCCTCGCTCGCCGCGCTGAACGACTGGATCGCGGAGGGGCCCCGAGCCGACGAGGGCCCGCTGCCGATGATCCGATTCCGTCCCAACCTCGTGCTCGACGGCAGCACCGCGTGGGAGGAGGACGGGTGGCGCCGGGTCCGCATCGGTGAAGCGCTGTTCCGCGCCGTGAAGGGCTGCGACCGCTGCGCGATCACGATGACGGACCCGGAATCCGCCGCCCGCGGCAAGGAGCCGATCGCCACCCTGTCGAGGTATCGAAAGTGGGACGGCGGCACGTGGTTCGGCATGCAGCTAGTGCCGGACAACCCGGGCGTCACCATCTCCGTCGGCGACGACGTCGAGATCCTCGAGTCGGTGGCCGCCCCGGACGGCCCGCCGCGGTGACGGTGTTCGAGCTCCGTCCCATCGGGCGGGTGTCGAGCGAGCTGACGTCGCGTGCCAACGCACCGCGCCAGGGCGACGAGGGTGCACCCGAGGCCTCGCTCGTGCTGGACCCGGAGGCGCAGCCCGGACTCGCCGGACTGGCGGTCGGCGACGAACTCGTCGTCCTGACCTGGCTGCACGAGGCCGACCGCACGGCGCTCTCCGTCCACCCGCGTGGTGACCGCGACCGCCCGGCGCAGGGCGTGTTCACCACCCGGTCGCCCGACCGGCCGAACCCGATCGGCCTCCACCGGGTCCGGGTGCTCGCGATGGACGGCGGGCAGTTGCGGGTCAGCGGTCTGGAGGCCATCGACGGCACGCCGATCGTCGACCTCAAGCCAGTGCTCGGCGCCGTGCACGAGCGGTGACCGGCAAGCCGACGATCAGCCGAACAGCGGCCCGACGAACGGCAGCACCAGCCGGCACGGCACCGGTCGCGGGTGCGCGGGATCGAGCGCGTTGAGCACGTCGGCCGCGGCCACCGGGTCAGCGGCGATCTCGAAGTGCTCGGTGAGATCGAGCGGGCACTGGTTCTGCACGACGATGTTCGTCATGCCCGGCTCGATGCCGCTGGTGTAGGGCGACACGAGTTCGTCGTACCTGGTGACGATGTTGGTGTAGGTGATGCCGGCGACGGCGGGTGTCCCGCCCGAGCGCAGCATGGCGAGGAACGGCGAGCCCGGGCTCATCTCGCCGAACGAGCCGCCCGCGGCCGCCGACGACGCACCGGCCGGCACGCCCCGTCCGGACAGCGCCGGGAGCCCGAGCGGGTCCGTCCCGTGCCAGAGCGGAGCCAATGACACGTACTTGTCGATCTTCGCAGCGCCGCCGAGGAACTTGGCGTAATAGTCAGGGACGACCGTGCCCTCGGAGTGGCCGACGATGTCCACCTTGGACGCGTGGGATGCCGCGAGCACCCGGTCGACGAACGCCGCGACCTCCGCCGCGCTGCTCTCGATCGTGGTCAGGCCGCCGAACAGGGTGAGCGGGAACGGCGCGTTCGGCAGCACGCCGTAGGTCAGCGCGTAGACGCAGTAGCCCTCGTTGGCGAGCAGCGGCGCGTACGTCTGCCAGTTGGTGTTGGCATTGCCGAACAGGCCGTGCGCGAGGACGACGGGGTTGGGGTGTGCCGCCGACGGTTGGCAGGTCCAGTCGTTCGCGCCCGGTGCCGCCTCGTGCAGGTTGAGCCCGCCGGTGATCGCGAACGGGATGAAGTTGTAGGGCACGGGGTACTTGGTCGCTGCTGCGGCCGCCGAACTACCTGGGACGGCTGTGCCGAGAACCAGCACGGCGGCGGTGAGCAGGGCAGGGAGCAACGCGCGTCGCGACACCGGGGAGCCTCTCGTCGAGTGGTCCGGACGCTAACCACCGCGACCGGAGCCCACAACTCGAGCGCAGGCGGCGGGTAATGCCCGCGCGCCGGGCCTGACCCGTCCGACCCGGCTCAGCCCTGACGGGCCAGCCAGTCGCCCATGATGGCGATGGCCTGCTCGATCTCGTCCCCGTCACCGGCGAAGCACATCCGGATGAAGTGCCCACCCTCGACCGGATCGAAGTCGACGCCGGGCGCGACGGCCACCCCGGCCTCGTCCAGCAGCCGCGCCGAGAACGACAACGCGTCGTTCGTCCAGCGCGACACGTCGGCATAGATGTAGAACGCGCCGTCGGCCGGCGCCAGCCGATCGAGACCGATGGACGGCAGCTGCTCGAGCACCCGCCGGCGGTTGTCGGCGTACCGGGCCACGTTCGCGTCGAGCTCGTCGTAGGCATCGAACGCGGCCACCGCAGCCAGCTGCGACAGCGCCGGCGGGCAGATCGTGAAGTTGCCGGCCAGCCGGTCGATCGGGTCGAGCAGCTCGTCCGGCACCAGCAGCCAGCCGATCCGCCAGCCCGTCATCGAGAAGTACTTCGAGAACGAGTTGACGACGATCGAGTTGCGGCCGTACGACCAGGCGCTGGTGGCCGGCGTCCCGAAGGTGATGCCGTGATAGATCTCGTCACTGATGAGCCGGGTGCCGTGCGCATCGCACCAGGCCACGAGCGCGGCGAGCTCCTCGGGCATGACCATCGTCCCGGTGGGATTGGCCGGGCTGGCCACGATCAGGCCGGCGACCGGCTCGTCCAGTGCGTCCAGCTGCGCGGTCGTCGGCTGGAACCGCGTCTGCGCGCCGCACGGCAGCTCGAGCACGCGGCAACCCAGCGCGGTGAGCATGTTGCGGTAGGCCGGGTAGCCCGGTCGCGCCATCACCACCGTGTCGCCGGCGTCGAACGCCGACAGGAAGGAGTAGAGGAAACCGCCGGACGAACCAGTGGTGACTGCGACGTTGGCCGGGTCGACGTCGATGCCCACGCGCTCGCGGTAGTGCCGGGCGATCGCGTCGCGCAGGGGCGGGATGCCGAGCGCGTTGGTGTAGCCGATGCGGTCGGTGTCGATCGCACGCTGCGCGGCGGCGCGTACCGCGGACGGCGCCGCGGTGGATGGCTGCCCGGCGGACAGGTCGATGACGAAGCGACCGGCCTGGCGGCGGGCGACCACCGCGTCGATCACCCGCATGACGTGGAACGGCGGCACACCGCCTCGGTCAGACATCGACCGGACCGCCGATGCGCCAGTACTCGCCGCCCGCTCGGTCGAGCAGTCCGGCGTCGACGAGATGGCGGCGCAGCGCAGCGACGTCCTCTCCGACGTCGCGCAGGATCACGTTGACGTCGTCCTCGGGATACTTCCGCCCCGGCTCGAACCGCTGGACCACGTGCTCGAGCACGATCTGCCGCTTCCGCCCGCCGCGGGGCATCGCGACGAGGCGGCCGTCGCGCAGATAGGAGCGCAGCACCTTCTCGATCTCGGCGGTCGTGAGCGGCTCGGACACGCCACGACGGTAGCCTGCCGACGTGCCGGACTATGCCGCCGATCTCGACCTCGCTCACCGAATCGCCGACGCCGCCGATGCGATCACGACGCGCCGCTTCGGCGCCGCCGACCTCGTCGTTGAGTCGAAGCCAGACCTCACCCCGGTCAGTGACGCCGACACCGCCGTCGAGCGGGCGGTGCGCGAGGTCCTGTCCGTCGAGCGGCCCGCGGACGCCGTGTCCGGCGAGGAGTTCGGTGCCGCCGGCTCGGGCCCGCGACGGTGGGTGATCGACCCGATCGACGGCACGAAGAACTTCGTCCGCGGGGTACCGGTGTGGGCGACGCTCATCGCCTTGGTGGACGTCGACGAGCCGGTCGTCGGCGTCGTGTCTGCGCCCGCGCTCGGCCGTCGGTGGTGGGCGGCGTCCGGCGCCGGCGCATGGACGGCCGCCAACGGGTCGGCACCGCGGCGGTTGAACGTCTCTCGCGTGTCGACGCTCGCCGACGCGAGCCTGTCGTACTCGTCGCTGTCCGGATGGGCCGAACTCGGGCTGCGCGAGGCGTTCGTGGCGCTGACCGATCGGGTGTGGCGCACGCGGGCCTTCGGCGACTTCTGGTCCTACATGCTGCTGGCCGAGGGTGCCGTGGATCTGGCCACCGAGCCCGAGTTGTCGCTGTGGGACATGGCCGCGCTGGCGCCGATCGTCACCGAGGCCGGCGGGCGGTTCACCGGGCTGGACGGCGTCGACGGCGTGCAGCAGGGCTCCGCCGCCGCGAGCAACGGGCTGCTGCACGACGACCTGCTGGCCGCGCTCCGTCCGTAGCCATCACGGCAGGAGCAGGCAGCTGTCGCCGAACTCGTGCCAGAGATAGCGCGCGCGCAGCGCCTCCGCGTAGGCCCGCTCGACCAACTCCGGCCCGGCGACCGCCTCCAGCAGGTTGAGGTGCGATGCTCCGGGCGCGTGCCATCCGGTGATCAGCCCGCCGACCACCGCGACCGGACGCTCCGGGCCGAGCACGAGATCGGTCCACCCGCTGCGTTCGCGGACGATCCCGTGGCCGTCGGCCGCGGACTCGAGAGCACGGGTCACCGTCGTACCGACGGCGATCACCCGTCCGCCCCAGGCGCGAGTCATGTTCGCCGCCCGGGCCGTCGTCTCGGGGACGCGGTACCGCTCGGGCTGCGGCGGTTCGCCGGCCTCCTGCGATGACACTCCGGTGTGCAGGGTGATCGGGGCGATGCCGATGCCACGGGTGGCGAGCTCGGTGACCAGCTCGGTCGTGAACGGACGCCCGGCGCTGGGCATCTCGGCACTGCCCGGCTCGCGGGCGAAGACGGTCTGGTACTCCGTCAGCGGCACCGGTTCGGGGACGTAGGAGTAGCGGATCGGCCGGCCGTGCCGCGCGAGGTACGCGGGCACCCCGCCCTCGACGCCGACGCCGGCCTCCCAGAGCCGGCGCTGCCCGGTCGGGTAGGGCGCGATGAGCACGAGCCGCACGCCGTCGGGCAGCTCGAGCACCTCACCGGGGCACGTGTCCTCCACCGGCCCGGTGGCGTCGCCGACCGGTCGGACCTCGACCACCCACGCGCCGTGGTCCAGGGCGGTGGCGAAGTGGACGGTGACGGCTCGGCCGTCCGGACGGACGCCGTCGACCGCGGCGGCCAGCGTGCGCGACGTGTTGATCACGACCAGGTCGCCGGGCGACAGGAAGTCGCCGAGCTGGGCGAACCGGGCGTGCTCCATCCCACCCGCGGACGCAACGAGAAGGCGGACGCCGTCGCGGACGGTCGGCGGCCCGGGCGCCTCCAGCCCCCCTGGCAGTTCGAAGCTCTTCATGGCGAGACCGCCGTGGCCGCCCACTCGGCGGCGCGATAGCGGCCCGACGCGGGACGCGCGTCCAGCAGCCGCAGCAAGGCTGGAACGACGGTCTCGGGCTCAGGACGATCAGTGATGTCCTCACCCGGGAAGGCGGCCTGGTGCATGTCGGTCCGCATGTCGCCGGGGTCGACGGCGTAGACGCGCAGGTCGGGCTCCTCGACGGCCAGCACCGCGCTGGCGTGGTCGAGCGCGGCCTTGGCCGACCCGTACCCGCCCCACCCGGCGTAGGGCTCGACCGCCGCGTCGGAGCTGACGTTCAGCACGACGCCGTCCGATGCGCGCAACTGCTGCAGGAGGAGCTGAATGAGACCGATCGGGGCGAGCACGTCCGTCTCGTACACCGTGCGCAGCGCGTCGAGCGGGTAGCGGCCGAGAGGTGGCAGCGGGCTGGGACCGAGGTCGCTGGCGTTGTTCACCAGCAGGTCGAGCCGTCCGCCCGTCCGCACGGCCGCGGCGAGCGCTTCGCGATGGGCTGGGTCGCCGACGTCCCCTCGGATCGCCACAGCGGCCGGCAGTTCCGCGGCGATCGCACTGAGCGCCGCGGAGCTGCGGGCGTCCAGAACCAGACGCCACCCACGGTCGGACAACGCACGAGCGAGGGCTCGTCCGAGGCCCTTGGACGCGCCGGTGATCAATGCTGTTGGTTGCGTTGTCTGGGTCATGGGGGACATGCTTGTAGTTGAAGTTAACTTCAAGTCAAGGGGAAACGACAATTGCGCACGACCGACTTGCTCGCCGTCAGTGAGGTCGCCGATCGCAGCGGCTTTGCGCCGTCCGCGCTCCGCTTCTACGAGCGCGAAGGGCTCATCCATGCCACCCGGACAGCGGGCAACCAGCGGCGTTACGAGCGCAATGTGCTGCGGCGCCTGGCCTTCATCCGCGCGGCGCGCAACGTCGGGCTGAGCTTGGACGAGGTGGCGGCCGCGCTGGCGACGCTGCCCGAGCGTCGGACGCCGACCCGGGCCGACTGGGCGAGGCTGTCACGCACGTGGCGCACCCGTCTCGACAACCAGATCGCGGCGCTCGAGCGGCTGCGCGACGGGCTCGACTCCTGCATCGGCTGCGGCTGCCTGTCGCTGAAGAAGTGTGCGATGCAGAACCCCGGTGACCTGGCCGCGAACCGCGGCCGCGGCGCCGTCTATCTGCCTGCTCCCCTACGCCCCCCGGCCTGACCCGCAACCAGGTGACACGAGCCGCGTTGCGGCTCAGGAGTTCACGCTCCCCTCAGCGGCGCCGTCCTGGGCGACGAGCTGCCGCTGCCGGCTGGTCTCGTCCGCTAGGGAATGACGACGAGCGTGCCGGTCGGCGGGGCGTCGCCCATCGTGGCGAGCGCGCCGTCCGGGCCGGCGAGGTCCTCCAGCCCGATCCGTCCCGTGACGAGCGAGCCCGGCTGCAGTCGACCGGACGCGATCTCATCGAGCATCGCCGGGTAGTCCGCCGCGGCCATGCCGTGGCTGCCGTAGATCTCCAGCTCGTGGGCGATCACCCGGTCCATCGGGACACCGGCCCCAGCGTCGGGACCGAGCATCAGCCCGACCTGGACGTGCCGGCCGCGCCGCCGCAGCGACGCGATCGACGCCTGGCACGTCGACGCGCTTCCAAGGGCGTCGATCGCTACGTGCGCCCCTCCGTCGGTGACGGCGCGAATCCGCTCGACGGCGTCGGCTCGCGATGAATCGACAAGTTCCTGCGCGCCGAATTGTGCGGCCAGGTCGAGCGCCGCCCGGGAGATGTCGACGGCGATCACCCGCGCTCCCCGCGCGGCCGCGATCATCGTGGCCGCCAGACCGACGCCCCCGCAGCCGAACACGGCCACCCAGTCATCCGCACCGGCCCGGCCATGAGCGATGACGGCCCGGTAGGCGGTCGCGAACCGGCAACCCAACCCGGCCGCCATGACGAAGTCGAGCTCGTCGGGCAGCGGCACCACATTGAAGTCCGCGCGCGGGATGGCGACGCGTTCGGCGAACGAGCCCCACGCGGTGAAACCGGGCTGGAACTGGTCCTCGCAGACCTGCGGGGCACCGGCGCGGCAGGTTGCGCACACTCCGCACGCGCAGACGAAGGGAGTGGTCACCCGCTGCCCGACCGACACGGTCCCGACCTTCGCACCGATCTCGGTCACCACGCCGGCGAACTCGTGGCCGGGGACGTGCGGCAGCCGGATGTCCGGATCGTGGCCGGCCCAGCCGTGCCAGTCGCTGCGGCACAGGCCGGTGGCGCGGACCTCGATGACCACGCCGTCCGGCGGACAGCTCGGCTCGGGCACCTCGCGCACGGCGGGCGGCGTGCCGAACGCGTCGACGACCAGCGCACGCACGTCAGGACGCCAAACCGTCGACGACCTCCGCGCCGGGCAGCTCGGCGAGCGCGGCCGACGGCAGGGCGATCTTCGAGCGCCGCAGCCCACTGCCGATCACGACCACGCCGCGGTCGAGCACGGCGCGGTCGATCAGGATCGGCCACGGAGCGGGCAGGCCGATCGGCGTGATCCCGCCGAACTCCATACCGGTCAGCGTCACTGCGTCCTCCATCGGCGCGAACGAGGCCTTGCGGGCGTCCAGCCGCTTGCGCACGACGCCGTTGACGTCCGCCCGTGTGGTGGCGAGGACGACGCACGCGGCGTAGCGGGTGACGTCGCCCCGGCGCCCGGCGATCACCACGCAGTTGGCGGAGTCCTCCATGAGGACGTCGTACTGCTCGCAGAAGGCCGCTGTGTCGGCAAGAGAGGGGTCTATCGGCGCGACCAGAACGTCGCTGGGCCCCCACGCCGCGAGCGCCGCGGCCACCGGCGGAGCGACGAGGTGGTCAGCGGCGGCCGTCCAATCGAGGGTCCCGGGTCCCGTCACGCCCTCGACCGTACTGTGGAGGTCATGGACACCGACGCGACGGTCGACAAGATCCTTCGTAGCTACGACACGATTACCGTGGTCGGCGCGAGCAACGCGCCCGACAAGCCCGCGCACTACGTTCCCGAGCACATGCGGGCGCACGGCTGGCACATCGTGCCGGTGAACCTACGCGGCGGGACGATCCTCGGCGAGACGGCGTACAAGACGCTCGCGGACGCTCCCAAGCCGGGCCTGGTGGACGTCTTCCGCCCGTCGGACCAGACGCCGGACATCGCCCGGCAGGCGGTCGCGGTCGGCGCCAGCGCGCTGTGGCTGCAGCTGCACATCGCCTCCGACGAGGCACGCCGGATCGCCGAGGACGCCGGCCTGCTGTACGTCGAGAACCGGTGCCTGATCATCGAGCAGCGTCGCCTCGGCCTCGACGCGCCGCGGTTCTGAGCCACTGATGGACGTCGCCGCCGCGCAGGAGTTCCTCCGCACCAATCATCACGCCGTCATGGCCACGTTCCGCAAGGACGGGCGCCCGGCGCTCTCCCCCATCACGGTCGGCGTCGATAGTGCCGGCCGGGTCACCGTCAGCACCCGCGAGACCGCGATGAAGGTCAAGCACCTGCGCCGCGATCCGCGCGTGGCGATCACCGCCTTCACCGACCGGTTCTACGGCGAGTTCGTACAGGCCGAGGGCACGGCCGAGATCATCGCCCTACCGGAAGCCATGGAACTGCTCGTCGACTACTACCGCAGCATCAGCGGCGAGCACCCGGACTGGGACGACTACCGGGCCGCGATGGTGCGCGACCAGCGGGTCATCGTGCGGTTCGCGATCGAGCGCGCCGGGCCCACTGTCGGCGGCTGATACCGCGGCCCGCCGGCCTAGCGCATCCGGAAGCCGACCAGCTGCCCCGCCTCGTCCGACCAGGACGCCTGCACGTCGGCCACGTATCCGGGCGCGCCGTCACCGGACAGCACGGCCAGCAGCTGGTCGCAGGCTGCCCGCGCGCCTTGGGCGACGACCTCAACCCGTCCGTCCGGCAGGTTGGTCGCCGTTCCGGTCAACCTCAGGGCGGTCGCCTGCCGCCGCACCCAGTCGCGGAAGCCCACGCCCTGCACCCGTCCGCTGACGACCGCGGTCAGCCGCACGGTCATCGGCGCAACACCGCGCGCCAGCGAGGGACGTCGCCGAGCACCTCGTCGGCCGATACCAGTGAAACGCCGTCGACGGCGAACGCGTCGATCTCCGGGCGAGTGAGCGGCCACGGCGGCCCGTCGGCCGTCGCCTCGGCGCTCTCGCGGTCTTCGTCGTCGCTCTTCACCTTGCCGGCCGCCGCGAGGACGAGCAGCGTCCCACCGGCGACGACGAGCGACGCCACCGCGGCGCTGGCCTCGGCGTGCAGCGGCGGCGGGAGCGACTGGACATTGTGACTCTCGACCACGAGATCGAAGCCGCCCCGCCACTCCGCCGGCAGCGAGAGGAGATCGGCGACGGCATAGTGCACCGGTGACTCGGGGTGCCGGGCTCGGGCGGTCTCGATGGCGGTGGGCGACACGTCGAAGGCGGTGGTCTCGAAGCCGAGCGAGGCGACGAACTCCGAGTCCCGGCCGAGCCCGCAGCCCACGACGATCGCGCGGCGCCCCTCGCCGGTCAGCCCGGCGGCCCACTCGACGAGCATGGCGTTCGGGCTACCGCGGTCCCATGGCACGAACGCACCGCCGTGCTCGGCCTCGGCATAGAGCCGCTCGAACCAGCCGGTCGGGTCACCGGCGGCGAGCGATTGTGCGGACAGTCGTGCGGTGTCGCGGTCCTCGGATTCGCTCACCCCTGCAGTGTGCCGCGCTCGGGTGAACGTGCGGTCAGCCGGCGCGGCGCTCCATCGGTCGCAGGTGCATCCACTGCCGCGATCGCCACCCGCGCGAGCCGGTCGACCAGCTGGACTGCTCGCGCGACCAGAAGGACTCCATGCCGGCGGCGACCGGACGCTCGAATTGGTCGGCGACATCGTCGATCGCATCAGGTCGCCCCACCGCGCGGACCCACGCGTCGTTGGTCACGTACTGCTGCTCAGCCATCGTGCCCCACCTCTCTCGCGAATGCGTCCCGTCCACGGTCTCGACGTTTCGTTTCCCAGCCGTTTCGCCCAGTCGTCCGGTGTGCTACGTCCTGCGCACGATCCGGCAGAATTGAGGGCGGAGGTGGATGGGTCGCAATGACAAAACGCAAGCCGCCGAACATGACGTTCCCGGGCTGGGTCGACCAGCAGATTCGCCTGGCGGAGGCGCAGGGGGCGTTCGAGAACCTGCCCGGCCGCGGCAAGCCCATCCCCGATCTCGACCGTCCGCAGCAGGAGCTCGACTGGGTCGCCGGCTATCTCCGCCGGGAGAACGTGGACGTCGCCGATGTGCTGCCGCCGGCCCTCGCGCTGGCCAAAGAGGTGGAGGAGCTGGCTGAACGGCTGGCCCGCGTGCCGTCGGAGTCGCGAGCGCGCCACCTCGTCGAGGAGCTCAACACGCGCATCGACCGCGAGTACGCGCGGCCGCAGACCGGGCCGCCGCTACGGGTCAAGAAGGTGAACGTCGAAGCCGCGCTACAGCAATGGCGCGAGGCTCGGGCGGCGCTTGCGCCGGTGCCTCTCCCAGCCGGTCAGCAGTTGGCCCAGCGACGGCGCCGCCGGTGGTTCCGCGCGCTGACCGACCCGTCCTGACCGGTCAGCCGCCCGCGAAGGGCGGTAGGACGTCGACCTCCGCGCCGTCGTGCAGCTGAGCATTCTCGCCGGACTGCTGACCGTCGACGAGGAAGGACGCAACCGCCGCGACCCGGTCAAGACCTGGCCGTTGCCGCAGCGCCGCCCGCAGTTCGCCGACCGTCGATGCGGACAGGGTCTCCTGCTCGATCCCGGCGGCGCGCTGCGCTCCGGCCCAGTAGCGGACGGTGACGGACGCGGGCACCCATCCAGCCTGCCAGACGTCACGGCGCCGGGTAGGCACTCACATCGGTGGCCTTTGCCGAGAGCCACACCTGCCGGCCCGGAGCGAGTTCGAGCTCGGCCACCGCCGCCGCCGTGACGTCCACCGTCGCATCGAGTTGGCCGGCCGTACTCACCCGGATCCGATCGCCGAGCGGGGCCAGCGACGTGATCGACGCCGCCCAGACGTTGCGCGCGCTGGACCCATGCGGAGGGGAGGTGTGCATCGTGATGGCGGATGGCCGCACCGCAGTCAGCACGTGTCCGGTGGGTGCGTCGGCCGCGACCATCGTTCCGCCGCCCTCGACGGTCACCACGTCCCCGACGGCGTCTCCGACGTAGAGGTTCATGCCGACCAGCCGGGCGACGTAGGGCGTCAGCGGACGCGAGGTGATCTCCGCGGGGGAACCGCTCTGCACCACCCGGCCCGCTTCGAGCACGACGATCCGCCGGGCCAGCAGCAGGGCCTCGATCGGGTCGTGGGTGACGAGCACCGTCGGGCCGGCGAAGGCACCGAGATGCTCGCGCAGTTCGCCCTGCACCTCGGCGCGCGTCTGCACATCGAGCGCGGCGAGCGGCTCGTCGAGCAGCAGCGCAGCCGGACGGCAGGCCAGCGCGCGCGCCAGCGCGACCCGCTGCGCCTGGCCGCCGGACAGTTGCCGGGGATAACGACCCGCGAGCCCCGTCAGCCCCAATCGCTCCAGCCATTCGCGCGCCGCGTCCCGGGCCGCCGCCTTGGACACGCCCCGGGACCGCGGGCCGAAGGCAACGTTGTCGAGCACCCGCAGGTGCGGGAAGAGCCGGTGGTCCTGGAAGACGACGCCGAGTCGACGCTCCTGCGGTGCGACGAACACGCCCGCCGCGCCGTCGTCGAGCAGAGCGCCGCTCAGTTGGACGCGGCCCGAGTCCAGCGCGAGCAGACCGGCGACGAGGCGCAGCAGCGTCGACTTTCCGGCACCGTTCGGGCCGAGAACGGCAAGCACCTCCCCGGGCGCGGCCTCGAGCGCGATGTCGAGCAGGAATTCGCCCCGGCGGACCGTGCCGGCCACCGACAGCGTCACGAGGCCACCGGCCGCATCCACTTGTCGCGCAGCGCACCGATCACGACCAACGCGACCACCATCAGCGGCAGCGCCAGCGCGGGCGCGTCTGCCGGGTTGTGCTGGAAGACGGTGAGCACCAACGTCGGCAGCGTCTGCGTGACACCCTGGACGTTGCCGCCGAAGAGCAGCGTCGCGCCGAACTCGCCCAGCGCCCGCGCCCAGCAGAGCACCGAGCCGAGTAGAACGGCGGGCAGCACGAGCGGGAGCGTCACCCGGATGAAGATGCGGCTGCGGGACGCGCCGAGGGTGGCCGCGGCCTCCTCGACGCCGCGGTCGGCGATCCGGAAGGCGCCTTCGACAGTGACGACGAGGAACGGCATCGCGACGAACGTCTCCGCGACGACAATCCCCGGGAAGCTGAACGGCAGGTCCTGCCCGAGCACCGAGTGGATCGGATCGCCGAGCGTCCCGTTGCGCCCGAACGCGTCGAAGAGCGCGACGCCACCGATCACCGGTGGCAGCACGAGCGGAATCGTCACGATCGCCCGAATGATCCCCATGCCCCACACCCGCACGCGCGCCAGGACCCAGGCGAGCGGCACGCCGAACACCACGGACGCGGCGGTCGCCTCGAGGGACGACTCGAGGGACAGGCGCAGTGCCGTCCAGACGTGCTCGTCACGGTAGATGCGCCCGAGCCCGCTCCAGGGAATGCGGACGATCATCGCGAGCGTCGGGAGCAACAGGAAGATGATGCCGATCAGCGCCGGCGGCACGACCAGAGCCGGTGTGCCCAGCCCGCCGCTGCGTCGGGCACGCGCCGACGCGGCGGTCATCGCGGGCCGAATCCGGCGGCGGCCAGTACCTTCTGCCCGGCGGCGGACAGGACCTGATCGACGAAGGCCTTGGCCAGGACGGCGTTTCGCGCGTCCTTGAGTGCGGCGATCGGATACGTCGTGCTGGCGTTCACCGCGGCCGGGATCGGGATGCTCTTCACCTTGCCGTCGGCGGCAAGGACGTCGGTGACATAGACCAGCCCGGCATCCACCTCCCCTGACTCGACGGCGGCCAGGGCGGACTTCACGTCGGGCTCGCTGGCCGTCGGCTGCACGTTGATCCCGGTGTTGGCGAACACCTTCGTCGCGACAACCCCGCAGGGCACGGCGGGGTCGCAGACGGCGACCTTGACGCCGCCCTTCGCCAGGTCCTTGACCGAGGTGATCTTGGCCGGATTGCCGGGCGGCACGGCGATGGCGAGCGTGTTCGACGCGAAGTCGGTGGGATGCAGGGCGGCGCCGCCGAGCGAGGTCATGTTCTTCTCCGCCGCGGACGCGAAGACGTCGGCCGGCGCGCCCTGCGAGATCTGGGTCGCGAGATCGGAGCTCGCGCCGTAGGTGATGGTGACCTTCGCGCCCGGATGCGCGACCAGGAACGTGCGCTTCAGGGCATCGAACGCCTCGGTCAGCGAGGAGGCGGCGTAGATCCGCAGCTGGCCGGAGGATGCCGCGTCCCCGCTTCGGTTGCCGCCGGTCTCGGTCCCGGACGATGAGCAGCCGGCGACGAGGGTGAGGAGGGCGAGGAGGGCCGGGAGTCGCCTCATGCGCCGGACACCTCGACGACGACGTTGGTGGACTTGACCGCGGCGATGGCGCTGACCCCTGGCTCGAGGCCGAGTTCGTCGGCGGCCTCGCGACTCATCAGGGAGACGACGCGGTAGGGGCCGCACTGCATCTCGACCTGGGCCATGACCTTGTCGCGGACGACTCGCGTCACCAGTCCGACGAAGCGGTTGCGCGCGGATTCGCGCCGCACGGCTCCGGCCGCCGGGACCGGACCGGCGTTCTGCTCGGCGAAACGGGCGAGCTCGGCTCCGTCGACGACCTGGCGCCCTGCGTCGTCGACGGTGGTGACTACTCGGCCGCCGTCGGCCCACCGACGGAGCGAGTCGTCGCTCACCCCGAGCAGGTCCGCTGCCTCGCGAATTCGGTAACTCGGCATGCGGCTGATGTTAGCTGGCGGGGCCGCATCTGCGGTAAGAGCGTGCCTTTTCCGCCGCATCCGCGCGGGCACTACCCATTTCCCCGGAGCTGACCGGATGGACCGGCCGCAACCGGTCAGCTGCGGGGAAGAGCCGCTCGCTCGCCGTCGAACTCGGGGCTGCGTTCGGCGGCGGCGAGGGGCAGACTGCATATGACCACCCGGCCACATTCGCCCGAGCCCGACAGACGGGACCCCGACAAAAGAGGACGCCCATGGCCCGCACGCCCCGCGACCTGACCGGCAAGCTCATCGTCATCACCGGTGCCGCGCGCGGCATCGGCGCCGCGACAGCACGTGCGCTCGCGCGCGAGGGGGCAACGCTTGCCATCGGAGACCTGGACGGCGACCTCGCCGCCGCGGTAGCCACCGAACTCGGCGGCAAGGCGATGGGCCGCAAGCTCGACGTCACCGATCACGCCGGATTCGCCTCGTTCCTCGACCAGGTCGAGGACGAGCTGGGGCCGATCGACGTCCTGATCAACAATGCGGGCATCATGCCGGTCGCCAACTTCGAGGAGGAGACCGGCGCGTCCATCGCCCGGCAGATCGACCTGAACCTGCACGCCGTCATCATCGGCACCCAGCTGGCCGTGCAGCGGATGCGGCCGCGCGGCGCAGGGCACATCGTCAACGTGGCGTCGGCCGCCGGCAAGGGCGGCTTCCCCGGAGTCGTCACGTACTGCTCGACCAAGTTCGGGGTCGTCGGACTCTCCGACGCGCTGCACCAGGAGCTGTACGGCAGCGGTGTCGACGTCTCCTGCGTGATGCCGGCCATCGTCCGCACCGAACTCACCGACGGCGTCAAGGATCACTGGATGATCAAGACCTCGACCCCCGAACAGGTGGCCGACGCGATCGTCGCCGCGCTGAAGAAGCCGCGGCTCGAGGTGTTCGTCCCGCGCAGCCTCGGCCCCATGAACCGGACGATGGCCCTCGTGCCGCGCAAGGGCCAGGACTGGTTCCTGCGGGTCACGAAGGCCGACCGGCTGATCGCCGACGCCGTGCACTCCCCCGAGCGCGTGGCCTACGAACGGCGCGCGGCCGGGCAGTAGGGATCGTGCGGACGCAGGTCGGCATCGTGGGCCCGGGCTCCGACACGTCGCTGGCCCAGAACTACACCGGACTGCCCGACCCGATCGACTGGCCCTACCGGTGAGGAGACACGAGCGATGAGCCAGCGGAGCATCCCGCCGTTCCGGGCCGACCACGTCGGCAGCCTGCTCCGGCCGCAGGCGCTGCTCGGCGCCCGGGCACGGCACCGAGACGGCGCGCTCGACGACGAAGGTCTGCAGGCGGCGGAGGACGAGGCGATCCGCGACGTCGTCCGGATGCAGGAGGAGATCGGCCTCCAGAGCGCCACCGACGGCGAGTTCCGCCGCACGTCGTGGCACATGGACTTCATCTACTCGCTGCGCGGAGTCTCCCGCACGACCGACTCGATCAAGGTTCACTTCCGCAATGCGGATGGCGATCTCGACTTCACGTCCGCGGCGCTCAAGGTCGACGGCAGAGTCGGGATCGACGGTCCGATCTTCGGCGACGCCTTCCGGTTCCTGCAGTCCACCGTCACGGCGGCGACGCCGAAACTGACCATTCCATCGCCGAGCATGGTGCACTACCGCGGCGGGGCCGCTGCGCTCGATCCGGCCGTCTATCCCGATGAGGAGGAATTCTGGACGGACCTTTCGGCGGCGTACGCCGACGAGGTCCGCGAGCTGGCCGCGCTCGGCTGCACCTACTTGCAGCTGGACGACACCAGCCTCGCCTACCTCAACGACCCGGCGCAGCGCGCGGAGATCGCCGCCCAGGGCCGTGACGCCGAGCACCAGCACGAGCGGTACATCCGGCAGATCAACGCCGCGCTCACCGATCGTCCCGACGGGCTCACCGTGACCACCCACATGTGCCGCGGCAACTTTCGCTCGTCCTGGGCCGCGGAGGGTGGCTACGACTTCGTCGCCGAGGCGCTGTTCGGGCAGCTCGACGTCGACGGCTTCTTTCTCGAGTACGACGACGCCCGGTCGGGCACGTTCGCACCACTGCGCTACGTGCCCGAGAACAAGCTCGTCGTGCTCGGCCTCGTCACCACCAAGTCACCGGTCCTGGAATCGAAGGACGATCTCAAGCGGCGCATCGACGAAGCGGCCCGCTACGTGCCGCTCGAGCAGCTCTGCCTCTCACCGCAGTGCGGATTCTCCTCCACGGTCGACGGCAACGACCTCACCCGGGACGAGCAGGTCGCGAAGCTGTCCCTCATCGTCGAGACGGCGGGCGAGGTGTGGGGGTGAGTTTGGAGTCGTGTCCGCGAGCCAGGTATGGTGGTGACACCGACGCGGGGTGGAGCAGCTCGGTAGCTCGCTGGGCTCATAACCCAGAGGTCGCAGGTTCAAATCCTGCCCCCGCTACAACGTAAGTCCGAAGATTCAAGGGCTCCAGCGCTACGGCGCCGGGGCCCTTGATCATTGCCATCCATTTGCCATCGGTCCCGACCCACGCGAGGGCGGGGAGATCATCTCTCGCAAGACCGTCGCAGCGGCGATGCGCCGGCCAATCTGCGCGCGCCGACTTCGTCGAGTGGCAGTCCGCGCCCGACGACGGCGCCCTCGGGATCGTCGACTTTTCGATCTTCCCGCACACCTTGACGTCTTCCCGGAGAACACCCTGGCCAAGGCGGAGCGCTGGGCCGCCGACATCGGAGGCCCGGCGTATGCGATCGACGACCAGACCGCCATCAAGGTGACCGACCGCACCGTCGAGGTAGTTTCCGAGGGCCGCTGGAAGCTGTTCCCTTGATAGCCGCGCGGCCAACTGCGATCGGCGTGGCGAAGCGTCCGGCCTATGCCGCGTAGCGGGTTCCTACCGGCCGTAGCGATCGATGGCAGCACGGCGGACAGTCAGACAGTGGATCGGCGAAGCGCAGCGCAACACCCGCCGCACGCACATCGCACTCGAATCCGCCCCGGATCGTCGGGTACTGCGGGCCGGACGTAAATACTGCGGGCCGAACGCAAACCACGGTTCACTCCGGATGCGAAGCGATCACTCGAGCTGGCACTGCGCGTGGCCGTTTGCTTCGACCTTCTGGCCCTGGACTTCATGCTCAACATTTAGGCCAGGCTGAGGTCACCAAGCGAAATTGTGGCTACTTTCGATCTGAAGGGTCGGCGAAGTTGGCCCGCGATCTTAGGGCGGCACCCGAGCATGAGGCGCGATAGCAACGGCCTTCTAAGCAGGTTCCTCGCGTCCGCTCGACGGCGAGCCAGGCCAGGGACCACGTCCGGGCGGGGACCCGCGGATGTGCGCCTTGTTGAGGACCCGGTCTTCGTGCTGTGCCCTACCAGATCGGGATCGACGTTGCTGCGGCTGATCCTCAACAGCCATTCCCAGATCCGGGCGCCGCACGAGCTGCAGATGAATTCTTTGAAGGTGTCGCCGAAACGCGAGGGTCATGTAGACAAGCCGATGGCCGAGATGGGCGTGGACTTTCTCGACTTCGAGAACATGCTCTGGGACCGGGTGCTCTACGGCTTCCTCGCGAGGAGCGGCAAGAAGGTCGTCGTGGACAAGACCCCGCAGAACGCCGTCGACTGGCAGCGGATTCACAGCTACTGGCCAAAGGCTCGGTTCCTACACCTACGCCGCCACCCGGCCGCCATCCTGGAGTCGCGAATCTCCTCCCTAGACGAGCAGCCGATGGAGCGACATCTGCGGTTGATCAACACCTGGGGACGCCAGCTGAACGCAGCACGAGCCAGTCTGCCGGGCCCCACGATCCGCTACGAAGACCTAACAGCCGAGCCCGAGACTGTCGCCCGCGGCGTCTGCACCTACCTCGGCGTTACTTTCGAGCCCTCGATGTTGACGTATGACACGCGAGGTGGAGCGGAGATCGTGCACGGACTCGGCGACCACTCGAGCGCGATCCGCACTGGCGCTGTCCAAGCCGCCCGGAGGTTGCCGGCACGGCAGGACGTCCCGCCGGAGCTGCACGAACTCGTCCGCGCATGGGGTTACTGACACGCCCACTACGACTCCTCCGCGCCCTTCGCGGAGATGACAGGCAATTCACCGAGGGTATGGGCGTCGGGGATCTAGTGTTTCCCACCCCTTCGGGCCGCTCATAACCCAGAGGTAGCAGGTTCAAATCCTGCCCCCGCTACAACGAAGGTCCGATAGATCAAGGGCTCCAGCGCCGAGGCGCTGGAGCCCTTGATCATTTGACATCCATTTGCCACGGCCGGCCGCGCTGGGTTCACGGGCCTCGACCAGCTCACGCAGCACGAGGCGATTCAGGACCGGCAGCACGGCGACCGGGTCGATGTTCTCGTACGCCTTGACCAGATCACTCCACGTGCGGGCGTCGTCCAACGTCAGCGAGTGGGCCAGCTCCCACGCATGCTGCACGTTGTTGAGCGACAGCAACGCGAACAGCACTGCGTCACGCGGGCTGTCCGCGAGTCGCTGCATGACCTCATCGCTGTACTGCGGCCACGCCTGGCCTGCGTCGCGATATAGGTGCGCGGCGGTGCTTGAGGAGGGCGATCGTCGGAACAGCGCCAGCTGTGCCGCGAGCAGCTCGTCCGGACGGTGCTCGGCCAGCAACGTGCACCAGTACTCGCCGGCCTTCAGCGACTGATGCCCTGGGCCGACGTCGAGTGCCTGCCTAGCCCAGTCGATCGCAAGATCGAACTCGCCGATCCCCGCCAGCGCCTCGGCGGTGTCCTGCAGCCATGCAGCGACCTTCCGGTCGCGGGCGTGGGTGCGGATGATCGCCTCGACATCACGATCCAGCGCCGCCAGCCGCTGAGCATTCCAGTCCAGGGTGAACCACTCGCGGCTGTGCGCCGCCGTCCACCGCTGCTCCTCCGACGGCCGGGGGCCGAGGCGGGCTTCGAGGTCGGCGAGCTTGGCCCGGTACGAGGCCATGCCGACGTCGCCGAGGGCGTTGGCATAAGCGACGGGGTCGAGGGTGAAGTAGTCGCACTCGTTGTCAAACTGGAACTTGATCATCCAGTCGACCAGTTTGGACACCGGCGGCTTTGGCCCTCGCCGCGACCTCGGGGTGCAGGTCCAGCAACGCTCGGCACGCGTCGCCGATGATCCCGCTGGCGTCGTCGGTGCGCATGATCACCTTCAGCGCCGAGGCGATCGCCTTCTGCGTCACCGCGAAGACGACGGCCGGATCCTCGGTCCCTGCTGCCCGCTCAAGGATCTCCACCGCTTCGTGCATCTGCCGGCCGTGCTCATTGGCAGCGCTCCAGCGCCACACGTCCGCACGAGTGTGAATCTGCGGCAGCACCGCGTCGGCAAGGTCGCTCACGGGCGTCAACGATTCCACGCCGGGTGTCAGGCTCGGGCGGCTGCCCAGGTCGAGCGGACGACCTGTAGCGCTTCCTCGGCGCTGACGGTCAGGCGGGTCTGTCCGGATAACTGGTCCTGCCAGTCCCGTTCGGACGGCGCGCGCGAGAACATGTGGTCCTGAGGCAGGCCGAGGCCTGTGTGCGTCGCGAACAGTTCGGCGGCCGAGGTGGTGAGTGCGCCGGCCAGGGCCAGCGCCCACAGGTCATAGAGGTCTCGTGGCGCATGGCGCTCGAACCATGCGGCGGTCTTCCAGGCGGCGAACGAGTCGCGCACGGGAGTGCGCAGCCGAGTCGGCGTGATGTCGCTGTAGCGCTGCCTGATGTCGTGTACGGCGGTGGGCCACGGTGGGTATCCCTGCGCGCTGAGCAGCTGGACTCGGACGATGAGTCCGTCGGCTGTCATCAGGCTCACCGGTTCGGTGTCGCGGATGTCAGCCAGGGCGACGGTCCAGTTGACTCGCCCGTGCGTGACGCGCAGCGTGCGCTCAACCGTGCGGCTCAGCGCATGCGCAACCGACCGTCGGTCGGTCACCGCGATGAGGTCGATGTCCTCGCTGAGGCGACCGGACGGCAGGTACGTGCGCGCGAGGGCGGTGCCGCCGAAGAAGATCAGCTCGTCGGCATGGGCCTGGAGCGCGGCGAGGATCGACGAGATCAGGTGGTCGCGGTGGACCTGTTCGAGCGCGACACCAAATTGCTGCGCGACGGTTGCTGCTTCGTCACGTCGCAGTCCGCTCGGGTAGGTCATCGCGTCAGGTCCCGGGCGCGCGCGAGTGCGGAGCGCAGCCGTTGGCGGCGCGCAAGCTCGTCGAGGACCTCCGGTTCGCACCGTGGCAGCAGTGCTCGCAGCGCATCTGGTATCTGGTCTTCGGCGACGCCCAGCGCAGGCCTGCGAGCAAGATCCAGCACGGTCTGCTCGATCGACGTGACCAACGCGCGGCCCAGCTCGGTCGTCACCGTCTCGACGTCGACTCGCGCCGTATCGCGCTTGACGAAGCGCACAGACGCCGGCCGATCCAGCAGCGTGATCGGGTCGTGCTGGACGGGCGCGGCCACGATCGCGATGGCCAAAGCCCTGGGCAGCGCACCGTGCAGACGTGCTGCGGACACGCCCATCAGTGGCGCGCGATCGGGATGAAAGCGCGCCGCTGCGATACCCGCCGCCGCAGCCTCCAGCGTCGGCATCCAGTTCGTGCCGATCTGGTCCTGCGGAACCACTGTGTAGTAGCCGTGGGCCAGCCGATGCAGGACGCCCAGCTGCTCCAGCCGACGAAGCTGAGGGGCGGGATGGGCGTAGGCGACGGAGGCGTCCGCAGCGCGGAAGGTTCGCATCGGGAACCCTGCAAGCTGAGAGGGCACCCCGCTAGTTCGACCCTGCTTCACGACCGCCATGTTGCAAAGAGTACCGAAAAACTACTCTTCAGCGGTAGTTTTTGCATACTCTTGCGCGGCTAGCGAGACGCGGCCTGCGAGAGAGGTGCCTATCGTCGTCGGCCCCAGACAGCCTCGAAGGCCTTCAGTGCTCGCTCGCCCGCGTCGGGGAGGCTGCCGAGGTACTGCTGGGTGGTCGTAATCTGCCGGTGGCCGAGCCGGTCCATGACGACCTTGAGGTCCGCGCCGCCGGCGAGCAGCCACGAGCTCGCGGATCGGGCGGACCGGCTCAAGGAAAAGGACGCGCTCGACGCGATTCGCATCTTGCAAGCCATAGCCACGCCCGACCTCGTGCGGGGCTTCCGGAAGCACCGTGAGGACGACCACGCATGGGCAGCCACGGATGAAGCGCTTGAGGTGTATCGCGAACACGCATCCGCCCCGACTGGACGGATCGCGCTGCTGGCTGCCTCCGCGGCGCAAGGCGACCCGATTGTCGCGCCGGCCTTAGCGGCGCTGATCAGGGAGTTGCTCGCCTCGCTGCGAGCCTAGGCTGCCTCGCCGAGACTGCTCACGATCTGCCGAACCAACTTCGCGCCGAGGCGAGTCAGCATGTCGGGCTTGGCAACCCGCTCCATTGCTTCCTCGGGGGTGAACAACCTCCGAGGACAAGGCACTCCCGAACCATCTGCTCTAGTTCGGTCCTGTCAAGCTCCGGCGCGACATCGATAACCGTGCGCAACGCGGTCGTACAGCGGATGCCGTTGATCGACGTGATGTCAGACTCG
>JAVHVD010000273.1:0-3169 GCA_032160745.1 Pseudonocardiales bacterium
GTCGGCCAGCGGCGCGGCGAGCGTCGCCAGCCCGTGCCGGTCGAAGAACGCGGTGTCGGTCTCGCCGCGCAGGAACGCGGGATGCCGCAGAACGTTCACGAGCAGGTCGCGGTTGGTGACGACGCCGTGGATGTGCGCGCGGGCGAGTGCGGTGGCGAGTGCGGTCGCGGCCTGCGTGCGGGTCGGCGCCCAGGCGATGACCTTGGCGAGCATCGGGTCGTAGTGGATGCCGACGACCGAGCCGTCCACGACGCCGCTGTCCAGGCGCAACCCGGCCGGCGCGGTTCCGAGCCCGAACTGGACGTCGATGCCGGGGATTTCGATTCGGGACAGCCGGCCGGACTGCGGCTGCCAATCGGCGGCCGGGTCTTCGGCGTAGAGGCGCACCTCGATCGCGGCGCCGTGCGGCGGTGGCGGCTCAGGGTCGAGCTGCCCCCCGTCGGCGACAGCGAGCTGCAGGGCGACCAGGTCGAGGCCGGTGGTGCACTCGGTGACCGGGTGCTCGACCTGCAAGCGGGTGTTCATCTCGAGGAAGAAGAAGCGGCCGTCCTCGTCGGCACCGTCAACTATGAATTCGACGGTGCCGGCGCCGGTGTAGCCGATGGCGCGGGCCGCGGCGCGGGCGGCGTCGAAGAGTTCCTTGCGCATGCCGTCGCCGTACAGCGAAGAACGGTGCTCGACGAGCGGCGACGGCGCCTCTTCGACAACCTTCTGGTGGCGTCGCTGGATGGAGCACTCGCGCTCGCCGACCGCCCATACCGTCCCGTGCTGGTCGGCCATGACCTGGACCTCGATGTGCCGGCCGGTCGCGAGGTAGGGCTCGCAGAACACGGTCGGGTCGCCGAACGCGCTGGCCGCCTCGGCCTGCGCGGCCTCGACCTCGCCGGGCAGGTCGGCCAGGTCGCGGACGATGCGCATGCCGCGGCCGCCGCCGCCGGCGCTCGCCTTGATGAGGACAGGCAGGTCGTCGGTGGTGACCGCGGTCGGGTCGAGTTCGCGCAGGACCGGGACGCCGGCCGCGGCCATCATCCGCTTGGACTCGATCTTGCTGCCCATCGACTCGATCGCCTCGGGGGAGGGGCCGATCCAGGTCAGTCCGGCATCGAGCACCGCGCGGGCGAAGGCAGCGTTCTCGGACAGGAAGCCGTAGCCGGGGTGGACGGCGTGGGCGCCGGCCGTTTTCGCCGCGGCGACGATCAGCTCGGCGCGCAGGTAGGTGTCGGCCGGGGTCGCGCCGGGCAGCCGGACGGCGGCGTCGGCTTCGGCGACGTGCGGGGCGGCGGCGTCGGGGTCGGAGAAGACCGCAACGGCACCGACGCCGAGGGCGCGGCAGGTGCGGAACACGCGCCGGGCGATCTCCCCCCGGTTCGCGACCAGGACGGTGGTGATCATTGTCGTGGCCCTTCTGCGGCGCGACACACCGAGGAAATCGCCGTAGCGCGGCCACGCCTCGTCCGGTCCGTCCCCCACCTCGAGTGGTCACTTACGCGTCGAGTGGTCACGTATAAGTGACCACTCGCGCCATCAGTGACCACTCGACGGACGAGCCGGGGTCCGCACCCGCGCAACATTCCCGCCCTCACAGCCGGAACACCCCGTAGCCCCGCGCGCCCTCAACCGGCCCGTTGTGCACCGCCGAGAGCGCGATCCCGAGCACCGTCCGGGTGTCCCGCGGGTCGATGATGCCGTCGTCGTAGAGCATCCCGGACAGGAACGGCGCCAGCGACTCCTTCTCGATCTGTGCCTCGACGTACTGCCGCATCTGCGTATCGGCCGCCTCGTCGTAGGCCTGCCCGCGCGCCTCGGCCGACTGCCGCGCGACGATCGACAGCACGCCGGCCAGCTGCGCCGGACCCATCACCGCCGACTTCGCCGACGGCCAGGTGAACAGGAACCGCGGCCCGTACGCCCGTCCGCACATCCCGTAGTTCCCGGCGCCGTAGGACGCGCCCATCGTCACCGTCAGGTGCGGCACCCGCGAGTTCGACACCGCGTTGATCATCTGCGCGCCGTGCTTGATGATCCCGCCCCGCTCATATTCCGCGCCCACCATGTAGCCGGTCGTGTTCTGCAGGAAGATCAACGGGATGTCGGACCGGTTCGCGAGCTGGATGAACTGCGCCGCCTTCTGCGCCTCTTCGCTGAACAGCACACCGCGCGCGTTGGCGAGGATCCCGATCGGGAAGCCATGCAACGCCGCCCACCCCGTCACCAACGACGACCCGTACAGCGGCTTGAACTCGTCGAAGTCCGAGCCGTCCACGACTCTCGCGATCACCTCGCGCGGATCGAACGGCACCTTCAGATCGGTCGGGACGATGCCGAGCAGGTCCTCGATGTCGTGCACCGGCGGCGCCGGATCGGGCTTGGGCGCCGGACCCTGCTTGCGCCAGTTCAACCGGCGCACGATGTCGCGCCCGATGCGGATCGCGTCCTGCTCGTCCACGGCGTAGTAGTCGGCAAGACCGGACGTCCGCGCGTGCATCTCTGCCCCGCCGAGCGACTCGTCGTCGGACTCCTCGCCGGTCGCCATCTTCACCAGCGGCGGCCCGGCCAGGAACACCTTCGACCGTTCCTTGATCATCACGACGTAGTCGCTCATGCCGGGGATGTACGCACCACCCGCGGTCGAGTTGCCGAACACCAGCGAGATGGACGGGATGCCGGCTGCCGACAGGCGAGTGAGATCGCGGAAGATCTGCCCGCCCGGGATGAAGATCTCCTTCTGCGTCGGCAGATCGGCGCCGCCGGACTCGGTCAGCCCGATCACCGGCAGCCGGTTCTCCAACGCGATCTCGCTGGCCCGCAGCGTCTTCTTCAGCGTGTACGGGTTGGACGCGCCGCCGCGGATCGTCGGGTCGCTGCCGTTGATCATGCACTCGACGCCGTTGACGATGCCGATGCCGCAGACGACGGACGCGCCGACCGTGTAGTCCGATCCCCACGCGGCGAGCGGCGAGAGCTCGAGGAAGTGCGAGCCGGGGTCGATCAGCAGCTCGACCCGCTCGCGCACCAGCAGCTTGCCGCGCTTGTGGTGCCGTTCGACGTACTTCGGTCCGCCGCCCGCGACCGCGACCGCGTGCTCGGCCTCGATCGCGACGATCTGCTCGAGCAAAGCCGCGCGGTTGGCCTCGAACTCCGGCGCCGACGGATCGACCGCCGTCTTCAG
>JAVHVD010000274.1:0-4268 GCA_032160745.1 Pseudonocardiales bacterium
GACTTCAACCCCATCCACTGGAACGAGCGGTTCGCCAAGAGCGTCGGGCTGCCCGACGTCATCGCCCACGGCATGTTCACCATGGCGACCGCGATCCGCGTCGTGACCGACTGGGCCGGCGACCCCGGCGCGGTGATCGAGTACGCGGTGCGCTTCACCCGGCCGGTCGTCGTGCCCGACCCGGACGGCGCGACGCTCACCGTCGCCGGATCGGTGCGGGCGATACGCGACGACGGGTTGCTCGAGGTCGATCTCACCGCCACCGTCGACGGGCAGACCGTCCTGGCGAAGTCCCGCGCCGTGGTGCGGCCACCTCGGACGGGTTGATGACCACGCGCCCGGCCCGCCGCGCGGCGCGGCTCGCCGCGGCGCTCGGCGCGGTCGGCCTGCTGACCGCCGCGTGCACCGCGACGACGACCGGGCACGGCGTCGCGATCCCGGCGTCCCCGGGCGGCAGCTCGAGCGGGCCGGCCGGCACCTCGCCTCCGTCCTCACCCTCGACCGGTGGGGCTGGATCCTGCTCGACCTATGCGCAGCCGGATCCGAATCGGCCGAAGATGGCGCTGACGTTCACGATCGCGCCCGGCCACCGCACTGTCCGCGGCCACGAGCAGATCGTCTTCCGGCCCGATCGGCCGATCACCGAGCTGGTCTTCCGGCTCACCGCCAACACGAAGCCGACGGTCGAGGAGGGCAACAAGATCACCGTCACGGCGGCGTCGGCCGATCACGGCGCCGGCAAGTACCGGTTCACCGCGGCGAATGCCGATCCGTTGACGCAGGGCGGGCTGTTGCACATCCCGTTCGGGGCGAGGATCCCGGCCGGCACCGCGGTGACCGCGTCCATCGACTTCGTTCTCGCCCTCGGCGCGGAGTCCTTCGACCGGTTCGGCCGCTCCGGCGTGTTCGCCTACTTCGGCTCCGGCCAGCCGCTGCTGGCCTGGGAGCGCGGGTTCGGCTGGCACACCGAGGACATGATCGACTTCCCGGCCGAGAGTGCGACGAGCGAGGCGATGGACGTCGACCTCACCGTGACCGCCCCCGCCAGCGACGTCGTCATCATGTCCGGCGATCCGGCCGACCCGCCCCGCGGCGGCGCCACCCGAACGTGGCACTCGACGATCGCCGCGGCCCGGGACGTCAGCGTGGCCGCCGGGCCGTTCGCCGTCTCGGACACGGTGGTGCAGGGGGTGAAGCTGCGGCTGGGGGCAGCGAGCCCGGGCGTCCGCGACCGACTCGTGCCTGAGTTCCGTCGGGCGATCGTCGAGCTGGCACGGTTGTTCGGGCCGTTCCCGTACCCGTCCCTGTCGGTGGCCCGGCTGCCGGCGCAAGGCGGCGGCATCGAGTACCCGAGTTCGATCCTGATGCTGGACGGGTCGCGCCTGGTCTCGGTGCACGAGACGGCCCACCAGTGGTTCTACGCGATGGTGGGCGACTCGCAGGCCATGCACCCGTGGCTGGACGAGGCGTTTGCCGAATACGCCGAGCAGCTGGTGAACAACGACCAGCCGGCCGACGACGCGCTCCACGCACCGGGCACCGTCGACGCGTCCACCGAGTCCTACGGAAACGACGTGAACGGCTACTACTTCACGACCTACAACAAGGGTGCCGCCGCGCTGCACGCCGCTCGGCTGGCCGCCGGACCGGCGAAGTGGGACGCCGCGCTGAAGTGCTACGTGGCGATCAACGCCTGGCGGATCGCCAACCCGGACGATCTGCGGCGGGCGATCGCCAAGCTGCCGGCCGGGATCGCGGTGCTGCGGACCGCCGGCGCCCTCAAGTAGCCGGTCAGCCCTCGGCGATCAGCTTGGCGATCCGGCCGACGCCCTCGGCCATGTCGTCGTCGCCCAGCGCGTACGACATGCGCACGTAGCCGGGCGTGCCGAACGCCTCTCCGGGGACGACCGCGACCTCGACCTCCTCGAGGATTATCGTCGCCAGCTCGGCGGAATCGGCCGCCGTCCGTCCGCGCAGCGGCCTGCCGAGCAGCCCCTTCACCGACGGGTAGACGTAGAACGCGCCGAGCGGCTCGGGGCAGACGATCCCGGGGATGTCGGACAGCATCGAGACGATCGCCCGTCGACGGCGGTCGTAGACGGCGCGCATCTCGGCCACAGCCGAGAGGTCGCCGGACACCGCGGCCAGTGCCGCCACCTGGGCGACGTTGTTGACGTTGGACGTCGCGTGGGACTGCAGGTTGGACGCGGCCTTGACGATGTCGGTGGGGCCGATCAGCCAGCCGACCCGCCAGCCGGTCATCGCGTAGGTCTTGGCCACGCCGTTGAGGACGAGCACCTTCTCGCCGGCGCTGTGCGCGATGGACACCATCTCCGCGTCGCCGTAGACGAGGTGCTCGTAGATCTCGTCCGTGACGACCCAGAGGTCGTGGTCCTTGGCCCAGGCGCCGATGGCCTCGACCTGAGCCCGCGGGTAGACGGCCCCCGTGGGGTTGGACGGCGAGACGAACAGCAGCACCTTGGTGCGGTCGGTCCGCGCGGCCTCGAGCTGGTCGACGGTGGCCAGGTAGCCGGTGGTCTCGTCGGTGATGACCTCGACCGGCACACCGCCGGCCAGCTTGATCGCCTCCGGGTAGGTGGTCCAGTACGGGGCGATGAGCAGCACCTCGTCACCCGGGTCGAGCAGCGTGGCGAAGGCGTTGTAGACGGCCTGCTTGCCGCCGTTGGTGACCAGCACCTGGGCGGCGTCGACCTCATAGCCGGTGTCGCGCTTGGTCTTGCCGGCGATCGCCGCCCGCAGCTCGGGGAGTCCGGCGACCGGCGTGTAGCGGTGGTTCTTCGGGTCGCGGGCCGCGGCGACGGCGGCCTCGACGATGTAGTCAGGGGTGGGGAAGTCCGGTTCGCCGGCGCCGAAGCCGATGACCGGCCGGCCGGCGGCCTTGAGCGCCTTGGCCTTGGCGTCCACGGCCAACGTGGCGGATTCGGCGATTGCGGCGATGCGGTCGGATACGCGTGCTCCCATGTCGCAATCGTCCCAGACGCCGGCCGCCGGTTTCACTCCCGCTGCCAGCCGTCTCTTGCCTCGGGACCCGGTCGTGGCCGCCGGGCGGCGGGACACGCCGCGGCGGCGCCGCTGCGGGGCCACGACCGGGGGACAGCGAGTTGGAGGCACCGGCGCCCGACCCGTAGACTGACGCACCGGGCTCCCTGTGGCCGTGCGTCAGCATGCGCATGCACCGGTTGTGTGGCGCTCCGGCTGTCAGGTGAGTGAGCATCGCGGGCGAGAAGCGCCGAGGAGCGGAGCGAGCCTGTGATGAGCGCTTGCGCGAAGAACAAGTCAAATAGGGGCGTGGCTCAATTGGTAGAGCACCGGTCTCCAAAACCGGCGGTTGCAGGTTCAAGTCCTGTCGCCCCTGCGCAGTTGTCAGAAGTCGTTCGAGAGGAATTGCCGTGACCGCTACTCGTACCGAGTCACCGTCCGCGCGCCCCTCCAAGGGTCGCGGTGGCGCGCCGACGCGGTTTGTCCGCGAGAGCGTCTCGGAGATGCGCAAGGTCCTGTGGCCCTCGCGCAGCGAACTGGTGACGTACTCGATCGTGGTCATCGTCTTCGTGGTGATCATGGTCGCGATCGTTGCCGGCCTCGACTTCGGCTTCGCCAAGCTGGTGCTGTCGGTGTTCGGCTGACCGCTGGCCGACCCCGCCGGGGCGAGACCACCACTTACTGAGCAAGAGAAGAGAGAAAGTGTCCGAGTACGACGCCGCCGGCGACAACGCCGTGAGCGACGAGACGTCAGCCGTCTTCCGAAGCGAATCGGCCGAGGCCGCCGACGAGGGTCCCGCCGACCTCGCCGCCGCTGCTCGGCTGCTGGGTGCCGGCGAGGACCTGCCGCCGGCTGCCGACAACGACGAGGACGGCGACGGCGACGTGACGCTCGGCGCCACCGACCACGCTCCGGTTTCCGCCGAGCCGGTGGAGTCCGTCGATGAGCTGGCCGCCGTTAACGGCGCCGGGCCGGCGACGGCCGAGGCCGTCGCCGACGCCACCGACGCCGCGGATACCGACACCGCCGAGACCGACACCGCCGGAACCGACACCGCCGAGACCGACGCCGCCGAGACTGACGCCGCCGGAACCGACGCCGCCGAGGCCGCCGCTGCTGATACCGACGCCGCGGACAACCCCGCGGCCGCGGCCGAGGAACCGGCCGAGGACGAGGATCCGGTCGAGACGCTGCGCCGCGAGCTGCGCACCCAGTTCGGTGACTGGTACGTCGTCCACTCCTACGCCGGCTACGAGAACAAGGTGAA
>JAVHVD010000275.1:0-8473 GCA_032160745.1 Pseudonocardiales bacterium
GTGAAATTCCGACGCTATTTCAGTAGTCCGGATCAAGGTCGACGGGCTCTTCGTCGGCCGGCACCTCGATGCGCTGATCCGAGACGTCGGCCGGGTCTGCCTCGAACGGAACCGGCCGTTCGTCGTCGGGCGTTTCGTCGACCTCGACTTCGGTCAGGTCGGCCTTCTGGAGCTGGGTCACATCCTCCGGATCGGTCACGCCACCACCGTAGAAGGGGCGGCCGGGCTCGGCAACGACGCCGCCTCGCCAAGTAGAACGTGTTCCATTACGGTGCGGGCATGTCGACCTTGGCTGTCACCGGATCCGCATCCGGCATCGGACGGGCCACCGCCGCCCGGCTGACCGCCGACGGGCATCGAGTACTCGGCGTCGACGTCGCCGACGCGGAGGTCATCGCTGATCTGGGGACGCCTGCGGGGCGCGCCGAGGCCATCACTGCGATCACCGGCCTCGCCGACGGGCGCCTCGACGGGCTGGTCACCGCTGCCGGCATCGGTGGATCGTCCGTGGCGCAGGGCGGTCGGCTGATCGCGATCAACTATTTCGGCACGGTGGCACTGCTCGAGGGGCTGCGGCCGGTGCTGGCGCCCGGCGCCGGCGTCGTGTGCCTCGGCTCGAACTCGGCCACCGTCCAGCCGGACTGGTCCGTGGCGCTGGCCGAGGCCTGCCTGACCGGCGACGAGGACCGCGCGTGCGAGCTGGCCGACGCCGCCTTCTCGCTGTTCGCCTACCCAGCGGCGAAGGCGGCGATCTCCTGGTACGTCCGGACGAACGCCCCCAAGCCCGAGTGGATCGGGGCCGGGGTGCGGCTAAACGTCATCGCGCCCGGACTGACGGAGACGCCACTGACCCAGGCGCAACGCGAGGATCCGCTCATCGGCGACGCGATCGCCAACTTCCCGGTGCCGCTGGGCCGCCCGATCCGGCCGGAGGAGATCGCAGACGTGATCGTCTTCATGCTCGCCGCGCCGATGCTAGTCGGCAGTGTCGTCGTCGCCGACGGCGGGACGGAGGCCCTGCTGCGGCCGAGGGACTGGCCGGCGATGTGGGCGCTCAACCCGCGTTCGTAGCGGCGATCTCGCGCAACAGCGGCTCGGCGAGTTCCGGCCAACAGATCAGCAGGTCGGGCAGGTAGGGGTGCGCGCTGTTGTACTCGAGCGGGCTGCCGTCGATGCGGGACGCGTGCAGGCCCGCCGCGAGGGCGACACCGACCGGCGCGGCCGAGTCCCACTCCCACTGCCCGCCGGCGTGCAGGTAGGCGTCGGCCTGCCCACGCACCACGGCCATCGCCTTCGCGCCGGCCGACCCCATCGGGGCCAGCTCGGCGCCGAGGACCTCGGCCACCGGCCCGGCGAACTCCGGCGGCCGGCTGTCGCTCACCAGGAAGCGGGGACGCGGACGCGGGTTGCGTTCGGCTTGGACGGTGTCGCTGACGTACACCGCGCCCAGACTCGGCTGGGCCACCGCGGCGGCCGTGATGCCCTGGCCGCGCTGCCAGAGCGCCACGTGCACGGCCCAGTCGTCGCGACCGGGCATGCCGTACTCGCGGGTGCCGTCGAGCGGGTCGATGATCCATACCCGTTCGGCGGCGAGGCGGGCGGGGGAGTCGGCGGACTCCTCCGACAGCACCGCGTCGTCCGGACGGGACTCGGCGAGTTCGCGCAGCAGCAGGACATTCGCGTCTGCGTCGCCGCGTTTGCCCAGCTCGCGTCCGGTGAGCCCGCTCGACCCGCGCAGTGTCAGGAGCAGGCTGCCGGCCTGATCGGCCAGATGCCCGGCGAGCCGGGCGTCGGACAGGGTCGAGGGTTCCACTAGTCCGAGATCCGCTCGACCAGATCGAGCACCAGCGCGGCCTGGGCCGCGGCGTCACCGTCCTGGGGTCGCAGCCGCAGATGGGGGGCCTCGGGAGCCTCGTACGGATCGTCGACGCCGGTGAAGTGGGCGATCTCGCCCGCCCGCGCCTTGGCGTACATGCCCTTCGGGTCGCGCAACTCGCACACCTCGAGCGGCGTGTCGACGAAGATCTCGAGGAAGGGCAGTGAGGCGGTGCTGTGCGAGGAGCGCACTTGCTGCCGGTCGGCCGCGTACGGGCTCACCAGCGACACGATGGCGATCACTCCGGCGTCGGCGAGCACCTTGGCCACCTCACCCACGCGGCGGACGTTCTCGGCGCGGTCCTCGGCGGAGAAGCCGAGATCGGCGTTGAGCCCGTGCCGCAGGTTGTCGCCGTCGAGCACGTAGGCCGGCCGCCCTGAGGCGACCAGGCGCCGCTCGAGTTCGGCGGCGACGGTCGACTTGCCCGAGCCGGACAGGCCGGTGAGCCAGACCGTCATGCCCTGGGTCGCCCGCTCAGTGCGCTGCACCGAACCGCTGTGCCAGACCACCTTGGCGTCGTGCTGGGTCGGGCCGGTGATCATTCCGGCCGCGACCGTGCTGTTCGTGGCCTCGTCGACGAGAATGAAGCTGCCGGTGTCGCGGCTGCGCCGGTAGGCGTCGAACAGCAGCGGCTGCTGAGTCCGCAGCCGGATCCGGCCGATCTCGTTCAGGGCCAGACTCGTCGCGCTCTCGTCGCGGTGCAGCGTGTTGACCTCGAGGCGGTAGTCGAGCTCACGCACCACGGCGCGCGTTGACCGGGTGGTGTGCTGAATCGTGTACCGCGCACCCGGTGTCAGCTCGGACTCCGTCGTCAGCCAGCACACCATCGCGTCGACGTCCTGGCCGATGTAGGGACGGTTGTGCGGTCGGCAGATGAGGTCACCGCGACTGACGTCGATGTCGTCGGCCAGCTCGATGGTGACCGCCTGCCCGGCGAACGCCTCGGCCAGCTTGCGCCCGCCCGGGCCCCACACGGCCGACACCGAAGTCGTGAACCCGGAGGGCAGCACGGTGACCTCGTCGCCGGCCCGGACCACACCGCCGGCGATCGTCCCCGCGTAGCCGCGAAAATCATGCAGCGCGGCGTCGGAGGACTGGTGCGGACGGATGACGTACTGCACCGGGAAGCGCACATCGATCAGGTTGCGGTCCGACGCGACGTGGATCTGTTCGAGGAAGTGCAGCAACGAGGTGCCCTCGTACCAGGGCATGGCGGCGCTGCGCTGGACGACGTTGTCGCCGGTGAGGGCAGAGACCGGGATGAACGAGAGGTCAGGCACCTCGAGCTTCATCGCGAAGCGCCGGAAGTCCTCACGGATCTCGACGAAGCGCTCCTCCGAGAAGTCGACCAGGTCCATCTTGTTGATGCACACCACGAGGTGCGGGATGCCGAGCAGGCTGGCCAGGAAGGCGTGCCGACGGGACTGCTCGAGCACGCCGTTGCGCGCGTCGATCAGGATCAGCGCGACGTCGGCGGTCGACGCCCCGGTGACCATGTTGCGCGTGTACTGGATGTGCCCCGGGGTGTCAGCGATGATGAACTTGCGCTTGGGCGTCGCGAAGTAGCGGTACGCGACGTCGATGGTGATGCCCTGCTCGCGCTCGGCGCGCAGACCGTCGGTGAGCAGCGCCAGATCGGGCGCCTCCTGCCCGCGCGAGCGGCTCGTCAGCTCGACCGCGTTCAACTGGTCCTCGAAGATCGCCTTCGAGTCGTAGAGCAGTCGACCGATCAGCGTCGACTTCCCGTCGTCCACCGACCCGGCGGTTGCGATCCGCAAGAGAGCCGCCATCAGAAATAGCCTTCCTTCTTGCGGTCTTCCATGCCGGCTTCGGAGATGCGGTCGTCGGCGCGGGTTGCGCCACGCTCGGTGAGCCGGGCCGCAGCGACCTCGACGACAACCTCGTCGGCATCAGCCGCGGAGGATTCGACGCAGCCGGTGCAGGTGGCGTCACCGATGGTGCGGAAGCGCACCGTCGCCTCGAACGGGTTCTCACCGTCGATGGGCTGGATGAACCGGTTGACCGCGAGCAGCATGCCGTCACGCTCCACGACCTCGCGCCTGTGCGCGTAGTACAGCGGCGGCAGGTCGATGCCCTCGTCACGGATGTAGGACCAGATGTCGAGCTCGGTCCAGTTCGACAGCGGGAAGACGCGCATGTTCTCGCCCTTCCGGTGCCGACCGTTGTACAGGCTCCAGAGCTCGGGACGCTGGTTGCGCGGGTCCCACTGGCCGAACTCGTCGCGGAAGCTGAACACCCGCTCCTTGGCCCGGGCCTTCTCCTCGTCGCGGCGGGCGCCACCGAAGACCGCGCCGAACCGGTTCTCGTTGATGCCGCGGAGCAGCGTGACCGTCTGCAGCCGGTTGCGGGTAGCGCGCGGGCCGGTGTCCTCGACCGAGCGACCGGCGTCGATGTCGTCCTGCACCTTCGCGACGATCAGCCGGAGGCCGAATTTCGCGACTACGCGGTCACGGAACTCGATCACCTCGTCGAAGTTCTCGCCGGTGTCGATGTGCATGACCGGGAAGGGCACCGGCGCCGGCCAGAAGGCCTTCACCGCGAGGTGCAGCATGACCACGGAGTCCTTGCCGCCGGAGAAGAGCAGAGCCGGCTTCTCGATCGTCGCGGCAACCTCGCGGAAGATGTGGACGGCCTCGGCCTCGAGTCTCTCGAGATGGCTCATCTCGTACGCAACGGTCATCGAGCTACTCGCTCCCACTCGGTCATCAAGACGCCTTCCTGCCGCGCGGCGGTTCGCCGCCCACCTCTGCCGTCACGGCCGCTGCCGTCGCCAACAATGCCTTGCCGCGCCGAGATATTTCGGCTCCGGTGATCGAATCGCCCACATACAGCGTGAGCACCATCTGCTGCCGTCCATCACTGCCATAGGTGGGAGCGGCGAGCAGATGGGTCGGGTGCTTGCCCCCGCCGGTGAGCTCGGCGCCGCGATAGACCCGCTCCCCGAGCGTGGACACCATCTCACCGACCAGGCCGCGCACCTCGTCGGGGAGATCGTAGGCGGCGACCCCGACCATCAGGGTATGCAGTCGAGCGCCGACCTCCGTCAACCCCTCCACGAGATACCCCCGCGCGCGGCACTCGGCCACGACGGCCCGCAGATGCGTTTGGTCGAGCACGATTGGCAGGGTGGGCCGAGTGTTGAGCCAGTGCTCGAACGCGCGGTCACTGTCCCACAGGACATACATGAGACCCACAGGGGGCGCGAACGGGTAACGGCTGCCGGCCATCGCGCCTTCGGTCCGTCCGTCGCCGCGGACGCTGGTCAGCACGACGATCTCGTTGCCGACAACGGCCGACGCCGTGCAGGCCGACCGATAGCGCGTCGCCAGGTCGGCCAGGTGCCGCTCGGCCACATCGGCCCCAGGGACGGCCTGGCGCGCGAGGCGGCCCGCGGACACGAGGGCCGGTCCGATCCGGTAACTGCGCGACTCGGGATCACACACCAGCCAACCGGTCTCGCTGAGCGTCGTCACGATCCCCAGGCAGGTCGGCTTGCTGATCTCGAGCGCCCGCGACAGCTCGGACAGGCCGAACCGCTCGCCCGCGTGCGCGACCATGTGGTCGAGCAGGGCGACCACCCGCTGTGTCGGCGGGGACCGGCGCGATGAGGACATTGACCCAACCTAGAACGCGTTCTACTGTCGGACCATCACTCTACCGCAGCGTTACATATCTGTACCGCGGTGATCCGGAACGGAACAGGTGACCGTGCTCACTAAGCCATTCGCCGATGCCATCGTCGAAGCGGAGAAGATCGTCCGCGACGCGCCGCACGTCCGCACCGAGCAGGACGTCGTGGAGGGCCTCGACTATCTCGCCGGCAGCATCCGGGCCGCGATCGCGTCCGCTTGGGGATTCGAGCGGGACTTCCCGCATTTCGTCCGGTCGGCGACGCCGTACACGAAGATCGGGCTCGACAACCCGGACACGCTCTACTTCAGTGCGCGGATCCGGGACGATGCCGAGTACGTGGTCACCGGGCGGCGCGGTGGCACCGCCGACCTCAGCTTCCAGATCCTGAACGGGGACTACTCGCCGGCCGACGTCCCGGACAGTCTGAGTGCGTTCGACGACCGGGACATCGAGATCGCGGCCGACGGCACGTTCGAGCTGCGCTTCGGGCCGGCCAAGCCGGATCCCGGGCGGAACTGCTTCGTGCTCGGCCCGCGCGCGGCGATGCTGCTGGTCCGCGAGGTGTGGAGTGACTGGACGGCCCGGCCGGGGACGATCGCGATTCAGCGGGTGGACCGGATCGGCAGCGCGCCGGAACTGGGCGACGAGATCAAGCTCGGCAAGCGCTACAACGCAGCGGCGAAGACGCTCGTGCAGCAGCTCAAGACGTTCCTGCAGTTCCCCGAGTGGTTCTATCTCAAGTTGCCGGTGAACACGATGACCGAGCCGCGATTGACGCCCGGCGGGCTGGCGACGCAGTACTCGTCAGCGGGACACTACGACCTCGCCGACGACGAGGCGCTGGTCGTGACCGTGCCCGCGTCGGATGCGCCCTATCAGGGCTTCCAGCTCGGCACCATGTGGTACATCTCGATGGACTTCGTCAACCACCAGACGTCGTTGACCGGCGACCAGGCGCGCGTCGACCCGGACGGGATGCTGCGCTTCGTCGTCAGCGAACGCGATCCCGGTCTCGCCAACTGGCTGGAGACGACCGGCCACCCGCGGGGGTACCTGCAGATCCGGTGGCAGCGCACATCGCGCGAGTTCACCCCGGCAGACGGCCCTCTGGTCGAGAAGGTGCGCTTCGACGAGCTCGCCGAGAAGTTGCCGCACTACGACCGAGCACGGGTCACTCCCGACCAATGGCGCGATCGGATCGCGGCCCGCCAGGCCGCCGTGGCGAAAAGGATGTTGGGCTGATGCCAGGCGTACTCGAGGACAAGGTTGTCGTTGTTGCCGGGGTCGGGCCGGGGCTCGGTCGGTCGATCGCGCTGCAGTGCGCGAAGGCCGGCGCCGACGTCGTACTGGCCGCACGCACCGAGTCGCGGCTCGGCGAGGTGGCCGATGAGATCAAGCAGCTCGGTCGCCGCACGCTGCAGGTGGGCACGGACATCAACTCCGAGGAGTCGGCGCAGAACCTGGTCGACGCAACGCTGACCGAGTTCGGGCGGCTGGACGCGCTGGTGAACAACGCGTTCGCCATCCCGCCGCTCGGCGCGCTGCAGACCGTCGACTTCGAGCAGGTCCGCGCCGGGTTCGAGACCAACGTCCTCGGCGGGCTGCGCCTCACCCGCCTCTTCGTGCCCGCGCTGGCCGAGGCCGAAGGCAACGTCGTCATGATCAACTCGTCGGTGCTGCGGCACTCGAGCATGCCGTACGGCGCGTACAAGATGGCCAAGTCGGCGCTGCTCGCGCTGGCCCAGGCGCTGGCTACCGAACTCGGGCCGCAGGGCATCCGGGTCAACTCCGTGGCGCCGGGCTACATCTGGGCCGACACTCTGCAGAACTACTTCGCCTACCTCGCGAAGAAGCGGGGCGTCGAGGCTCAGGTCGTCTATGACGAGACGGCGGCCAACATGGATCTGCGCCGCCTGCCTGACCCCGACGCGATCGCGGATGCCGTCGTCTTCCTCGCCTCGACCATGGCCCGCGACATCACCGGTCACTGCCTCGACGTCAACTGCGGCGAGTTCCACCACTAATGCCTCGGGACGACGTCGGCACAGTCGAGGACCTGGAGGCGTCGGCGACGAGGCTGACCACGCTGACCGATTACGGGGGCGACGACTACCGCGAAGGACTCGCCCTCCTGCTCGAGTCCTACGCCAAGGACGAGGAGCTGACCGAACTCGGTCGGCGGGTGAAGCGCTCGGAGCTACGCGGGGCACTGGTGGCTCGGCTGGTGAGCGAGGCCGGCTTCAAGCGTGTGGCCGTGGACGATTCGCGGATCGTGCGGCCGATCTTCGTCACCGGTCTGCCGCGGACCGGGACCACGGCGATCCACCGATTCCTGGCCGCCGACCCGGCTCACCAGGGGCTCGAGCAGTGGCTGTGCGAGATGCCGCAGCCGCGCCCGCCGCGCGAAACCTGGGCCGAGAACCCGGTCTTCCAACAGATTCAGAACGGGTTCGACGCCTTCTACGCGGCCAACCCCGGATTCGGCGGGGTCCACTACATCGCCGCCGACACCGTGGAGGAGTGCTGGCAGCTGCTGCGGCAGTCGGCGATGTCGGTGTCCTACGAGTCACTCGGCCATGTCCCGACGTACTCGGCCTGGCTGAGCAAGCAGGACTGGACCTCCGCGTATGCCCGGCACCGGCGCAACCTCGCGCTGATCGGCGCGAACGAGGTCGAGAAGCGCTGGGTGCTCAAGAACCCGAGCCACCTGTTCGCCCTGGACGCGCTGTTCGCCGTATATCCCGATGCGCTGGTCGTGCAGACGCACCGGGAGATGCGCGCCACCCTGGCGTCCAGCTGCAGCCTGAGCGCGCTGGCCACGTCCGGATACTCCACCCGTTTCGTCGGCGAGACGCTCGGGCGTGACCAGCTGGATCTGCTGGCCCGCGGCGCCGAGCTGACGATGACGGCGCGGGAGCAGCACGATCCGGCGCACTTCTACGA
>JAVHVD010000276.1:0-12205 GCA_032160745.1 Pseudonocardiales bacterium
CCGTCCGCCGGACAGTGGCACCAGCACTACAACACCGGTCACCGGCCGGCCAAGTTCGTCGCCCTGCACGCCTCTGTGGCGCTCAGGGGTGACGCGAGCGACGGTCCTCGCGAGCAGTTGCCCTTCGAGTACGAGGACGCCGCCCTGCGCGAGATGTACGTCGAGGAGTGCCGCAAGAGCGGCGTCGAGGTCAAGATGAAGGACCACAGACAGGCCACGTCGTGAGCGAGACCTACTTCTACTATGACCTGCCGTTCCTGTCGATGGGCGCCAAGCGGCGCATCCTCGGCGAGAACGCCCGAGACCTCTTCCATTTGGATGTCGCATGACTGTCGAACGCCCCGCCGGTGTCCCGCAGGACGACCGATCACCCGAATACGGCTCCGACGTCGTCGTCGAGGAACTACGGAGGCTGGGCTACCGGTACCTGCCTCTGAACCCCGGCTCGAGCTTCCGCGGGCTGCACGACTCGGTCGTCAACTTCGCCGGCAACGAGCGACCGCAGCTGCTGCTCTGCCTGCACGAAGAGATCGCGGTCTCGATGGCACATGCGTACGCCAAGGCCAGCGGCCGCCCGGCCGCGGCTGCGGTGCACGACCTGGTCGGCCTCATGCACGCCTCGATGGCGGTGTACAACGCAGCCTGCGACCAGGTGCCGTTGCTGCTGCTCGGGGGCAGCGGCCCGGCCGACCCCACCAAGCGTCGCTCAATCGACTGGATCCACACGGCCAGCACGCAGGCCGAGCTCGTGCGCGATTACGTGAAGTGGGACGCCGAAGCGCTGGTGCCCGAAGACTTCCGCGCCGCCGTGACGCGTGCGCACGCCATCGCGCACACCGGCCCGCCGGGACCGACCTACGTGTCCCTCGATGCGGAGGCGCAGGAGCAACGCCTGGACGCGCCGGTGCCACCCGCGGCCCCCGCGGCGACGACGGTTCCGGCACTGAGCCCCGATCCCGCGGCGCTCGCCTGCGCAGTAGACATCCTGCTGTCGGCCGAGCGGATCGGCGTTGTCGCCGGGCGGCTCGCCCGCGACCCGCGCGTCACCCAGCCGCTGGTCGAGATCGTCGAGTTGCTCGGCGCCGCCTATGTGGACGAACGCAATACCGTCTGCTTCCCCACTGCGCATCCCCAGAACGTGAATGGCGACCGCTTGGTCCTGGCTGACTGCGACGCCGTGCTCTCCGTCGGCGTCGGGGATCTCCCCGGCACGGTGCCGGCCCGGCAAGGGGGCTCACCCCGTCACCTGGTCGAGCTCTCCTACGGCGACCTCGCGCTCAAGTCGTGGTCGCAGGAGCGGGGGCAGCAGCTCATGTCCGACGTCCTTCTCGTCGCCGATCCGGTGCCGGGTCTTCATGCCCTGCTCGAGGCGCTGCGCGCGAAGAGCACGCCGGGTGCGTTCGCCGAGCGCCGCGCCGACGTGGTGCAGCGCTGCGCGCAGCGGCGCGAGCGGTTGGCGCAGACTCGAACGGCGAATTGGGACGGGACACCGATCGCGCCCTCGCGAATGGTCTCCGAACTGTGGGAGACAGTCCGGGAGACGAACTGGATGCTGCTGCTGCGCAACACGCGCAGCTGGCCTGAGGGCGTCTGGCAGTTCAGCGGGGCCGGCGACTTCTTGGGCCACTCGGTCGGTGCGGGTGTCGGCTACGGGCCGGGCGCGCTGGTCGGCGGCGCGCTCGCGGCGCGGGACGTGGGACGGCTGGGAGTCGGCATCATCGGCGACGGCGACTTCCTGATGGCGGCCGGCGCGCTGTGGACTGCGGTGCACTACAAGATCCCGATGCTCGTCGTCATCAATGACAATTCGTCGTTCTACAACGACGAGCAGCACCAGGCCGAGGTCGCCGAACACCGCCGGCGCCCGATCGAGAACTCGTGGATCGGTATGCGCATGGCCGAACCGGAGATCGACCTGGCCGCCCTGGCGCGGTCCTACGGTTGCTGGGCAACCGGTCCCATTACGAACCCGGACCTCCTCCGCGGCGTGCTCGGCGTGGCTCGGGACCGGGCATTGGCCGGCGAGGTGGCGGTCGTCCAGGTGCGCACCGACCCCAACGACGCATGACCCTGCCCGCCCGGACCACCCCTCGATCGAAGGAGCGGATGTGACCGCCTCATCAGAGCAGCTGCGAACCCGGGAGATCTTCGTCGGCGGCCATTTCGAGGCCAGCTCGTCCACCAAGTCGTACGACGCGGTGAACCCGACGACCGAGGAGGTCATGGCCGCCCTCGCCGAATCGACGGCAGAGGATCTCGACCGGGCCGTGGCGGCGGGCCGCGCTGCCCAGCCGGGCTGGGCCGGCGCCCCCTGGCAGAAGCGGGCACAGACACTGCGGCGGTTCGCCGAAGCGCTCGACGAGCGGGCGGAGGAGTTCGCGGCTCTCGACGTCGCCGACTCCGGCAATCCCATCGGCGCGATGCGCGACGACGTGGCGGGCGGGATACAGGAGTTGCGCTTCTACACCGGTCTGGCGCCGGAGGTGAAGGGTCATACCCAGCCCGCCAGTGACAGCACGTTGACGTTCACCGAGCGAACTGCGTACGGCGTCGTGGGGCGGCTGATTCCCTACAACCACCCGTTCAAAGCGGCGGTCGGCAAGATCGCCGCGCCGCTGGCGGCCGGGAACGCGGTGATCCTCAAGCCGTCCGAGCACTGCTCGCTGTCGGCGCTGGAGATGGCCAAGGTCGCCGCGGAGATACTCCCCGCGGGGCTGCTCTCCGTCCTCACCGGTAGCGGCGCGCAGGTCGGCGCCGGACTGGTCGGCCACCCCGACGTGCCGCGGATCTCGTTCACCGGATCGGTGCCGAGCGGTCGGGCGGTGCTGCGCGGCGCCGCCGAGTGCATCAAGCACGTCACCGTGGAGCTCGGCGGCAAGAACCCGTTCATCGTCTTTCCGGATGTGGACGTCGCGCGGGCGGCCAGAGCGGCTGTGCGCGGCATGAACCTCGCTCGCTCCAGCGGTCAGTCGTGCCAGTCGACGTCGCGGATCTTCGTGCACCGCCAGGTTCACGACGCGTTCGTCGACGAGCTGCTGTCGGTCGTCGACGGGCTGCGGGTCGGCGATCCGCGCGACGAATCGGTCGACCTCGGCCCGATGTCCTTCCGCGGGCACTACGACCGCGTCCTCGCCGCGATCGACGCCGGACGCCGCGAAGGCGCGCGGCTGCTGTGCGGCGGCGGGCGTCCGGAGGACCTGGACCGTGGCTACTTCGTCGCGCCGACCGTCTTCGACGACGTCCAGGACGGGATGACCATCGCGACCGACGAGATCTTCGGCCCGGTGATGTCCATCCTCACGTGGGACGACGTCGACGACGTCGTGCGGCGGGCCAACCACAGCCAGTACGGGCTCACCGCGAACATTTGGTCCAATGACATCTCGCAGGCGCTGCGGGCGGCGCGCCGCGTCGAGTCCGGATACGTCTTCGTCAACAGCCCGGGGAAGCGGCCGCTCGGCTCTCCCTTCGGCGGCTGGAAGGCCAGCGGCCTCGGCAAGGGCTCCTCGCTCGAGGAGCTCCTCTCCTACACGCGCGAGAAGGCCGTCACCGTCGAGCTCGGCTGATCCGGGCGAGGGCGGTACGCAGGTCGGTCGCGGTTGCCCGCGCACGACGGATCGGGCCGCCGCCCCACATCCGCGCTGACGGACGCGTCGCCATGATGGCGATGACGTCGGCGCTGGTGACGGTCACCGTCGCGCCGGTACCGGCGGTGTGCCGAGAATGTGCGCACGCATCGTCCAGGAGGTCGAGGGCCGTGTCGGGCAACTGGCCCGGGGTCCGCCGGCCCAGCGCGATCGCGGTCGCCAACGCCGAGTCGTCGACCGTCACGTCGTGGAATTCGGCGTAGTAGCCGCGCACGCCGCGCAGGATCTCCAGCGCCTGCCCCGGGGTCGGTTCCGCCACCTCGACCACCTGGACGCGGCGCATCAGCGGTCCTGCGTAACGCAGGTGCCGGCGATAGTCGGCCGGCGTCGTGGCACCGATGACTGCGATGTGGCCACGGGCCATCGGAGCGAGCAGGATCGAGCCGATGTCCAGCCCCCCCTCGGCCGCCCCGGTGCGGACGACGAGATGGAACTCGTCGATGAACAGGATGGTGCTGCTGGCGGAGTGCGTGGCCTCGTCCAGTAGTTCCTGGACCCGCTCTTCGAACTCGCCGCGGTAGCGGGTGCCGGCGAGGATGCCGCCGAGGTCGACCGAGATCAGCCGCGTGTCACCGAGGACGCCGTCGGCGAGGCGGGCCGCGACACCCTCGACGATCGCGGTCTTGCCGACCCCGGGCTCGCCCACGAGCAGCGGGTTGCGCTTCGCTCGGCGGCGCAGGACCCGCAGCACGGCCTCGACCTCGGCGTCGCGTCCGACGAGCGCGTCCAGTCGCCCCATCGCCGCCAGCTGGGTGAGGTCGCGACCGAAATGCGCTAGCGCAACCTCGTCGCCCGGTTCCAGCGGCGCCGGCGTGCTGATCACTGGGGTCACTGGGGCCGACGTCGCGGCCGCCGTCACAGCGTCGGCCGTCAACGAGTCCTCGTCCGGCAGCCGCGGCGCGAGATGCGGTCGCTGGCGCGGCGGCGTCTGCAGCAACGGCGAGCCGGGCAGCGGGCGGTCGAGACGGGTCAGGATCGCGTTCGCCACCTCGGGAGCACTCGGCCGGCCGCCGGCATCGACGGTGAGTCCGGCGCATTCTCCGAAGAACTCCGCGACCTCCCGGGTCACCAGGAGCTCCCGCGGCGCGTCGGCGTGGAACTGGAACCCGCGGCCGTACCGGCTGGTCTCCGGCAGCCCAGGGGGAGCCAACTCCCGGCGAACCTTCTCGATGTCGATGCCGAGCGAGCGCCAGTTGCGCACGATCGCGTCGTCGTCATCGAGCAGGACGAGCGCGACGTGGTCCATCGTGATCTGGACGTGGTTGCGACGTCGCGTCAACCGCTGCGCCTTGTGCAGCACGTCCCGCTGCCACGGGCTGATGTTCGCGTCCGGGCCCGCGTCGGCGGGTGGCGCGGAACTGGCCGGCTCTGTCATTCCCACGCGCGCGCGTCGGCGGGGTGCTCGTCGAGCCAGGTCGCCGGGTCCTGGGCATAATCGGCCGCGTAGTCGCCGGCGACCGTCGAGCCCGGCACCGGCGGGATCCAGGCCTTGCGGAGCAGCTCGTCAGCGTCGCCGAGCTGCTCGGCGAGATCGCGGACGGCGGGGTCCTCGAGGGCCTTGAGGTTGCCCTTCTCGACCACGGTGATCTCCTCGCCGTCCGTCGTGGTCAACGTGTACGTCGGAAGCTGCAGGTGGATGTGCAGATGGCCCCACGGCAGCCCCTGCTCCTCGGCCCAGTGCTCCGACGGGTTGCCGTTCGCCGTTCCGAAGCCCATGTGGATGTAGCCGGAGCTGAGCCGCTCGAACATCGCGGCGTGGCCGGCCAGCGAGAACGCGTACGGCGGGCGGACCATTTTCGGGTGGGTGCCGATCGCGACCTCCCACAACCAGAACAGCCCGGGGCCGGGGTGCTCGGGATACTGGATGTCCTTCGTGAGGTCGATGCACTCACGCCACTTCTCGCCGTACTCGCCTCCGCCCTCGACCCTGGTGACGCAGCCGTCCTCGACGAAGACGCGGCAGTGCGGAAACGGCTTGCCGTAGTGGTTGAGCGTGCCGGCCACGACCCCGTTGACGGTCGGCATGGGGTCATAGGGCGGAGTTGGGTAGCCGTAGAGGTGCCCCAAGTAGTACTTCTCCTGGAAGCGCCAGCGGGAACCGGTCTTGGCGTAGTGCTCACCCGTCCAGTGCTCCGGGCGGAGCTGGAAGGTGAGGTCGGTGCCCTCGGGGTCGGTCAGGTGGACGGTGGCGTTCTTGCCCTTCGTCCAGATCGGCTTCCACGCGGTGGCGTTGATGAGGTCCCACAACGGCCAGGGGAAGCCGGCCGCGGGGAAGGTCGCGCGGTGGTACCACGGGATTCCCTCGTAGCGCGGACCGTCGAGCACCGGCAGCGGGCCTCCCTCGCCCTGCAGCAACAGCGAGTAGCCCTGCTTCACGGCGACGTCCTCGAGCCAGCGCAGGCGCCCCTGCCAGGCGTCGAAGGCGACGTCGCGCTCGACGCCGACGTTGTGCATCAGGCCCCGGAACTCGTCCAGGTACTCCAACGGCCGATCGGGGACGTCCACGTGGAAGACGTCGACGAGCGCGCCGATCTCGTTCATCGCCTGCACCAGCGCGGACGTCACTGCCGGGTCGTCGGTGGCCTTCTCGACGAGGAGGATGCGCTCGCCGTCCTTCACGTCGTAGCCGGCGGTCTTGGTCCGGTTGAGCGAGGGTCCGCGAACGATCGTCCGGGCCGCGTCCAGCAGGGTCGGCGTGACCACCAGCTGGTCGGTCCGGACGTCGGTGCCGACGGCCTCGGCGGGATTGGTCACTGCCTCGCTCACAAGTGTTCTCCTCATGCGGAGTCGGGATGGGGCGATCGAGAGGTTCGCGGAGTCACCGCCAGACGCTTCGCCGGGGGCGTGATAAATGTATGCAGAATCCGATCTGCAGACAAGACGGCAGGGCACGGCTTTCCGGGCCGGTCGGGTTCGCCGAACAGGGAGATCTCGGCCGGGAGGCATCACGGTGTTGCCCACCGGGAGCCCCGCCCTCTAGTCTGCTTGAATATTGGATCCGATTATGGGACGGCGATGAAGACCGAAGAAGTCCATTTCTTTAGCGACGGCGCCCGGATGAGCGGCCTCTGGCGAACCCCGGACGATGCGCAGGAGCCGGTGCGCGCCATCGTGCAGGGCCCCGGCTGGCTCGGGCTCAAGGACGCGAAGCTCTACGTGCGCTACCACGAGGCGCTCACCGAGCGCGGCTTCGGCGTGCTCGTCTTCGACTACCGCGGCTTCGGCGACTCGGAGGGGCCGCAGGACGTCATCTCGCCGACGTCGCAGCTGCGCGACCTCGTCAACGCTGTCACCTACCTCACGACGCGCGACGACGTCATCCCGGACGCGATCGGCGTCTTCGGCACCGGCGGCACCGGCGGCGGCAACGCGGTGCTCCTCGCCCGCGCCGACCCGCGCATCCGCGCCGCCGTGAGCCAGGTTCCGGTGGCCGACGGCCGCGACTGGCTGCATCGCATGCGGCAGGAACACGAGTGGCTCGCCTATCTCGCCGATCTCGACGCCGACCGCCGCGAGCGCGCCCGCACGGGTAAGGGCCGGCTGGTCCACCCGCGCGAGGAAATCATGATCCCTACACCCGAGCGCAAGGCGACCAAGATCAAGGCCGACGTCGACGACCGGATCCCGACGGCCGTCTCGCTCCGCTCGGCCGACGAGATCATGGAGTACCAGCCCATCCTGGCGGCCGAGGGGCTGACCACGCCGCTGATGATCATCGCCGTCGAGGGCGACGCCACGACGCCGACCGACCACGCCGAGCGCCTGTACGCCGCGGCCTGCGGCCCGAAACAGCTGATCATGCAGCGGCACACCACGCATTACGCCGCCTACGACCGTTACTGGACGCAGGTCACCCCGCGACTGGTCGACTGGCTCGACACCTACGTCCGGGCGGCCAGCGTGCTCGTCCACACCGCTCCCAGCCGACTCTCCGAGGAGATCATCATCATGGACGTTCCCGAATGAGCATCGACCTGCGTCTGTCCGGCGCGACAGTGACCACACCCGGTGGCCCGGTGGAGGCCGACGTCCTGGTCGACGGCGGGCGCGTCGTCGGTCTGGTGAGTGCGAACGTGCCCAGCGAGGCCGGGCAGACGATCGACGTCACGGGCAAGCACGTGCTCCCGGGCATGATCGACGTCCACGTCCACACTCGCGAGCCCGGCTACGAGTACAAGGAAGACATCTCGACGACGACGCAGCAGGCCGCGGTCGGCGGGGTCACGACGATCTTCGGCATGCCCAACCTGCGGCCGGCGACGACCACGGCCGCGACCCTGGACGATGTCCTGGAGCGGTACGCGGCCAGCTCGCTGGTCGACTACAACCACAACCCGGCCGCGACGCAGAGCGGCGAGATCAAAGCGATGGCCGAGCGGGGAATCCGCGCCTACAAGGTCTACATGGTCGTCGACACCGGCCGCGACTACCCGCACCCGGCCGGCACCGGGATGCATGACCACGGCGACCTGCTGAGGATGATGGACGAGATCGCCGCCACCGGCCTGCGGTTCATCATCCACCCGCACGACCAGGCGTTGATGGACTACATCGAGAAGCAGTACTGGGACCGCGGGGAGAACACGCCCCAGGGCTACGCCCAGGCCTATGCCGAGCGCAACGGCGTCATCTGGGACACGGCCATCGATGTCATCCTCCGGTTGGCCGAGGCCTCCGGATGCCCGATCCACATCGCGCACATGCAGACCAAGCGGTCGATCGACGCGGTGCGGCGGGCGAAGGCGCGCGGCCTGGACGTCACCTGCGAGGTCAACCACTGGGCGCCGTTCCTGTCCACCTGGAAGGACGTCGAGACGCTGGGCCCGTACGCGCTGTCCTACTGGGTGCCCGACGAGGGACGCGCCGCGATCTGGGAAGGGCTGCGCGACGGCACCATCGACATGGCCTCCTCCGACCACGCTCCGCACACGCGCGAGGAGAAGGAGGTCGGCTGGACGAAGATGTGGAGCGCGCACACCGGCACACCCGGTATCCAGTACTACTACCCCCTGCTGCTCGACGCGGTCGTCCGCGGTGAACTGACGCTGCAGCGGGTGGCCGACCTGGTCGCTCACAAGCCGGCGGCGAAGTTCGGTCTCGCCGCGAAGAAGGGTGGCATCGCGGTCGGCCTCGACGCCGACCTCGTCGTCGCGGACCTCAACGCCCCCTGGACGATCACCAACGACGGTGTGCTCTCGCGGTGCGGGTGGACTCCGTACGACGGGCGGACGATCAGTGCCGCCATCGAGCGGACCTACGTGCGTGGCGTGCCGGTGTTCGAGGACGGCGCGGTCGTCGGCAAGCCCGGCCACGCCAAGCTGGCGGTCGCGGGATGACGGCCGGCGCGGGCCGTCCGATCAAGTTCGGCTACAAGGCGTCCGCCGAGCAGTTCGGGCCGCGGGAGCTGCTGGACTACTCGATCCTGGCCGAGCAGTGCGGCTTCGACTCCGTCTTCGTCAGCGACCATCTCCAGCCTTGGCGACACGACGGCGGGCACGCACCCGCGGCTCTGCCGTGGCTCGGCGCGCTGGCGGCCAGCACCGACCATGTGACGGTGGGGACCAGCGTCCTGACGCCGACGTTCCGCTACCACCCCGCGATCGTTGCCCAGGCGTTCGCGACCCTCGGGTGCCTCTATCCGGGACGCGTCGTACTCGGCATCGGATCGGGTGAGTCGATGAACGAGTCGCCACTCGGGATCGCCTGGCCGGAGAACAAGGAGCGCTTCGCGCGGTTGCGCGAGGCGATCGACCTGATCGAGTTGCTCTGGGCGAAGGAGCGGGTTGACTTCGACGGGACGTACTACCGCACCGACCGCGCAACGATTTACGACCGGCCCGACGTGCCGGTGCCGCTGTACATCGCCGGGTCCGGTCCGGCCGCGACCCGGCTGGCCGGCCGTCGAGGTGCCGGGTTCATCACGACGAGCGGCAAGGCGCCCAGCCTGTACACCGACGTTCTGTTGCCGGCTGTCCACGAGGGCTTGGCGCAGAGCGGACGGGGCATAGCCGAACTCGATCTGCTGATCGAGGTCAAGGTGTCGTTCGACCCGGACAGGACGCAAGCGCTCGAGGACACCCGATTCTGGGGTGCTCTGGCCCTCTCGCCCGAGGAGAAGACCGGCGTCGAGGATCCCGTCGAGATGCAGCGGCTGGCCGACGCGCTACCGGTCGAGCGGACCGCGAGCCGGTTCATCGTCTCCAGCGACGTCGACGAGCACGTCCAGGCGATCCGGCACTACCTCGACCTCGGCTTCACGCACCTGGTCTTCCACGCACCTGGACCCGACCAGAACTCCTTTCTCCGCCGCTACGGCGAGGAGGTCCTGCCTCGGCTGCGCGAGGTCGTCGGCTGATCCGTGCCGACGGCACGCACATCGAGGGAGGAGTACAGGTGAAGGACCGAACCGCGTTGGTCGCCGTCGCGGCCGCCATGTGGGGACTGGACGGGCTGCTGCGCAAGCCCCTGTCCACCGCGCTCGACCCGGCGACGGTCGTCCTCTGGGAGCACCTCATCGTCGTGCTGGTCATCCTGCCGATGGTGCCGCGGGCCGTGCGGGCGTTCGCCCGTTGCGGCCGGCGAGACCAGATCGCCATCGCCGCCATCGGCATCGGTTCATCCGCCGTGGCCACTGCGCTGTTCACGAAGGCGTTCCAGCTCGCCGCCTCGAGCGGCGACTTCATCGGCCCGCTGGTGATCCAGAAGCTGCAGCCGCTGTTCGCCCTCTCCTTCGCCGCCCTGGTGCTTCGCGAGCGGGTCCGGCCGGGGTTCCTGTTCTACGCGCTGCCGGCGCTGGCTGGGTCCTGGCTGCTGGCCTTCCCGAACCCCCTGCACATCCAGTTGGCCGCCCTCGCGGTCGCCGGCCTGTCGCTGGGGGCCGCCGCCCTGTGGGGGGTGGGTACCGTCCTCGGCCGAATGGTGAGCCCGGCCCTGTCCTCGCGCGACCTGACGACCATGCGCTTCGTGTGGGGGCTGGCGGCGTCAATCGCCATCGTCAGCGTGCAGCACGACGCCTGGATGCCGCGGGCGTCGAACCTCGTCGGCCTTTCCCTGCTCGCCCTGGTGCCGGGACTCCTCTCCTTGAATCTGTACTACTTCGCCTTGCGTACGACGGCGGCCAGCCGCGCGACCTTCGCCGAGCTGGCCTTTCCGGCAACGAGCGCGATCGTCGGCGTGGCGTTCCTCGGCAGCTCGCTGTCCCAATCCCAGTGGATCGGGTTCGCGGTTGTGGTGGGGGCGATCACCGCGCTCAGCCTGCGCGAGCAGACTCCCGATCCCGTGATCGTGGCGTCCGTCGACGCCGTGACTCCGGAGCGAGTCGGGCCGTCAGCGCGCCCGGTCGGCGACCCGGGTCGTTAGCCGGTCAGATGGTCGCCGCCGGCGGCGTCGCGTCGGACCATCCGGGCGAGAGTTCGATCGTGGTGCCGAACCCTCGCTCGTCCGCCCGACGCGCCACCGCGTGCGCCACCGACAGGTACTCACCAGAGGTTCCGCCGGAGAGGAACACGGTGATGTCGTCGTCGCTCGAGCGGCCCGGACAGCGTCCCGTCAGGACGTCGCCCACCGAGCCGAGCACGGAGAGCTCCGGAGCGGACGTCTCGGTGAGCGGGATCGCCAGCTCCCCGTCCTCGGTCCGGGCCCGCTCCACCCGGTCGGCGTACAGGCGGGCGCCGGCCACCGTGCGGGTATCCAGTTCGCGTCGGTCGGGATAGTGCTGTCCGATTGCGTTGATGTGCGTGCCTGGGCGCAGCGCGGCGCCGTCGAACACCGGAGTGCGCGAGTTGGTCGTGGTGCACAGGACGTCGCAGCGCTCCACGACCTCCTCGGCGCTCGGCAGCGGGGTCATCGCAATTCCATAGCGCCGCTGCATGTCCTCGGCGAAGGCGGTGCGCCGGCCCTCGTCCCGACCGAAGCAGAACGCGGCGGTGTACCGGCGCGTGGCGGTGAGCGCCGCGACCTGTGCGCGAGCCTGGCGTCCGGTGCCGATGATCCCCAGCGTTTGCGCGTCGGCCCGGCCCAACGCGCGCGTCGCGACGGCGCCGCTCGCGCCGGTACGCGCCCAGCTCAGCCAGCCCGACTCGATGATCGCTTCCAAGCCGCCGTCCTCGGTCCGGAACAGCATCATCACCTTCTGCGGCACGGCTTGTCCGCGGTTGCCGCCGGTGTACATGTAGACCCCGACGCTCGAGGCCTCCGCCCAGATCGCTGGGCAGACGCTGATGACGGTCTTCGTGTTGCTCGCGTCGAGCTGGTCGCGCGGCCGTTCGACGAGATCGCCGAGCGCCGCCGCGGTGTAGCCCTCCTGGACCATGTCCACGAGGTCGGCCAGGTCGAAGTTCTCGGCGAGGTCCGCGCTGGTGAGCACTCGTACCCGGCTTGAACCCACTGGCATGGTCGCTCCTTCGGAAGGTGACGTGCGGCTGACCCGCGGACGCTCGGGTCAGAAAGTGGTCGTCAGCGTTGACACACCGTCGCGTCCTGCGAGAGTCTCAGATAATTGCATTCAGAATACGACACGGTCTGGTTGCTGTCGGCTCGACAGCCGGGGCCGGTCGCTC
>JAVHVD010000277.1:0-2657 GCA_032160745.1 Pseudonocardiales bacterium
TCGAAGTGATCGCCCTGCCGGGCTTGTCGCCGCCGGGGGTCAGGGCCGCCCGTGTCTGCTTGACCGATTCGATGGTCTGCTGCGGACCCCGGATCCGTCGCACCTTCAAATACCCCAGCACGGCGAACGCCGCGGCGGTCAACACCATGACGGCGAACACGATCAGGAACGCGACCCACCGCCACAGCCACGTGTCGAGGAGTTCGGCGGCGAAGAAGAAGAAGAAGAACGTCGAGTAGAACAACACGACGAGCGCCAGGATGAAGTAGACGCTGCCGGTGAGCCCCTTCTTCACGTCACGGGTGATCTCGGCCTTGGCGAGTTCGACCTCGGCACGCACCAGTGTCGACACCTGCGTGGTGGCGTCCTTGACGAGGTCGCCGATCGAGGGATCGGGTACCGGCGCGTGTGGATCCACCAGCGGAATCGAAGTGACTGTGGTCGGCACGCCGTTCTTACGGTCGCCTGTGCTCACGGACGAGTCCTCCCCGCGTCGAGACCAAATTGGGATGTGCAGTGCGTTCATGTTGCCATGTCGCGCCCGGCCCGACCTCCCCGGCCGACGTTAGACTCACGGGGTTTGGCGAGAATTCGGACGGGGCAGTCGACGGAGGTGGTGTTGAGACATCGCTGGCACGACACTGCCATCGCAGTCGTCGTCACGGCAGCCCTGACCGTCGCGTTATCGGTCCTGACCGCGCCGTTTGCCGGCGCCGTTGACCCCGTTGCGCTTGGCGGTGGCTCCGGCATCGTGATCGACGGCGATACGTTCTGCACGCTCACCGCAATCGGCAACGACAACAAGGGCAATCTCATCGGGTTCACGTCCGCACACTGCGGCGGGCCCGGCGCCAAGGTCGCCGCCGAAGGCGCCGAGGACCACGGCGTGCTCGGCACCATGGTGGCGGGCAACGAAGGCCTCGACTACGCCGTCATCCAGTTCGACCCGACGCTGGTGCGACCGGTCGCCGAGGTGAACGGCTTCCGCATCGACGGCATCGGACCCGACCCGGTGTTCGGCCAAGTGGCGTGCAAGCTGGGCCGCACCACCGGCTACTCCTGCGGCGTCACGTGGGGGCCTGGCGACACGCCCGGCACCATCGTCAACCAGGTGTGCGGGCAGCCGGGCGACTCCGGGGCGCCGGTCACCGTGGACAACCTTCTCGTCGGCATGATCCACGGAGCGTTCAGCGAGGACCTGCCCACCTGCGTGGTGAAGTTCGTGCCGCTGCACACCCCTGCGGTGACGGTGTCGATCAACGCCGTCCTCGCCGACATCACCGCCAAGAGCAGGCCCGGCTCGGGATTCGTGCCGGTCCCCTCCGCAGTCTGAAGCCCTGCCGCGTGAGGGCAGACGCCCCTACTTCGTCGCCCTGATCGCCTCGAACACGCTGGGGTCGACCAGCGTCGAGGTGTCGCCGAGTTCACGACCCTCCGCGACGTCGCGCAGCAGGCGGCGCATTATCTTGCCGCTGCGGGTCTTCGGCAGTTCGGGCACGACGTGGATCTCGCGGGGTCGCGCGATCGGGGAGATCTCGGTGGCGACCTGCTTGCGCAACTCGTCGATCATGTTCTCGTCGCCGCCATGGGCGCTGGCCTTGAGGATGACGAACGCGCAGATCGCCTGACCGGTGGTGTCGTCGCTGGCTCCCACCACGGCGGCCTCCGCCACCCCCGAGTGTCCGACGAGCGCGGACTCCACCTCGGCCGTCGAGATGCGGTGCCCGGAAACGTTCATCACGTCGTCGATGCGGCCAAGCACCCAGATGTTTCCTTCGGCGTCGTAGCGCGCGCCGTCGCCCGCGAAGTACCAGCCCTGCTCGGCGAACCGCGACCAGTAGGTCTCCTTGAACCGCTCGGGATCTCCCCAGATGCCGCGCAGCATCGACGGCCACGGCTTGTCGAGGACGAGGTATCCGCTTGGCTGCTCGCCGTGATCGGCGCCGGGGTCGAGTTGGTTGCCGTCGTCGTCGACGATCTTGGCCGAGATACCGGGCAGCGGGGTCATCGCCGACCCTGGCTTGGCGGCCGTGACGCCGGGTAGCGGCGAGATCATGATCGAACCGGTCTCGGTCTGCCACCACGTGTCGACGATCGGAGTCTTGTTGCCGCCGAAGGCATCCCGGTACCACCGCCATGCCTCGGGGTTGATCGGCTCGCCGACCGAGCCGAGCAGGCGCAGGCTGGTCAGGTCGTGTGCGGCGGGGATCTGGCGCCCCAGCTTCATGAACGTGCGGACCAGGGTGGGTGCCGTGTAATAGATTGTGACGCCGTACTTTTCGATGATCTCGAAGTGCCGATGTTCGGTGGGTGAGGTCGGCGTGCCCTCGTAGACCACCTGCGTCGCGCCGTTGGACAGCGGACCGTAGACGATGTAGGTGTGCCCGGTGACCCAGCCGATGTCAGCCGTGCACCAGTACACGTCGGTGTCCGGCTTGACGTCGAAGACGTTGAAGTGGGTGTAGCTGGACTGCGTCAGGTATCCGCCGCTGGTGTGCACGATGCCCTTGGGCTTGCCGGTGGTGCCCGACGTATAGAGCAGGAACAGCGGGTGTTCGGCGTCGAAGGCTTCGGGGGTGTGTTGCGCCGACGCGCTGTCCACCACCTCGTGCCACCACAGGTCGCGCCGCTCGGTCCACTCCACGTCGATCCCGGTG
>JAVHVD010000278.1:0-42402 GCA_032160745.1 Pseudonocardiales bacterium
AGGTGGCCGAACACCTCACCGGTGTCCAGCGCCACCTTCTCGAACCCGATCTTGAGCTTGTGCGCGTCGTCCCCGGTCGCGGTGTTCGGGGCAGCGTTGTCCCAGGCCCAGTGCATCTTGAAGTCGGCCTGGATGCCGGGGAAGCCGGCGTCGCCGCCTCCGGGCTTGGCCTTGAGCAGCCAGTCGATCGCGAGCTCGGCCTTGAGCTTGACGTCGAACAGGTCGTCCAACGTGGCCGCGCCCAGGTCGGCGACGGTGAGCCGGTCACCGCCGTTCGGTGCCTTGAGGTCGATGCTGAAGACGCCGCCGAACAGCGGCTTCGGCGTCGCCGGCGAGGTCGAGCTGCAACCATTGGTCTGATCGTCCGGGGTGTTTGTGCAGTTGTGCGCGGTGATGTTGATGAACGCGAGCTGCGCGGCGAGGTCGCCGCTGCTCAGCTCGAAGTTCAGGCCGACACCGAGTTCGGGGACGCCCGGCTGGTCCTGCGCGGCGATGAAGAAGCCGTCCTCGATGCTGAGCCCGAATGCGAGATGCAGGTGGTAGCCCAAGGACACCGACGGTCCGTCACCCTCGTTGGCCGCGCGCAGCGACAGGCCCGGGATGCCGATGTCCAACGGGACCGTCTTGCCGAGGCAGTACGACGGATCGTCGGAGTTGGGGTCGCTGCCGTCGGTCGGGTCGAACGTGCCGGCACACGACATGTCACCGCCGGCGAAGTCGCCGTGCGTGACGTCGAACCGCACCAGCACTGAATCGAAGTCGGTCGCCGCGCAGTTGTGCAGCCGCGGCGGGGCGGCCGCGGGGTCCAGCTCCGCGCCGAACGCGTCCGAGCCGTTGTCGGTGTAGGTCAGCGTCGAGTGGCTGGTGATGTCCTTGACCAGCTTGAACTTGTTGCTGTCGCCCGCGTCAGCCTTGTAGACGCGATATCCGTCGGCCGTGGACACGTCGGTCCACTGGACCTTGTTCGGCCCTACGCTCAGATCGTCGTCACCGTTGCTGATCGAGCCGGCCGCACTCGGCGGCGCCTCGTGCACGACGTTGCTGCCGTCCTTGACGTAGGGCACGATCTTGTAGGCGTACGACTTGTGGTCGTCGGCGCCACCCTGGCGGGCGACGGTCGGAGCGGGCGAGACGGCGGGCAGCGTCGAGCGGCACTCGATGTCGATCGCGAGCGCGTTGTGTGGCAGGTGGGCCGAGTCGAGCGCGTCGCCGATGTAGCCGTTGATGGCATTGCGCACGGCCGCGGAGTCGGAGCCGAGGTTGCCATCGGCATGCGCGCCGTTCATGGTGTTCAGCGCGTCGGCCATGGCCGAGCGCAGCTGTCCGATGAAGTCCGCGCCCTGCTGCAGGTCCTTGCCGATCAGCGGCAGCTTGCCGCCGAAGCTCGCCGCCGAGAGCGAGGTCTCGATCAGGTTGAGATAGGAGTCGATGCCGTCGAGGTGGGTGAAGTTCATGACCACCGAGGCGAACAGCGCGGCGATGTCGCTGGGGTCGGGCACCTCGAGGCGATCGTGCCCGTCGATCTGGGCACCGGTCGGGTCGAGCAGGTCGGTGAGGTCGGTCGCCTGCTTCGGCAGTCGGAGGCTGATCGAGTTCGGGTGTCCCGGGGACTCGGTGGTCACGACCTTGCTGAAGTTGGTGTTGTCGAGCGAGTAGTACAGCGGGAGCTTCGCGCACAGCGCCATCGACGCGGATGTCTCGTCGGGCAGGCCACAGCTGACGGGGGCGCTGCTGGCGTTCATCGTCGGTGTCACGGCGCCGAAGAAGTCGGTGAAGCTCTGCGGATCTCCCGACCCGCCAGGCTTGGCGAGGTCGATGGAGTAGTCGGCGTTCGCCGTGGCGTCGTCACCGCCGCCGGGCTTGCCCAGCGAAAGGCTGAACGGCCCGAACGTGGTCGACACCGTCGCGCCGATGGTCGCCTTGGCCTCGAGACTCACCGACGAGTCGTCGAGGATCTTGAGGTCGGCCAGGTCGGGGCCGCCGCCGGGGGCGAGCGGGACGACGATGCCGAGCTTGATCTCACCGTTCACGCCGAGGGACACCGAGCCGTTCGCCTGGGCTCCGGCGATCTGGGCGCTGCCGAGTTCGAAGGTGAACGGCGCACTCGTGTGGTAGTTCCGCTTCCAGTCGAGGTTGAGGACGAGCGACGGCTGGCTGTCCAGGACGCGGTAGTCGAAGGACAGCGGGATGGAGTCCTTCAGCCGGTCGTTGAGGACCCGCACGAGGGCCTGCAGGTTGTCGGCCGGCGAGTTCTCCAGGATCGTGATGACGTCGTCGAGCTCGGACCGGACGACGTACGGCGTGCCGTCCGACGGCTGAGTTCCCCAGTCGGCCGCCATCATCAGCTTGTTGCCGGACTCGACCGACCGCACGACGGCGACCTGGGTACCGACGACGATCGACCGCCCCACGAGCTTGTTCGTGAACGCCGAGTCGCCCGAGCGGTTGCTGTCGACCAGGAAGTTCGAGCCGAACGTGACGCTCGGACCCGCGCCGGACTCGTCCGCCTTCAGCAGGTCGTGCAGCGAGCGGCCGACCAGCGGGATCTTCGTGTTGAAGATCGCGGCGCCAGTCGGGTTGGCGTCGCCGATCGCGGCGTCGAGCGTCTGGAGCGTCTTGAGCACGATCGAGAACAGCGCGCGCGGATTGCTCGGATCGAAGTCGAAGTTGGCCAGCTCGCTGAGGTCGCTCAGGTCGTATTGCGGCCCATCGCTGCCGGTGAACTCGGTGACGTCGTTCCAGTGGAAACCGGCGTGTGCCGTGCCGCCCTGGAAGAACGCCCCGGCCTGCGGCACGGTCGCGTCGACCCCGCCGACCGCTCGGACGTTGGTGTCGAAGGTCAGTAGGTCGCCCGGCGTCTTACGCACCTTGTCGATCAGCTGGCCGAACGTCAGATCGCCGTTGTCCTTCAGTCCGACCGTCAGCATGTGATCGTTCGACCCCGGAGTGCCGCTGCAGTCGGCGCCTGCCTGGGTCTGGCAGACCTTGACCTGACCCTTGAACTCGACCTGCAGGAAGCCGGCGTTCGCATAGATGTCGGCGTCGGCCGTCATCGGGAAGTCGGCGCTGAAGAGCGTGGGGCTGCCGGACGTGCGGACCAGCACCCGGTCGGCGCCGGACGGCGTGGATGCCATGACGGTCGTGCTGCCGTCGTCGTTGTGCACCTCGAGCGGCGGGTCGTGGACCACGGGTGGCTGCAGATCGAGCACGAGCGTGAGCGCCGCGTCGAAGCTCGGCGTGACCTTGGCGGTCGCGTTCACCGCGTTGACGCCACCGGCGCCCTTGCCGCCGCTCTTCAGCGCGTCGCCGAGCTGAACCATGCCGACGTCGCCCTGCATACCCGACACGGCGTACGGCGTGTTGGCGGCCGGCAGCTGAGGCTTCGGCGTCCAGCCATTCGCGTCGAGCGTGATGGTGTCCGAGTCGTTCGAGGCGATCGTGCCCGCCGAGTTGCCGGCCACCACGTGGCGGTCTTTCAGCTCATTCGGCTGCCAGTTCTGATTGTGATCGGTGAGGCCGGTGTCGGAGTACGTCGTGTCGGCGGCGTGTCCCGGCGACGAGGCCGGGCCGGAAGAGGCGGCGGCCGCGGCGTTCAGGTCCAGCGGGCTGGCCGGCGCTGCCCGGTGCAAGGAGATCTTGAAGGCGAGCTTGCTCGTGCTGTCGTTGTAATCGACGTCGGTGATGCAGATCGACGTGGAGCCGGACGAGCAGGTGTCGTTGAGATTGTCGAGGAAGTCCTGGATCGACAGGAACTTGGGCTCGCCGCCTTTGGCCGCGTCATCGGCGGGGCCCGGGTGGTGCTCGTTGGCCGTGTGGTTGAAGTTCGGGTCGCTCGAGGCCGGGTACGTCCACTTGGCCAGGAAGTCCTTCAGCTGCTGGTTGATGTGGATCGCGTCGGACAGCGAACCCTTGATGAACGGCAGGTTCAGGTCGCCGAAGGAAGGGGTGCCGGAGTCCTTGGCCTGCTGGATCGAGGTGAGGCTGGTGACGAGCTGCGCGATACCGACGGCCAGATCGCGCGGCGTCATGTTCAGGAACTTGCCGGCCGAAAGCCCGGTCAGCGTCGGCACCGGCGGGGTCTGGGAGATGTCGGCCCAGTTCCACGCGATCGTCGCGTCCACCTGTGGCAGCGCCGCGAACGAGGTGGCGGCGGCGGCCTTGAGATGCAGCGACGCCGTCAGGTGCCCGGCCGGATCGGCGAAGCCGAAGTTCACCAGCCCCTTGATCGACCCGGCCTGCGCCAGCTCGCCCGCCGAGCCATCGGGGTTGGTGAAGTACAGCCGGCCGTCGTTGTTCGGGTCGCTGACGGTACCGACGAAGTGCGCCTCCAGGTCGAGAGCGGTGGTGGCGTCGTCGACGAGGCTCACCCCGAGGATGCCGACGGCGGCCTTGACATCGCCGACCTGGGAGATGGACCCGTCGACGTCGACCTTGAGTGCAGGCGTCGCGTCCGCGCCGGCGTCGACAACCTTCAAGAACACCTTGCCGCTGGAGGCCTGCAGGACGGCCTCGAAGGCGAGGCTCGCGCTGACCGTCAGCTTGATGCCGCCCTGCGTGGTGAATGCGGACTGTGGCGCGTTCGCGCCGACTCCGATCGGGACCGGGACGGTCAGCGATTGATTGACGACGTCGCGCGAGATCTGCAGGGCCACCTTGACGTGCTTGCCGTCGGACTCGGTACTGACCTCGGTCTTGATGTGCCCGGACCGGCCGTCGCTGTTTCCGTAGTCGAGATCCTCGTCGACGGACAACGCGGCATCGGTGGTTGCCGAATTGATCCCACTGATCGTGAACGCCTTGTCGAGGAGGTCACCGAAGCCGAGCGCACCGCCCGGACTGGCCTGCACGGCGGGCAACGCGTCGGCGAGTTTGCCGACGGTGCCGAGCTCCTTCGACCACGACTGCAGGCTGCCGTTCGGCGCGCTGAGGAACTCGACCAGCTGGTCGACGCCGGGATCCGGCGAAACCGCGTTAGCCGGCTGGCTGACCGCCACCCCCAGCCCGACAACCATCGCGACCGACGTCAGGACACGCGTCGTACGGGCAATCCACATGAACGAGTCCCCCCCGGGATGGCGTGCAATGACGCCTCGACGTGATCACGGATTGAACGCCGCCGGGCGCCAGCACGCGAAACCTAAGGGTCAAACGATCTCCAGCACACGGGGCGAAGGTCCCGATCTCTGGCAATTGCCTGTGGCGGCATGACCAAACCCGTGCCAACCCGCCCTATTCCGGCAGGCATACCGGTCAGGACGGAGCAAGTCAGCGCAGCCCGGCGGCGTCCAGATAACGACCGAGCGCCACCTTTGTCTGCTCGCACAGCGCCGCCGGTGCGGTATTCGGGTCGGTCGCCGTCGCCGCCAGGGCAATCTGCTCGTACCGGCGGTCGGAGGTTTGTCCCTGCGCGGAGAAGTACGAGCAGAAACCGCCCGTCGTCGAGACCGCGTACACCGTGTGCGTGCCGACGGTCGTGCTCGTCGACCCGGGCGGCCGGCGGGTACTGCTGAGCACGAAGTTGACGAAAAGAAATACGTTCGCCGGCCGGATCTGACACCCGACTCCGAAGCTGAGGCTGCGCAGCGCCCCCTTGGCGAAGTCCGACAGGGACGTGATGCCCGCTCTGCGCACGACCGCGCAGGCGTTGAGGTCACTCACCGTCGGGCTGGGCAGCCCCAGCCGGGGGACGTTGTCGGAGTTCACCACGTCGGCCAGCCGGGCGGTCATGGCGTCGGTGCCGGCGCACGCGGTCGCCCGGTCCACCTTGGCTGCACCCGGCTGGTAGCTGTCGACCACGAGCAACACCCGGCGCGCGTCGATCTCCCGCTCACACCGGCCGGTGCTCGCCTCGAACGGATAGACGTACACCGTCTCGCCGGCCTCGGTGCGTGTCGTCCGTCCGGTCGCCGCTCTCGGCACGCCGGCGTCGGCGAAGACGCTGAGTCCGACGACGGGCTTCTGACCGGCGCTCAGGGTGACCGAGCAGCCCGGTGGGTCCTGTCGATTGTCGAAGGTGGGCGTCAGCCCGGTGCCGATGCCGCCCAAGGCGTCGAGGCCGATCGCGGCGCAGAGGTCGGCGGTGACCGGGTCGCCGATGGCCGTCGACGCGCGGGTTCGGGCGGCGCTGCCCGTCGGCGCGGGACGCACGGTTGTCGGGGATTCTGAGGTCGGCGGCGCCGGACTGCCCGATGATGGCCTACCGCTACCGCCGCTGGCGCTGGCGCTGCCTGACGCGGAGGTCGCTCCATCGCCGTCCCGCGCCGACGTGCAGCCGGCGACGAGCAGCACGGCGAGCGTCGACAGCGCCAGCAATGATCGCACCGGACAAAGCCTAGAGAAGCCGGTGGACGCCCTCAGCCGAAGAACACCTCGGCCTCGGCGTAGAGCTCGGGCTTCACCAGCTTCAGTTCCGTGGTCGCGTCGGCGAGCGGCACCCGGACGATGTCGGTGCCGCGCAGCGCGACCATCTTGCCCCAGTCGCGCTCGCTCGCGGCGTCGATCGCCTGCAGGCCGAATCGGGTGGCGAGCATCCGGTCGAACGCGGTCGGCGTGCCACCCCGCTGGATGTGCCCGAGGACGGTCGTGCGGGCCTCCTTGCCGGTTCGCTTCTCGATCTCGCCGGCCAACCACTCGCCGATGCCACCGAGCCGGACGTGCCCGAAGGCGTCCAGTCCCTTCTCCAAGACCGCGTTCTCGCCGCTGTCCGGTGTGGCGCCCTCGGCCACGACGATGATCGGGGCGTAGTGCGCCTGGAAGCGGCTCTCGACGTATGCGCACACCCGCTCGAGCGAGAATGGGAACTCAGGGATCAGGATGACGTTCGCGCCTCCGGCCATGCCGGCGTGCAGCGCGATCCAGCCTGCGTGCCGGCCCATGACCTCGACGATCAGCGCTCGGTGGTGCGACTCGGCGGTCGTGTGCAGTCGATCGATCGCCTCCATCGCGATGTTGACGGCGGTGTCGAAGCCGAAGGTGTAGTCGGTCGCGTTGAGATCGTTGTCGATCGTCTTGGGCACTCCGACCACGTGCACGCCACGCTCGGCCAGCTTGGTGGCCACGCCGAGGGTGTCCTCGCCGCCGATCGCGATGAGCGCGTCGATGCCGAGGCGGTGCAGATTCTCGGTGATCCGGTCGACGCCGCCCTCGACCTTGAACGGGTTGGTGCGCGACGACCCGAGAATCGTCCCGCCGCGCGGCAGGATGCCGCGCACGTCGGAGATGCCGAGGGGCATCGTGATGTTCTCGAGCGGTCCGCGCCAGCCGTCGCGGAACCCGACGAACTCGTGTCCGTAGATGCCCGCGCCCTTGCGGACCACGGCCCGGATGACGGCGTTGAGTCCGGGGCAGTCGCCGCCGCCGGTGAGCACTCCGATGCGCATGGCTTCGGACTCTAGGACATCACCGGACCGGGGCCGGTCGAACAAATCAAGGCAGGCCGGCCGACCGGGAAATCGCGGGTCCGTCCGGGACCCATGTTCATCAGCGCCGCGCCATCACATTCCAGCGCGCGAGGTTGTGGCGGGCGTCGGCGAGCGCGTCGTGCTGGTCGGGCGGCGCCGCGGGCAGCGGCGGGGACCCCGCGTCCTCCCAGCGCTGGCGCAACTCGTGGGTGAAGCGCGGGATCACCCGGGGCAGCGCGCGCATGTCGCCCCACAGCTGGCACAGCGCGACATGGTCGTAGGCCGACATCCACGCCCATAGCTCGATCGGCTCGCCGGGCTCGGTCAGGAAGGCCAGCAGGTCGTCGCGGATGCGCTCCAGCGAGCGCCAGGCGGGATCGGCAGGGGCCGGGAGCTTGTCGAGGACGTTGCGGCGGACCCACTCGATCGCCCGCGACGGGTCGAACTCGGTGGAGACGGCGTAGAACTCCCGGCCGGTTTCGTCGACCATGCCGATCGACACCAGTTCGATCGTCCGGCCGTCCTCGATGAACTCGCAGTCGTAGAAGAAGCGCACCGGATCAGGAGGCCCGCGTCCCGGGAACCCGATCACCGAGCTCGCGGACGCCGTCACGCTCCCGACTGCCGAAGCCGATGTCCTTACCCTCGGCGGCCTTCACCTTCGCCGCGTACTGGTCGACGTACTCCTGGCCGGACAGCTGCATCAGCTCGTACATGATCTCGTCGGTCATCGACCGCTCGACGAACCGGTCACCGGACATGCCCTCGTAGCGGGAGAAGTCGAGCGGCTTGCCGAACTGGACGCCGGGGCGCGGGCGCAGCTTCGGGAACAGCCGCCCCGGGGGCTGGATGACCTCGGTGTTCACCATCGCGCACGGGATGACGACCGCACCGGACTCCAGCGCCAGACGGGCGACGCCGGTCTTGCCGCGGTACAGCCGACCGTCCGGGGACCGGGTGCCTTCGGGGTAGATGCCGAGCAGCGTCCCTTCGCTCAGTACACGGACACCGGTGTTCAGCGCGGCGCGGGCCGCGTCGGAGTCGCCGCGGTCGATCGGCACCATGCCGACCGTCTTCATGAACCGACGCGTCAGCCGACCTTTGATGCCCGGCGTGGTGAAGTACTCGGCCTTGGCCAAGAACGTCACCTTGCGCCTGATGACGATCGGCATGAAGAACGAATCACAGAACGAGAGGTGGTTGCTGGCGATGATCGCCGGACGGTCGGACGGGATGTTCTCGGCCCCCTGCACCCATGGCCGCCACAGCATCCTCAGCAAGGGGCCGAGGAACACGAACTTGGCGAGCCAGTACCCCACGCCGCCTCCCGCTCCCAGTAAGTCTGCAGCGTCCATCGACAACGCTTCCCCAGGGCCAAACCCTAGTCCGGCCGGTCCTCGGCCACCACCACCGCGGCGCCCCGGCCGCGTCCGGCACCGCCCGGGTCGCCGGACGGCCTCCCCGGAAGGCATGATGGGGGCGCAGCGACGATGTTCGTGGAGGTTCGGGTGGACTCGATCCCAGACGCCGAGCCCTTCTCGGCCGACGGCGGCCCGGTGGGGGTCGTGGTCAGTCACGGGTTCACCGGCATGCCCGGCAGCATGCGTCCCTGGGCGCAGCATCTTGCTGACGCCGGCTACACGGTGCGCCTGCCGCTGCTCCCGGGCCACGGCGGCACGTGGCAGGAGACCAACCGCACCCGCTGGCCCCAGTGGTACGAGACGATCGAGGCCAGCTACCGGGAACTCAGCTCCCGCTGCGAGAAGGTCTTTGCCGTCGGCCTGTCGATGGGCGCGACGCTGGTCACCCGGCTCGCCGAGCAGCACCCGGACGGGGTGGCCGGCCTCGTCCTCGTCAACCCCGCGTACGGCACCCGCCGTCGGGACGCGAAGCTGGCGCCCTACATCGGCTGGGCCGTCCGGTCGCGGCCGTCGATCGGCGGGGACATCAAGAAGCCGGGGCTGGTCGAGCCGGCCGCTGACCGCACCCCGGTCGTCGCCTTCGCCTCGCTGCAGAAACTGTGGCGGGTCACCCTCGCCGACCTCGGCTCGATCCGCGCGCCGATCCTGATGTACCGCTCCATCGAAGATCACGTGGTGGACGACCTTTCCGCGGAACTGCTCAAGGGCGGCGCGGTGAACACCACCGTGCGCGAGATCCTGCTCGAGGACAGCTACCACGTCGCCACGCTCGACAACGATGCCCCGAAGATCTTCGCCGGGAGCGTGGACTTCATCGAGTCACTGACCGGCGCCACCCCGCTCGGCGGCGCAGCGCCGTGAGGCCGCACGGCACGTCGGAGTCCGGCGGTCCCGAGCCGGGACGGTTGGACAACGGGCTGCGCGCGCCCACCTACGTCCCGCTGACCGACGTCGACCCCGATGTCGGACGGCACCTGCTGACCGCGCTTGGGCGCGCCCGGATCGCGGCCTACCTCGGCCCCACCGCCGTCGCCCAGAGCGAGCAGCGCCGGTTGTTCGTGGCCTCCGACGAGCGGGTCGACGCCCGAACGATCGTGGTTGCCGCGGTTCGCGCCCTTGGCGGGGACCACCCCGAGCTGCCGCCGCAGAACGACCCGCTGGCGGGTGTGGACACCGACTCCACCTTCGATGCACTGGTCGCCGACTGGCACGTCGACACCGTCGCCGCGGTGCGCGAGGCCGAGCGCGATCTGACCCGCGAGGACGCCGAGTGGCGGGCTCGACTGCTCAAACCCCCGGCCCGCGACGAGGTCTGGCTGGACGAGGACCACTACGTCCCCCCGCCGCCGCCCCCGCTCCCCCGGCTGGCCGCGCCGACGATCATCGCAATGTCCGTACTGGTGATCTCGATCATCCTGCTAGGGCTGGGCGGCCAGTTCGGGCTGGCCAGCAACTTCAGCTTCGCCCTCGGCATCATCGGGCTGTTGCTGGGCGGGATGATCCTGCTCAGCCGGGTGCGCGAGCACCGGCGCGACGAGGACGACGACGGCAGCGCGATCTAACCCGCGTCGGGCAGTTCGAGTTCCAGCACGATCCCGGACCGGGTGAGCGCGGTCGTCCCGAGGACGTCCAGCCGACCGTCCACGAAGAGCCGCTCGACCACCCCGACCCGGTACTCCACCAGTGCCTGCCAGGCGGCCGTACCGGGTCGATCCGACCCCACTGCGCTGACGACCGCCGGCGGCGCTCCGGGGACGAGCCCGTCGATGGCCGTCTGCAGCTGCCGGACCTGCGCGAGCCGCTCGGCGGCGTTGCCGACCAGCGTCGTGCCCGCGAGGACGAACTCCACGCCGCGCAGCCGCAGCGCGGCGATCGCCGCGCCGGCCGGCGTGAGGACGGAACCGCCCGAGAAGGTCAGGTCGGCCACCGCGGTGACGTCGACGCCCAGCCCGGAGAGCAGCAGGTTCGCGCCCGCCAGCCGACCGCCCGTCACCACGACCAGACCTGACCGGCGCCCGATCGCCGCGCAGATCGATCGCCACCGCAGCAGATGCGGCGCGCCGTGCACACAGGCGACATCGACCTCGGCTGCCGCGATCGCCCGCGCCAGCGCCGCGCGGTCCCGCCCGAAGTCCTGGGCGTCCACGGAGAGAAGGCGAAGGGCGGTGGGCATGCGGTCATCGTCTCGCAGCGCCCGCGGCGGGCCGTCGCCCGGGTCGGCGCCGGTCAGGCGTAGCGGCGGGCGAGGTCGGCCGCGCCGATGAGGCCGGCATCCGGGCCGAGCGAGACCAGCTCGACCGCGGCAACAGGCCGGAAGCCGCGGCCGGTCAGTGTGTGGGCGAACTCCTCCCGGGCCGGGCGCAGCAGGATGTCCCCGGCCGCGGAGACCCCGCCGCCGAGCACGAACATCGACGGATCGAGAACAGCGGCGAGATTCGCCAGCCCCCGACCGAGCCAGCGTCCCATCGTGGTGCAGATCGACTCCGCCGCCGGGTCGCCGGCGGCCGCCGCCTCGGTGACCACCGGCCCGGTCAGCCCCTCGACGGAGCCGGCGAGCGCGAGCATCCGCGCCGCGGCCACCGGGGACTCGGCGGCGAGTTCGCGCGCGTCCCGGGCCAGTGCCCGGCCGGAGGCGTACATCTCCCAGCAGCCGAGGTTGCCGCACGCGCAACGCCGCCCGTCGGGCACCAGCGTCATGTGGCCGTACTCGCAGGCGATGCCGTACGCGCCCCGGTACACCGACCCGTCGACGACGAGGCCGCCACCGATCCCGGTCCCGAGCGTCACGCAGACGACGACCTTCTCCCCGCGCGCCGCGCCGAAGCGGTACTCCGCCCAGGCCGCGGCGTTGGCGTCGTTCTCGACGATCAGCGGCAGCTTGATCCGCTCGGCCAGGGAGCCGCGCAGCGGCTCGTTGCGCCAGGCCAGGTGCGGCGAGAAGAGCACCGTGGCGTGATCGTTGGCGATCCACCCGGCGGCGCCGATCCCGACCGCGTCGATCTGGTTGCGGTCGGCCAGCGTGCGGACCACGTCCACGATGATCGACTCGGTGTCGGCGACGTCGTGACCAGGCGTGTCGCGCCGCGCGCGGTCGAGGATGCGTCCCGCCTCGTCGACCACTCCCGCCGCGACCTTGGTGCCACCGATGTCGACCCCGATCGTCAGCGTCATCGGTTCAGGACTCGTCCGGGTCGTCGAGGCGAATGTGTTGCACGCGCGGGGCAGGCTTCGGTCGGCCGGGCTTGGACCCGTCCCGCTGCGCCGCCTGCGCGCGGGTCAGGGCAGCGTCGCTGAGCGACTTCATCGCGCCGGCCAACGCCGCGCCGGCCTCCGCCAGCCGCTCGGCGACCTCCGGGTGCTCGCCGCGCAGGATGCCGGCGAACTGGCAGATCGGGCACCAAGGGACACACTCGGTCGCGGCGACGCCGGGCTCCGCGGGCGGGTGGGCGGCGAAGGCGCTGCGCGCCCAGTCCTGCACCGCTGACACGAGTTTGGAAGCCTCGGCGCCCAGCTCCTCGCCCGGGTCATCCATCGCTGCCCGCCTCCTCCTGCGCCCTGCGCGGCCGACGACCCGCCCCGGGCCTCGGTCGTGGTCGCGCGGTCGGTTCCGTCGCTCCAGGCGGCGGGCTCGGCCACAGCGCCGGATCCGGGCGGAACCGCACCCGCAGCTCGCGACCGTCGAACTCCCCGCCGGAGACCATGCAGCGGCGCAGCACGCTCGGCAGCGTCAGCACCCGGCGATTCGGGCCGACCGTCACCACGAGATCGTCGCCGGCCCGCACCGCGTCGACGGCGGCGCGCTGGGCGAGCGGCAGCGACATGTGCAGGACGAACTCGGCGCCCACCTGCTCCACCCTGAGCAGCTCGGTGACCGGCGACGGCGGTACCGGGTCCTCGCCGGGCAGCCGGCCGTAGAGCGAGTCGGCGATCTCCCGCAGCGCGTCGGTCCCGACCGGCTCGGCGGCGCGGTAGGCCAGCTCGCGCACGGGCAGCCCAGCGAACGACTCACGGATGCCGACGAGCTGCTTCTGCTGCGCCTCGGCCCAGCCGCGGCGCCAATCGTCGTCGCCGGCCGGGAACACCCGGTTGGCGATGACCAGGTCGACGCAGTACCCGTACAACGCCAGGGCGGTGAACGTCCGCCGCGCCTCGGCGGCGACGACCGATTCGGGAGTGAGGACGAGGCGCACCGACGTCACCGCCGGATCGCCGAGCAGCTGGCGGACCGAGGCCAGTTCGTCGTTGAGCCGCAACAGCGCCTCGAACAGGGTGTCGGGCGGCAGCGCTTCGCCGCGGCCGAGCAGGGTCGCGATCGGCCGCATGCTCTTCGCGATGCGCCGATGGACCGGGAAGACCCGCTCGAGGTACCACGTCAGCGCCTCGGGCAGGGCGAGCAGGCGCAGCGTCTCAGCGGTCGGCGCGCAATCGACCACCAACGCATCCCAATTCCCCGTCAGCGCGAGCTCGCGCACCGCCAGCAGCGCCAACACCTCGTCGACGCCGGGCAGGACCGTCAACTCGTCGGCGGTGATCGCATCGACGCCGCTGCGGGCCAGCATGTCGACGAGGAAGGCCTGGACGTCGCGCCACGCGGCCTCGAACCGTCCCTGCGTGTCGACCTGCACCGCCCACAGGCTGGGCGCGACCTCGGCCGGCTCGTCGGTCAGCTCGACGGCGAGCGCGTCGGCCAAGGAGTGGGCGATGTCTGTGGACAGCAGCAGGGTCTTCACACCGCGGTCGGCCAACCGCAGCGCCGTCGCCGAAGCGGTGGTCGTCTTGCCGACGCCGCCCTTGCCGGTGAACAGGATGATGCGCATCGCCGCTCAGACCCGCAGACCCTCGACGCGCCGCTTCAGTTCCTTCAGCGCGGTGTCCATGACCACGCGCTCGGCCTTGCGTTTGAGGAGACCCAGCATCGGAATGACCAGGTCGACGGACAGCGAATAGGTGACCTCGGTGCGGTCCGGCCCGTCGGCACGAAGCGTGTACGACCCGTGCTGGGCCCGCATCATCTGACCCGACGTGAGGTCCCATTCGACCTTGTCGTCCCCGGTCCAGACGTAGGCCAGCTCGTACTGGTCGCGGATGATGCCGGCGTCCAGGCTGAACGCGACGCGGCGGGCCCGGCCCGCCGGACCGACCTCCAGCACATCGGCCTTCTTGACCGATCCGGTCCAGACCGGATAGTTCTCGAAATCGGCGATGACGGCCATGATCTGCGCCGGGTCGGCGTCGATCGTGATCGACTGTGTCGACTCCTCGGGCATGGCAACAGAGGCTACCTGTCCGTTCCTATCGGCTGGCCGCGTGCGAGGTGGAGGTGTGTCGGGCCAGCCGGCCCGGATCGAGCTGGTCGGCGAGTGCCCAGAACGCGTGCTTCGTCCGTAGCCGGTAGTCGTCGGTGATCCGGGCGCGCCGGCGGTGCGACAGCGAACGGGCGGCAGGCGGATCCAGACGCAGGAAGAAGTGCGCCACCACTCCGTCGAACATCGGCTCGAGCCACACTTCGGCCGACCCGGACAGCCCCGCCGCGCGCCCGCCGGCGGACAGCACCGACCACCGCATGCCCTTGTCCCCGCGCCACTCGTCGACCTCGAGCACGAGTTCGGGCCACCACCGGCGCCAATTGCCGGGCTCGGCGACGATCGCGGCGACCACCGTCGGCCGCGCGGCGAACCACGTGGAGTCGACCACGTCGATTGCCGGCACGATGAACCCCTCGCTTCGCTCCCTGGTGGGCCAGCATGGCACGGCGGCGTCACCACCGGTCGCCCCTGCTGGGTGCACGGGTTACCGTGACCGGTCATCAGCAACAATGGTTGACGAGCCTCCGCCTCCTGGTCTGCCGAGAAGGGACGCCGCACAGTGCAGGAACTGCATGTCGCGAGCAAGATCACCACACTGACCCAGCGCAATACCGCCGACTTCGTCTACGACAACGCGGAAACCGGGCCGACCCACGTGGCGCTGCGCCGCCGCGACGGAGCGGTCTGGCACGACGTCACGGCCGCGCAGTTCGCCGACGAGGTAACGGCCGTCGCCAAGGGTCTGATCGCAGCGGGGATCGTCCCGGGTGACCGCGTCGCGGTGATGAGCAAGACCCGCTACGAGTGGACCGTGGCCGACTTCGCCCTGTTCACCGTCGGCGCGGTCGTGGTGCCGATCTACGAGACCTCGAGCGCCGAACAGGTCCAATGGATCCTCTTGGACTCCGCGGCCCGGGGCATCTTCGTCGAGACGCCGGGGCACGCCGAGATCGTCGAGTCGGTGCGCGCAGACCTCCCCGACCTCGTTCACGTCTGGCAGTTCGAGGACGGCGCGGTGGCGGCCCTCGTCGAGCGCGGTAAGGACGTCGTCGACGACGAGGTGACTGCGCGCCGCTCGGCCGTCACCCTCGAGGACCTCGCGTCCATCATCTACACATCGGGCACCACCGGCCGCCCCAAGGGCTGCGAACTGACCCACCGGTGCTTCGTGACCGAGGCCGTCGAACTGCTCGACCTCCTCGAGGACTTCTTCAACGCGAACACGTCCACGTTGCTGTTCCTGCCGATCGCCCATGTCTTCGGCCGGGCCATCGAGATCGGCGCGCTGGCGGCCGGATGCACGCTGGGCCACACCGCCGACGTCAAGAACCTGATGGACGACCTGGCCGCGTTCCAGCCCACCTTCGTGCTGGCCGTGCCCCGCGTGTTCGAGAAGGTGTACAACACCGCGAAGCAGAAGGCGCACGGTGGCGGTAAGGGGCGCATCTTCGACCGCGCCGAGGCAGTGGCGATCGCGTATTCCGAAGCGACCGAGAAGGGCTCCCCGCCACTGCTGCTCAAGGCTCAGCACGTCGTCTTCGACAAGCTGGTCTACGCGCGATTGCGAGCAGCGCTGGGTGGCAACTGCGTCGCTGCGGTGTCAGGCGGCGCGCCGCTGGGTGCCCGGCTGGGTCATTTCTTCCGCGGTATCGGCGTGACGATCTACGAGGGGTACGGCCTCACCGAGACGACTGCGGGCGTCACGGTGAACCGTCCCAACGCGATCAAGGTGGGGACCGTCGGCCGGCCGATCGGTGGTACCACCGCGCGGGTCGCCGACGACGGCGAGCTGCTGTTCAAGGCGCCGCACATCTTCCGTGGCTATTGGAAGAATCCGGACGCCACCGCCGAGGCGCTCGAGCCCGACGGCTGGTTCCACACCGGTGACATCGGCGAGATCGACGACGACGGCTTCGTCCGGATCACTGGACGCAAGAAGGAGCTCATCGTCACGGCCGGGGGCAAGAACGTCGCCCCGGCGGTGCTCGAGGACCGGGTGCGCGCCCACTGGCTGGTCAGCCAGTGCCTCGTCGTCGGAGACCAGAAGCCGTTCGTGGCTGCGCTGGTCACCATCGACGTCGAGTCGCTGCCCACGTGGCTGGAGAAGAACGGCCGCGCCGCCGACACGAAGCTCGCCGATCTCCTCGACGACCCCGACCTGCGCGCCGAGGTGCAGACCGCGATCGACGACGCGAACAAGGCGGTCAGCAAGGCCGAGTCCATCCGCAAGTTCGTGATCCTGGCCGACGACTGGACGGAGGCCGGCGGGCAGATGACGCCGTCGCTGAAGCTCAAGCGCAACGTCGTGCACAAGGAAGCCGCCCAGCAGATCGAGTCGCTCTACAGCGGCGCGAAGTCGGACTGACGGCGCCGGCCGGACGGCGCTCGCATCAGCCGTTGAGCAGACTCCGGAGGCGTTCGGCCAGCACGTCCCAGCGCCATTCGCGCTGTACCCAGGCGCGCCCTGCGGTCCCCAGCCGGCTGCGCAGGTCCTCGTCCACGAGCAGCTCGACCAGCCGCGCGGCGACGGCCGACACATGCCGGCCGTCCACGAGGTAGCCCGTCTCACCGTCACGCACCGCGTCCGGCGCGCCACCGGAATTGCCGACGACCACGGGCAGCCCCGAGGCCGACGCCTCGAGGTAGACGATGCCGAGGCCCTCTACGTCGAGACCGCCGCGCCGGGTCCGGCAGGGCATGGCGAACAAGTCGCCGGCCGCGTAGTGCGCAGGCAGTTCCTCGTGCGGCACGCCGCCGGCGAAGACGACGGCGTCAGAAATCCCGAGCGACGCGGCCAGCGTCTCCAGCTCGTCGCGGTAGCTCCCCCCGCCGACGAGCAGCAGCATCGCGTCCGGAACGCGGCGGCGGACGGCGGGCAGGGCGTGGATGAGCGTGTCCTGACCCTTGCGTGGGACGAGCCGGGAGACGCAGACGATCACCGGCCGGCCGGTCAGCCCGTGCCGCGCCCGCACCCCGCTGCCGTCGACGTCCGGACGGAAGACATCGACATCCACGCCAGGGGTGAGCTGAACGAGCTCGGCGTGCCGGCCCAGGGTTGTCGTCAGCCGCCGGCGGAAGTACTCACCCAGATACGTGACGACATCGCAGCCCGCCCCGATCCGGCGCAACGCCTGCCGCGCACCGGGCAGCATCGCCCAGCCGGCCTCGTGCCCGTGGGTCGTGGCGACGATCCGCTCCGCACCGGCGTCGCGCAGCGCCGGCGCGAGCAGACCGAGCGGCGCGGCCGCGCCGAACCAGACCGTGGTGCAGCCGAAGTCCCGCAGGGCCGCGACGGTCCGCCGTCGCGCCGCGGGCGTGGGCAGGAGCAGGCCGGTCGGATGCCGGAGCACCGGAAACGGTTGGGCGGCGTCGAAGCGGGCCGACCCTTCGTGGTCGGACGCGTACACCACGAACGAACCGGGCGGCTGGCGGATCGCCAACTGGTGCAGGAACGACTGGATCCCGCCCTGGCGCGGCGGGAAGTCGTTGGTGACGAGCAGCGTCCGGCCGGCCCCGGTCATCCGAGCTCGGTCTTCAGATACGTCCGCCACTGCGCGGTGAACCGCGCCGTGGACTCGTGCAGCACCTGGCGCAGCGCGTCGGCCACGGCACGGTCGGGGTTGTCGGGCGACGCGCCCACGAGTCGGTAGAACCGAACCAGCGCGGGCTGCCCCGCCCGCTGGGCGAGAAGTCGGCAGGCCAGCCAGGCAGCTTCATACGTCTGGGCCGCGCCGACGGTGTCGAAGGCCGCGTCCGTCGGCAACGTGCCGGGTAGCGTGCCGGCCCGGACCTCGCGGCCGAGCTCCGCGGCCGTGGTCCGGACCGACTGACCGCTGGTCAGATTCCCCACGTAATCGGCGAACCCCTCGACCAGCCAGCGCGGCGTCGCACCGGTCGTGGCCTGCGCGGTCGCGATGTGGGTTATCTCGTGCCGCACGACGATCTGCCGGCCGACGGCGCTCAGCTGGTCGAAGGCCGCAGGGTTGACGATCAGCCGTTGCCCCTTGGCCGCGCCGCTGAGCGCGTCCTGGCCGTCGGAGACGGCAGCGGCGGCGATGGTGGTGCTGACCTGCGACGACCGGCCGACCTGCGCGGTCAGCTCGTCCGGCGAGGACGGGACGACGACGGCCACTGTGCGCGGCCACGCCGGGCCCCAGACGGCCGCGACCGCGGGCACGGCCGAGTCGACCGTGGCCGCGATCGTGCGCAGGACGGCAACCGTGTCGGCGTGCCCGAGTACGAGGCTGTGCGCGCTGCGCACGACCTCCAACGGACCGAAATCCCACGGACCCTGCCAGCTGATCCCGCCGGCCTGGGCCAGCCCGTCATCCGCGACGGCGACCACGTGGCCGTCGCGTCGTACGAAGGTCCACCAGAGCTCGTGACTGGTCGGCGAGCTGTCGACGCCGCGCAGGGCGTAGTTCAGCGACACCCGCACGATCACTGCCTCGGCGCCGTACCGTTTCGTCGCCGCCGCCTCGACCTCACGGTCGTCCGTGCGTGACTCCACGGCGTAGGACCACGCCGTCAGGGGCAGGCGCGCGAGGTTGTCGAACTCGTCCTCTTGCCGGCCCCGGAAGCCGGCAGCGTTTCCTCCGCTGCCGAGTCCGGTCAGAAACGCCGTCCGGTCGTGATCCAGTACCGCTCGACCGTGGGCGGCCAGGACCGTCGCAATGTCCTTCAGCGACGGTGCCGAGCCCGACGATGACGACGACGAGCAGCCGCCGACGGGCACCCCGCAGAGCAGGCCGACCGCAAGCAGCGCAGCCCGGATGGTTCGTCGCCGGCCGGCGACCGGACGCCGCGCGGTCACGAAGGACAGCGTGCCAGGAGGCCGGCTCAGGCGAGTCGCGTGGCTCCTACGTAGTCACTATTGAAAGAGCTCAGCGGCACGACGGAGACGTTCTGGCCCTCGGTCGGCGCCGACACCATCATCCCGTCACCGATGTAGATCGTGACGTGCCCTATCGGCTGGTAGAAGAACACGAGGTCGCCGGGGGCCAACGCGTCTCGCGAGACGTGGGTGCCGTAGTTGTACTGGTCGGCCGCCGAGTGCGGCAGGCTGACGCCGCCCGCCTGCCAGGCGTCCATGGTCAGGCCCGAGCAGTCGTAGGAGTCGGGGCCGGCCGCACCGAAGACGTAGGGCTTGCCGACCTGGGCCAGCGCGAACTGCACTGCCCGTTGCGCCGCGGCCGAGCCGGCCGGGCTCAACTTCAGCTTCGCGACGCTGGTCGCGGAGACGGAGGGGTTGGCGGCCCGCTGGTACGTGGCCTGCTGAGCGGAGGTCAGCGTGGAGAGCAGCCGCTGGTACTTGCTGATCTGGGCCGTGACCGCCTTGCGATGCTTGGCGAGGGCGTCTCGCTCGCTCTTGGCGGACTCGAGCAGCTGGTGCGACTTGCTCGCCGCCTTCGCGGCGGTGTCGCGGGCGTCGGTGACCTGGGAGACGACCTGGGCAGTGTGCGTCGACATCATGCCGAGCGCCTCGAGCCGGTCGAGGTAGTTGCTGTCACTGCTGCTGCTGAGCAGGGCGCCGGTGGCGCCCAAGGAATCGGTCTCGTACTGCGCCTGGACGATCTGCGCGAACAGCGCGTGCGCCTGGCTGTAGGACGCGCTCGCCTTGGCGGCGGTGGCCTGCGCGGACTTGGCGGCCTTCTCCCGCTGCTGGACGGCGACCTGGGCCTGGTTGTACTTCTCGACCAGCTGGGTGTTCTTCAGGGCCAGGGCACCTAATTGCTTCTGGACCGAAGTCACCGACGGCTCGGCGCGCGGCGCGGCCGGCGCGGCCGACGCCAGGGTCGGGGCCACAGTGACAGCCACACCGAGTGCGGCGAGGACGAGCAGGGGACGAACACGATGCGCGAAACGGATCGCCACTGTTGGCGGATCTCCTTCTTCCTCGACCGCCTACCGAGTTAGCTGACGGGTTCGGGCCGGAAGTAGCCCTACCGAGTGACCACCATGTCGACCGACGCTGATCCAGCGACGACGCGCCACAACGGACACTCCGATTCACCCCGAGGGAACACGTGGGTCCCCGGTTCGCCACCGTGCCCGACGCGCGTGCGTCAACCACGATGTACGTGCGATTCGGCGGGATCTCTCGGCGATGGCCGCGGTTGACCACCCAGGAACCGAAAGATCTCGGAAAGATTACGACCCGTACCCGAACCTGTGCAACGCGACCCCCCGTTGGGCATAGAAGTTGGTCAGGTTCGTCAAGCGATATCCCGTACGACTCGGGACGAATCGGACACAAGGCGCAGCGGCGGGACCAGTCCGGCCTCGGCGAGGCTGCCGATCGCGGCCTGCTCGGCGTCATCGAGATCGAGCGGCACCGGCGCGCTGGGCTTCAGGTCGAGCAGTACGGTGACCACGCAGTCGCGGCAGGCGTGGTCACGCGCGATGCACGTGTCGCAGTCGATCAGCATTCGCACTCACTCCTCGGTCCGGGCCGGCGATCCGGCTCGTCCGAGACGCTAGGAACGCCCTCCGACAGTTTTGCGCAGCGGTCAGCCCAGCCGGGCCAGCAAGACCGCCGACGGCACCGACCAGGCACCGTCTCGGGCGGTGTCGGCGACGACCTGCCGGTCGCTGGTGACGACGACGACCGGGCGCCCGGGCGGCTCCGCGGCGACGAGGCGACGGATCAGATCGTCGGCGATCTCATCGGCTGCGCTGAACAGGACGCGAACCCCCCGCGGCGTGGCCGGCTGGGCCGGCGGCTTGGCCCCGCCGTCGAACGCCACCGTGACCTCCGCTCCCGACTGCGCGACCAGCGGGGCCAGCGCCCCGACGAGCCGGGTGCGCTGCTCGGCCAGCGACAGTTCGCCGTAGCCGGTCTTGGTGACGTTGTAACCGTCGATCACCACATGGACGTTCGGTAGCGCCAGCAGGCGGTCCAGGGCCGCGGGGTCGCCGGCGACGCGTCGGTCGGCGGCGCCACCCGCCGAGTCGACCGTGTCGCCGGGGCGCAGCGTCGGCGGCGAGAGGGACAGCTCCCGCCGCACCCCGGTCGCGGCCTGCACAAGGGTGTCGACCAACAGCCACAGCCGCGCGTCGTCGACCTCACGCTCGGTGCGCACGTCGCGGCGCGCGGACTCCGCGGCCCGTTCGGCCTCCGCCTGGCGGCCGCGCTGGCGGCGCAACTCGGCCTCGTGGGTGGCGGCGAGCGCATCCATCCGGGTGCGCAGCTCCGCCTCGGCCGCGCGCGCCGCGTCGCGCTCGCGTTCGGCGGCGCGCAGCTCTCGGGTGCGGTCGCGCAGGGAGCGCCGCAACGTGGCCAGCTCCGCCTCCGTCTCGGCGCCTGCGGCGGCGACTGCGTCCCGCAGCCGAGCCGGCTCGCCCCGGACATGGGCGCGCAGCTCGGCCAGCTCGGTGCGCAGCCGGTCGACCTCGTCCTTCCGGCCCGCGGCGGCGCCGCGCTCGGCCGCCCAGCGGCTGTTGGCCGCGGCGAGAACGTCGCGCCAGCCGTCCGGACGGGTGAGATAGGCCACGACCGCCACATCGAGCGGGTCCGCCGCGGCGGTAGAGGTGCCGTCGCGGACGGCGGCGGCCAGGTCAGGCGATGCGTTCTCGATCATCTCCGCCACCTTGCCGCGGAAGGATTCGTCGGCGTCGAGGGCGGCGGCCAGCGCCACTCCTCCGAGCCGCTGGCGCTTGGCCGGCGCAAAGCGGGCGATGGCCCGCAAGGTCGCCGGCACGTCCTCGGCAGGCAGCCGACCGAGGACGTCGGCCGCCAGACCGATCACCTGGGCGCGGGCGGGCTCGACGAGCACGACTCCGTCGTCCGCAGCCTCCATGGTCGCGAGGGTACGGCCGGCGGGTGGGCGCGTCTGCGCGGTTTCGTCGGACCCCCGGCTTAGCTTCCGAGGCATGCAGTCGACAGCGGAGCAGCTCAGCCTCGATGAGCTCAGTGAGCCGCTGCGCACCACCACCTTCGTCGTCGTCGATCTCGAGACCACCGGCGGCGCGGCGAACGGCGACGCCATCACCGAGATCGGCGCGGTGAAGGTCTGCGGCGGCGAGGTGCTCGGGGAGTTGCAGACGCTCGTCGACCCCGGCCGGGCGATCAACCCGTTCGTCAGCGTGCTGACCGGGATCACCGACTCGATGGTCTCCGGTGCGCCCGGCATCAGCGCCGCAGTTCCCGCGTTCCTCGAGTTCGCGCACGGCAGCGTGCTGGTCGCGCACAACGCACCGTTCGACGTGGGCTTCCTCAAGTCGGCCTGCGCGCAGCTCGCGATCCCGTGGCCGGCGTTCGCCGTCGTCGACACCGCTGTGCTGGCCCGGCGCGTCCTCACCCGCGACGAGGTGCCCAATTGCAAGCTCGCCACGTTGGCGCCGTTCTTCCACGCGCAGACCATGCCCACCCACCGCGCGCTGGACGACGCGCGCGCCACCGTCGACGTCCTGCACGGGTTGATCGGCCGGCTGGGCAACCTCGGCGTCCACTCGCTGCCCGAGCTCAAGGCGTTCACCGCACAGGTCAGCGAGGCCCAGCGCCGCAAGCGCCATCTCGCCGACGGTCTGCCATCTGGTCCTGGCGTCTACATCTTCCGCGACGCGCAGGGCCGGCCGCTGTACGTCGGGACGAGTCGCAACCTGCGTGCCCGCGTTCGGCAGTACTTCGTGGCGAGCGAGACGCGCAGCCGCATGGGCGAGATGATCGGGCTGGCCGAGCGGGTCGATCCGATCCCGTGCGCTCACGCTCTGGAGGCGCAGGTCCGCGAGCTACGGCTGATTGCGGCGCACAAGCCCCGTTACAACCGACGTTCGAAGTTTCCGGAACGGTCCGTGTGGTTGAAGCTGACGGTCGAGCCGTACCCCCGGCTGTCGGTCGTGCGCGTGCGCCGCAACGACGGCGGGTCGTATCTCGGCCCGCTGCGCTCGCAGCGGCAAGCCGAGGCGGTGCGCGACGCGATCCACGACGCCGTACCGCTGCGCCAGTGCAGCGACCGGCTGTCCCTGCGCCGGGTCGTCCGCGCCGCCTGCGTGCTTGCCGGCATCGGCCGGTGCGGTGCGCCGTGCGAGGGCGGAACGAGCCCCCAGCAGTACGCCGCACTCGTCGGACTCGTGGCGTCGGCGTGGATCGGCGACGTGCGTCCCCTCGTCGAACCGCTCGAGCACAAGCTGGCCACCCTGTCCGAGGCGCAGCGCTACGAGCAGGCCGGCGTCATCCGCGATCGCATCGCCACGGTGGTGCGGGCCTGCGCCCGGATGCAGCGGCTGTCGTCCCTGCAGTCGGTCGCCGAACTCGTGGCCGCCCGGCCCGACGGGAACGGCGGGTGGGAGCTGTCCGTCGTACGCGCCGGGCGCCTGGCGGCGGCGGGACATGCCGCTCGGGGGATCGCGCCGTGGCCGGTCATCGACGCGCTGCGGGCCACGGCCGACGTCGTCGACGAGAGCTCAACACCACTCGCGGAGGAGTCGGAGTGCATCCTGCGCTGGCTGGAAGAGCCCGGCACGCGGCTGGCCTGGACGAGCGATCCCTGGACGATGCCCGCGTTCGGCGCCGGCGGGCTGCGCACCTATCTGGCCGGATCCCGCAACGGTGCCGACCCGTTCGCCGACCGGCGCCGCCTCCCTGTCGTCAGCCGGCCGGCCCGCCCTAAGCTGACGGCATGAACAGCGAGGCTCGGTCATGATCACCGCGATCGTGATGATCGCCACGGAGTCGGACAAGATTCCGGAGGTCGCCGAGTCGATCGCCGGGCTCGACGGCGTGAGCGAGGTCTACTCGGTGGCCGGCGACGTCGACCTGATCGCGGTCGTGCGGGTCCGCGAGTTCGAGGCGATCGCCGACGTCATCGCCGGGCGGCTGTCGAAGATCCCCGGCGTCCTGCACACGGACACGCACATCGCCTTCCGCGCCTACTCCCGCCACGACCTCGAAAGCACCTTCTCCATCGGCGTTGACTGATCTCATCCGCCGAGACGAATCTCCTCACGGACCGCTCGCTGCGCTCGGGTCCATCGTCGATTCGCGGTGCAAGCTCGCTATCGCTCGCGCCCCGGCGGGCTCTTCGCGCGAGCGCTCATCGCGTTGACAATCGCCTTAACGCGACCTTTTTTCCAGCCTCGCTAACCAATCGTTGTAGGCGGCCCGGGCGGCGTCGTCGTCATCGTCGACGGTTTCCGAGTTCGCTGTCCCGGTGTGAGCGGCGAACGTCGCTCCACGCGCCTGCTCCAACCAGCCCTTCTCGGCCGGCGCCCGGTCGACGGTCCGCAGCCAACCGACGACCAGCCCGATCATGATCACCGCCATGATCGCGTCGCCGCCGAACCACATGATCGCGCCGCCCGTGCGTGTGTCTGACAGAGCGTCGACGTCGAGCGCGGACGGCTGCAGGCGCACCGCGTGCGTGCCCTGCATCAGGACGATGCCGGTGAAGGTGTCCACGGCCATGCCGATGGCAAGTAGCAACCACCGGGCCGGTGACGCCAGCCGCCAGCGGATCGGCTCGCTGCCGACCACGAGGACGAAGAACTGGCAGCCGGCCAGCACGTAGACCAGGTGCTCGAGCTGCCCGGCCCAGGTGTTGCGCATGATCGTGTCCATCAGGCCGGTGAGGTGGCTGCCGACGATCACGACCGCGTAGGTGGCCAGCGCGATCGGCGGGGCGGTGAGCAGCGACACCACGCGGCCCCGGAGGGCGCCTTCGAGACGGGCCCGACGCTCGGGCTCGGCGGCGGCGATCGCCAGACTCAGCGGGTGGCCGGCGACAAGCAGCGCCGGCGCCACCATCACCAGAGCCAGGTGTCCGGCCATGTGCGCGGTGAACAGCACCTGGTCATAGACGGCGATGCTGCCGTTCGTCGCGAACGCGCAGACGGCGAGGCCGGCGAGGAAGGCGGTCGTGCGGCGCACCGGCCAGCGCGCTCCGCGGCTGCGGACCGGGACCAGCGCGACACCGGTCAGGTAGGTCGCCGCGGCCAGGACGAGCACGGCCACCGCAATCGCGTCCAGGTGCCAGGCGGTGAACAGCGCCGAGCCGAACAGCGGCTCGAACGGGTTCTGCGTCCCACCCCGGGTGAGCGCGTCCGCCGCATGCATATGGCCACCGCCGCCACCGGCCTGCAGGTAATGCCGGACAGCAAACGCGAGCCCCACCACGGTGGCCGCCGCGATCGTCCACGCGGCGACGGCCAGGCGCGGCAGGTGGGACGGCGTCACTGCCCCAGTATCCGCGCCGCCCGCGGACCGATCTCTCGCGGCTCGGCGCCTCATCAACGCTCAAGAGGCCGGCGCCGCAGGAGGTCGCGGCTCAACCCTCGGCGCGCGCTGCGCGACTGGACGCCACCCAGCGATCCAGCAGCGCCGCCGCGGCCCCCGAGTCGACCGCGTCGGCCGCGAGCCGCAGGCCACGGGCGAGCGCGTCGTGCAGCCGCTCCGCCTCCAAACCGTCGTAGGCGGCGATGGCGGCGGCCGCGTTGAGCAGGACCACGTCGCGGATTCCCGGCGCTCCGCCGCCGAGGACGTCGCGCACCACCGCGGCGTTGAAGACCCGGTCGCCACCGCGTAGCGCCTCCGGCGGCACCGCGGTGATGCCGAGCGCGACGGGATCGATCGTCGCCGGCGTCACCGCGCCGTCGGCGGCCACCCACGCGCTCGACGTGGTCGTGGTGGTCAGCTCGTCCAGGCCGTCGTCGCCGCGGAAGACCAGTGCAGTGTCACCGCGCTCGGCCAGTACCGCGGCCATCACCGGAGCCATTCGCAGGTCGGCGCAGCCGATCGCCGCCGCAGTCACCCGCGCCGGGTTGGTCAGCGGGCCGAGGAAGTTGAAGACCGTCGGCACGGCGAGCTCGCCCCGCGTAGGGCCGGCGTGCCGCATCCCGGAGTGGAAGACCGGCGCGAAGCAGAACCCGATGCCGACCTCGGCCACCGTGCGCAGGACGCCCGCCGAAGGCAGGTCGATGGCCACGCCGAGCTCCTCGAGCACGTCGGCCGCGCCGCAGGCCGACGACGCCGCGCGGTTGCCGTGTTTCACGACCCGACGACCCGACCCGGCGACCACCAACGCCGCCATCGTGGAGATGTTGACCGTGTGCGCGCGGTCGGCGCCGGTCCCGACGACGTCCACGGCGCGGCCTTCGACCGTCAGCGGTGCGGCCCGGTTGAGCATGGTGCGAACCAGCCCGGCCAGCTCCTGCGGCGTCTCGCCTTTGGCCCGCAGCAGGACCGCGAAGGCGGCGAGCTGTGCGGAGGTGGCATTGCCGGACATCACCTCGTCCATCGCCCAGGCCGTGTCGTCGGCGCCGAGCTCGGCGCCGGACATGAGCGCGGTGAGAACGGCCGGCCAGGTCTTTCCGGCGGCGGTCGTCATCAGCTACCGGACGACGGGGATGCCGCTGTGCCGCCGGCGCAGCTGCTCGGCTACCACCGCGGCGCTCTCGACCGGCTCGATGGGCGTGTTGATCACCGCGTCGGCCAATGACCAGCTGGCCAACCATCCGTCCTGCCGGCGGGCGATCAGCACGATGATCGGCGGGCAGTCCTCGATCTCGTACTTGAACTGGCGGGCCAGGCCCATGCCGCCGGTCGGTTGCGCCTCGCCGTCGAGGATGACGACATCGACACCGCCCTCGTCGAGCTCGCGCTGGACGTCGGCATTGGTGGCGCACTCGACCCAGTCGATGCGCCCGGTGTCGGGGGCCGGACGTCGCCCGACGGCCGTCCGGACCTGGGCCCGGACGTCGGCCGAATTGCTGTAGACGAGGACGGTCACTCGCTCCGGCACGCTGCTCACCGGGCGATCGTATCCGGGCCGGGAACCGGTCGTGTCCGGCGTCCGTTGAACGTGGCCGACACTGCCCACCCCGGACGCTCATCCCCGGTCGCCGCAGGCCATAATGCGAGGGTGACCTCGACCGCCACGGCGCCAGGCTTCGACTCCAGCCGGATCCACTCCCTGACGCGACCGAACCTCGTCAGTGTCGGGACGATCGTGTGGCTGTCGAGCGAGCTCATGTTCTTCGCCGGGCTGTTCGCCATGTACTTCACCGTCCGGTCAGTGCATCCGGGCGATTGGCCGATGACGCTGCCTGACGGCGCGTCCATCAACCTGAGCGTGAGCTACGCCCTGCCGTTCACGATCATCCTCGTTCTCTCCAGCGTCACCTGCCAGCTCGGCGTCTTCGCGGCGGAGAAGGGCGATGTCTTCGCATTGCGCCGCTGGTTCGTGATCACCTTCCTGATGGGCCTGGTCTTCGTACTCGGCCAAGCGAACGAGTACCGGATGCAGGTCAGCGACGGGAACACGATTTCGGCCACCGGCTACGGATCGGTCTTCTACCTCACGACCGGCTTCCACGGCCTGCACGTCATCGGCGGCCTCATCGCCTTCATCTTCTATCTCATCCGCACAGCGCTCGGGAAGTTCACCCCCGCCCAGGCCACCGCCGCAATCGTCGTGTCGTACTACTGGCACTTCGTCGATGTCGTGTGGATCGGGCTGTTCGCGGTGATCTACCTCATCCGATGACCCAGCCTGCCGAAAGCGACGATCGCGAGAGGACGCCCGTGGACGACGACATCGACGTCGAGACCGAGCTCGGCTTCGAGCCTGCGGTCTCGGTCACGGGTGCCGCGGAACGCGACGACGGCGCGCCCAAGGCGAAGCGGACGAAGCGCGGCCGCGGCGGCCTGCGGCGCCGGCTCGGCGCAACCGCCGTGCTGATCGGCGCGCTCGCCTCGATGGGCGGCGCCTACGCCGCGTTCGCCACCACGTCGGGTGCCAACGACACCGGGACCGGCGCCGAGGACATCGCCGCGGGCCGCCAGCTGTTCCAGGTCAGCTGCATCACCTGCCACGGCAGCAACCTCCAGGGCGTCAAGGGCCAGGGGCCCTCGCTGATCGGGGTCGGCAGCGCGGCCGTGTACTTCCAGGTCTCCACCGGACGCATGCCGGCCGCCCGCCAGGGAGCGTCCGAGGACCGCAAGGTCGCCAAGTTCAACGAGCAGCAGACCAACCAGCTGGCCGCGTACGTCGAGTCGGTCGGCGGCGGTCCGACGGTGCCCCAGGGCAACCTCAAAGGCGACAACAACTCCGTCGCCCTGGGTGGCCAGATCTTCCGGCTGAACTGCGCCTCGTGCCATGGAACGACGTTCAAGGGCGCGCCGCTGTCCGCCGGCAAGGTGGCTCCGTCGCTCAACCAGGCCACGGACAAGCAGATCTACACCGCGTTGCTGTCCGGACCGGAGAGCATGCCGGTCTTCAGCGACAACCAGATCACCCCGGACGAGAAGCGGGCGATCATCGCGTACATCCAGACCCTGAAAGCCTCGAAGGACCCGGGCGGGAACGGCATCGACCGGATCGGTCCGGTTTCCGAAGCGATCGTCATCTGGGTGGGCGGAGTCGGCGCGGTCATGATCGCGATCCTGTGGATCGGAGTGAAGGAGCGATGAGCGACGCTCGCGGAGCGAACAGGGGAACCGCGCACGTGAAGCCACACTCCGAGCGCAGCGAGGACCCGCGATGACCGACGAGCTCCATGGGACCGGGCCGAGCGAGGACGAGATCCGGAAGATGACGCCGGAAGAGGCGATGATCGCCGGCGCCGCGGTCGACGGTGTGCGCATCGTCCATCGCCGCGACCGCTTCCCGATCCGTGGCACCAAGGCCGAGAAGCGGGCTGAGCGCGGCGTCGCTCTGGCATTCATCATCTCCGCGCTGGCCGGCCTGGGATTCATCGTTGCCTTCATCGCGGTGCCCTTCGAATGGCACGTGCCCGGTACCGCGCAGAACTTCCGCTTCTACACGCCGGCGCTCGGCGGGCTGATGGCGATCATGCTGGTCTTCCTCGGCATCGGCATGGTGCTGTGGGCGAAGTGGCTGATGCCGGAGGAAGAGTCGATCCAGGACCGCCACGACGTCCCGTCCACCGAAGAGGACAAGCTGCTCACCGAGGCGGCGCTGGTCGTCGGCCTCCAGGACACCGGTCTTCCCCGGCGTGGCCTGCTGATGCGCTCACTGCTGCTCGCCGGTGGCGCGATGGCCACCGTCCCGCTGGTCGCGCTCGTCGGCGGCATGATCAAGAAACCCGGCGACCAGCTGTTCCACACGCTGTTCAAGCCCAACCCGGACCTGTTCCCGGACTCCAACGGCCGGGTGCCGATCGTGTACTCCGATTGGCGCCGGGTCAGCCCGGATGACATGGAGCCAGGTGGCCTGGCGACGGTGTTCCCCGGCGTGCGTCAAACGGTCAATGGCCAGGACGGCGTGACCGACGCCTCCTCGCCGACCCTGCTGATCCGGCTCAAGCCGGGCCAGAAGGTGAAGCCCCGGAAGGGGCAGGCGACCTGGGGCTGGCCGGCGCACAACCCCGAGTACATCGCTTTCTCCAAGATCTGCACCCACGCCGGCTGCCCGGCGTCCTTGTACGAGCAGCAGACCGGTCGTCTGCTCTGCCCGTGCCACCAGTCGCAGTTCCAGGTGCTCGAGGACGCGAAGCCGGTGTTCGGCCCGGCAACCCGCAGCCTGCCGAAGTTGCCCATCACGGTGGAGACTGGTGCGGACGGGCGGCAGTACTTCGTCGCGTTGTCCGACTACAAAGAACCGATCGGCCCCGGTTTCTGGGAGCGACCATGACGAGTACGCAGACCCGCAGGTCCGACGCCCCTCGCACGCCGCAGGGTAAGGCGGGCAAGTTCCTCGACGACCGGCTGATGCTCGCCGGGCCGATGCGCAAGCAGTTGCACAAGGTCTTCCCGGATCACTGGTCGTTCATGATGGGTGAGATCGCGCTCTACTCGTTCATCGTGCTGCTGCTCACCGGCACGTACCTGACGTTCTTCTTCGACCCGTCGATGGCCGAGACGGTGTACCACGGCCGGTACGTCCCGATGCAGGGCGTGCCGATGTCCAAGGCGTACGAGTCGACGTTGAACATCAGCTTCGACGTGCGCGGCGGCCTGGTGATCCGCCAGATCCACCACTGGTCGGCTCTGCTCTTCCTCGCCGCGATGCTGATCCACATGTTCCGCGTGTTCTTCACCGGAGCGTTCCGCAAGCCGCGCGAGCTGAACTGGCTGATCGGCCTCAGCCTGATCGCGCTCGGCATCATCGAGGGCTTCGCCGGTTACTCGCTGCCCGACGACCTGCTATCCGGGACCGGCCTCCGCATCGCTGACGCGATCATGCTGTCCATCCCGGTCATCGGCACCTGGGTGTCGTTCCTGATCTTCGGTGGCGCCTTTCCCGGTGACGTCATCATCGGGCGTTTCTACATCGCCCACGTCCTGCTGATCCCGGCCATCCTGGCCGCGCTGATCGGGGCCCACCTGGCGCTGGTCGTGCGACAGAAGCACACCCAGTTCCCCGGCCACGGGCGGACCGAGGGCACGGTCAGTGGCGAGCGGGTCTTCCCGCTGTACGCCGCGAAGGCCGGTGGCTTCTTCTTCATCGTCTTCGGCGTCTGCGCCGCACTCGGTGGCCTGGCCCAGATCAACCCGGTTTGGCTGTTCGGTCCGTACCAGCCGGCCGCCGTCTCGTCCGGGTCGCAGCCTGACTGGTACATGATGTTCCTCGACGGCTCGACCCGCCTGTTCCCGTCCTGGGAGATACGGCTGTGGCACCACACCGTGCCGCCGTTGTTCTGGCCCACGGTCGTCCTTCCGGGCATCATGTTCACCCTGGCCGGCGCCTATCCGTTCATCGAAGCAAAGATGACCAAGGACACCGCAAAACATCATCTGTTGCAACGGCCACGAGACGTACCGGTGCGCACGGCGCTCGGCGCGATGGCGATCACCTTCTACATCGTGCTGTTCCTGTCCGGCGGTAACGACATCATCGCCAAGGCGTTCGACATCTCGCTGAATGCCATGACGTGGGGCGGTCGCATCGCGCTGCTGACCCTGCCGCCGATCGGCTACGTCGTCGCGTACCGGATCTGTCTGGGCCTGCAACGCCACGACCGCGAAGTGCTCGAGCACGGCGTCGAGACCGGCATCGTGCGGATGCTGCCCACCGGCGAGTACATCGAGGTGCACCAGCCGCTCGGCCCGGTCGACGAGCACGGTCACGGCAAGCTCAGCTACTCCGGGATCGCCGTCCCCAAGCGGATGAACCAGCTCGGCGCCGCTTCCCCGCTCAAGCACATCCGGGGCTTCCTGTACCCGGTGAAGGAGAAGCCGGAGATCCAGGCGGCGCTCGACGAGCTCGAACAGGCCGAGCGCGAGGAATCGGTCGGCACGAGCGACTCGCCCCGCCAACTGACCGACTGATTTAACCGCCGGGCGTGTCGCTCCGGCAGCTCCCCCTCGCTTCGCTCGGGGAGCGTGCCTCGCGCCATTCCGCGCCTTCGGCGCGGGCCGCGCGGCGGCCGGCGGCTCTTCGCGCGAGCGCTCATCGCGTTCGTGGTCGCCTGACCACTCATCGCGTTCGTGGTGGGGTCAATCGCCAGCTTCGGCTCGTGGCCGCCTGTGCGGGCTCAGGTATGGGTGAAGGAGCCGTAGGTCGTGTTGACCGGGTCCCAGATCGTCTGATAGTTGACGTCGTAGTACTCGTCGATGGCGGCGAACGCCTTGCCCGGACTGACGAACAGGCCCACGTGGTAGACGTCGCCCTGAGTGTCGTGGGTGAAGACCAGATCACCCGGACGGGCCCGCGACGCGGGTATGAGCCGCGCGGCGACCGCCTGTGCCTCGGACACTCGCGGCGTCGCGTAGCCGAACTTGCCGTAGCTGTACTTGACCAGGCCTGAGCAGTCGAACGTGCTCGGCCCGGCCGCGCCCCATACGTACTGCTGGCCGATGTGCCTCTTGGCCTCGGCGAGGACCTGCGTGTTGAGCAATGGGACGGTGATCGTCCCGGTGCCGGCCGCGCCCCGCGTGTCACGCGCTCGGCAGCCGAGGAACTTGTTGCCGCTCCCGAGCCCGATGTTCACCACCCAGATGCAGCCAATGTGCGCACCACGCGAGACCGGGACGGCGATGTCGAAGGCCGAGCGGTAGCCGGCGTCGGTGGGCCGCGGCGCCGGGTAGGAGTGAGTGATCACCGTCGCGGCCGAGACTCCGTCGACGTAGAGCACCACGGTGCTCCGGCGCGTCACCCAATCCGGATCGCTGGCCCAGCCGAGGATGCGGAAGGACGACGACCCCGAAGCCGCGCTCTGGATGGCTCCGTGCGGGTTGTGCGCCGCGACCTGTGCGGTGGTGAGCGCAGTGGTCAGCGGCGTCGTCACGCACTTGAGGATCGTGTCGAGCCCCAGCCCGATCGTGCGGGCCACCACGCAGACGGTGTGCGCCCCGGTCGCCACGGGCGTGGTGACGAGGAACCCGGGAGTCGGCCCGGCCTTGTACTTCGTGGTGACGGTGGCGTTCGCCCGGTTGGTCATCACCGACGCGGTGTTCGTCCGTCCGTCGACGATCACGACGATATTCACATTGGAGGCAAGTGCGTCGGGGTCCACCGCCCAGCCGCTGAAGCGCAGCCCGCCAGTCACAGCGGTCACGCCACTCACCGCGCCGAACGGGTCGTGCGGGCCGGGCGCCGCCGCGCCGGCCGGAGCGCCGAGCACGACGGCAGCAGCGACCGTCGATCCCCCGACGGCGACGAGTGTGATCAGTCGGCGAAGAACTCGGTTCATCGCAACATCGGTCCCTTGCGCGCTCGTCTGTCCCAGTGGTAGCTCGCGCAGCGTAACCGACTGTCAACTGTGTGTGAAGTCGAGCGGGAGGTCGCCGGACGGCGATGCCGGCCCTGCGGTCGGCAGGGCGCGCTTCGGCGAAGCCGGCTCAGCCGAGGGTGCGACGGCCGCCGATGTAGTACTCGAACAGCAGCCCGCCCACGGCGAACATCAGAAAGACGACGCCGACGATGAGCAGCCACACCTGCGCGAAGGCCAGGCCCAGGCCGCAGATTGTGGCCGCGCCGGCGAGCGTCACCGGCCAGTAGCTGCCTGGGCTGAAGAAGCCGAGGTCGCCGGCCGCCTCAGCGATCTCGGCATCGCTGCGGTCCTCGGGGCGCGGATCGATGCGCCGCGAGACGAACCAGAAGAAGCCGCCCGGGATGCCCATCAGCCCACCGGAGAGGATCAGCGCGGCGACGCCGACCACCTCGACGTGGTGCTGCGTGATGTGGCTCCAGACGCCGTACCCGGCCGCGGTGAGCCAGCAGAACACCGCCAGCCCCAGGAAGAGCCTGGCTTCGACCTTCATGTCAGGACCCCGGCCGTTCTGTCGCCTTGCGAGCGTTGCGCGCGCTGGTCAACGGGTAGGTCGTGGTGGCATAGGGCTTCATCCCCGCCGCGGCGAGCGCCTTCGCCTGCCGCGCCGGGTCGACCGAACCGATGCGCGTCAGTGCTTTCACGTAGTTCTCGAACGTCGGCTCGGACACGACGCGGACCTCGAAGTTCATCTGGGAGTGGTACGTGCCGCACAGCTCGGCGCACCGTCCGACGAAGCTTCCGGTCTTGGTGGCCGTGATCTCGAACTGGTTGTCCCGCGAAGTGGACGTCGTCCCGTACGGGATCACGTCGCGCTTGAACAGGAAGTCGATGACCCAGAACGAGTGGACGACATCCTCGGAGTGCTCGACGAAGCGAACCCGGCGATCGACGGGGATCACGAGAACCGGGATCTCCTGCTGCGAGCCCACGGTGGACAGGTAGAGGGGGCCGCCTGCTGTGTCGTCGACCCCGCTCGCGCCACAGTTGTACGACTCGTTGCTCGAGGCTTCGTCGCAGGTGCGCACCGGTGCGCCGTTGCGCTGCTTGCCATTGACCAGCTCGTTGCCGGCCGCGTCGGCGAGATCCTTCACGCCCGGATACACGGTCTTGTGGACGGTGCCGGACAGGTCGGTGTACGCCTGGTACTCGAACTGCCAGTTCCATTTGAAGGCGTCGACCTGGACGCGGACATCGGGGTTCTTCGTCAGCTTGTTGACGTCGTTCTCGACGATCACGGTCCGGTAGAACAGGCCGGCGATGACGAGGAACGGGAAGGTGAAACAGACGGCCTCGACGGCGAAGTTGTACTTGGTCTGGCGCGGCAGCTGGTCCGCGTCACGCTTGCGGTAGCGGATGCAGCACCAGAAGATCAGGCCCCAGACGACGACGCCGAGCGAGAGTGCGGTGACGCCGGCCCAGGTCCAGAGGACCCGCATCTCGGTACCCTGCTTGGTCACACCGGTGGGCCAACCGAAGCGCAAATTGCGCTCCCAGTCGGCGGTCGAGCAACCGGTCAGGAGCACCGCCAGCGACGCGAGCAGCACCGCCGCGCGGCCACCGCGAACCCAACGTCTACGACGCACGTGCCAACCGCCTCTCGACGCGTCCGGAATCGTTTCGGAGCCTACTGGACCCCTGCCGCGCGAACCGGAGTGGGTGGGGCGTCTACGCGGCTGACGCGGTCTTCGGAATCGACGCTACCGTCGTGCCGTGCCGGCATTCCTGGACGCGGCGGCGGGCGCCCCGCTGCACCCCGTCGCGCGGCAGGCGTTGCTCGCCGCGCTGGACGACGGCTGGGCCGATCCGGCCCGGCTCTACGGCGCCGGCCGGCGAGCCCGGCTGCTGCTCGACGCGGCGCGGGAGGCCGTCGCCGACGGCCTCGCCGTCCGTCCCGAGGAAATCAGCTTTACCGCGAACGGGACGCAGGCCCTGCACGCCGCGGTCCTCGGGACGCTGGCCGGAAACCGGCAGCGGGGACGCACGGTGGTGCACAGTGCGGTCGAACACTCGGCCGTGCTACACGCGGCGCGGGCCGCCGGCGAGGCGCTGTCGGTGGCGGTGGACGGGTTCGGCCGCGTGGATGCGGCCGCGTTCGTCGCCGCCGCCGCACAACCCGACGTCGCGGTGGCGGCGCTGCAGGCCGCAAACCACGAGGTCGGCACCCGGCAGCCGGTTGCCGAGATCGCCCAGCAGCTAGGTGCGGTGCCGCTCGTCGTGGACGTCAGTCAGACGGCGGCACACGCGGCGATCCCCGAGGGCTGGGCGGTGTTGGCCGCGGACGCCCGCATGTGGGGCGGCCCTGCGCTGGGTGTCCTGGCCGTTCGCACCGGCGTGCGCTGGCGTTCCCCCTACCCCGAGGACGACCGCGAGGCCGGGCGGGTGCCGGGGATGCCGGACATCCCGGCCGCCGTCGCCGCGGCCGCATCGCTGCGGGCGATGCTCGCCGAGCGGGACGACCAGGCCGCGCGGCTTTCGGCGCTCGTCGAGCGCATCCGGGCCGAGGTGCCGGCGCGGATCGCCGACGTCGAGGTGCTCGGCGACCCCACCGCGCGGCTGCCGCACATCGTCACCTTCTCCTGCCTGTACGTGGACGGCGAGACGCTGCTCTCGGCACTGGATCGGCGCGGCTTCGCGGTGTCGTCGGGTTCGTCGTGCACCGCCTCGACGCTCGAGCCGTCGCACGTGCTGGTGGCGATGGGTGCGCTCACCTCGGGCAACGTGCGCATCTCGCTGCACCGGCAGACGACCGCTGATGAGGTGGACGAGTTCCTCTCCGTCCTGCCGGAGGTCGTCGCCGACGTACGGGCCGAGCTCGGCGCGGCCGGCCTGTGAACTCCCGTCCGGCCGTCACCGTGGATGCGCGCGGACGGCGCTGTCCCCTGCCGATCCTGGACCTCGCCCGACACATCAAGACGGTCGAAGTGGGCGCGACGATCACCGTCGAGGCCGACGACCCCGCGGCGCACCCGGACATCCGAGCGTGGTGCCGGATGCGCGGGCACGAGTTCGTCCTGGCCGGGCGGGCGGCGGACGGCACACCGGCCTACACCGTCCGGCGTCTGCACTGAACCGTGTGCCAGCAGATCACCGCAGCGCCTGCCGTCGTCTCTGTCGCCGGTCCCCTCAGGTGAACCGGACGAAGGCGCGCAACGACCCGTCGCCGAAGTCGCGGGTCTCGGCGTAGCCCACGCTCTCGTAGAACGCCCGTTGGCGCGGCTCGTCGTCGGTGAGCAGCACGTGCTGACGGACATGCCCGTACCGCTTCGCAACCGCGTCCATCAGGGCCGCCCCGACCCCGGACCGCTGCGCGTCCGCGTGCACCAGCACGTCCTGGACGTAGCTGATCGTGACGTCGTCGGATATCGCCCGGACGAGGCCGACGAGCCGCTCCCCCGCGAAGGCGCCGGCAACGAAGGACGAGCCGACCAGCGCCGCCCTGATCCGCTCGGGCTCGCGGGTGTACACCGTCCAGCCCGCAGACTCGTAGATGTTCAGCACCTCGACGAACGGCAACTCGGCGACGTCGGTCATGACACGGATCTCGATCGGCGGCATGGCCGAATCATTCCGTCTCCCGAAACCGGGATACTGGACAGCGTGTGCGGACTCATCGGTTTCCTTTCGGCGGACGGCTCGGCAGCAGCGGTGGCCGCGGATGTCGAGGGTTCCCTGCCCGACATGCGCCACCGCGGGCCGGACGAGGGCGGTGTGTGGCACGACGACGATGCGGCGATCGGGTTCCGCCGGCTGTCGATCATCGACATCGACCGCTCCCACCAGCCGCTGCCCTGGCTCGACGGCCGCTACCAATTGATCTTCAACGGCGAGATCTACAACTACCTCGAGCTGCGCGAGCGGCTCACCCGAGAGTTCGGCGCGACGTTCGAGACCGACGGCGACGGCGAGGCGATCGTCGCCGGCTACCACTACCTCGGCCCCAAGGTCGTGCGCGAGCTGCGCGGGATGTTCGTCTTCCTGATCTGGGACGCGCACGAGCGGGTGCTGTTCGGTGCCCGCGACTGGTTCGGCATCAAGCCGATGTACACCTACAGCGACGACCGGGGCACGTTCTTCGCCAGCGAGAAGAAGTCGCTGCTGGACGTCGCCCGCGCCGGCGTCGAGAAGGCGGTCGACACCACGTCGCTGCAGCACTACCTGACCCTGCAGTACGTTCCCGAGCCCGCCTCCATGCATCAAGCGATCAGCCGGGTCGAGTCCGGGACCTACTTCACGTTGAAGCCCGGCGACACGTTGCGCACCCACCGCTACTTCCATCCGGACTTCGCGATCAAGCCGGTGTCGGACGCGGACAAGCTCTACCGGCAGATCACCGAGGCACTCGAGGACTCGGTCGAGAAGCACATGCGGGCCGACGTGACGGTCGGCGCGTTCCTGTCCGGCGGCATCGATTCGACGGCGATCGCTGCGCTCGCGCGCCGGCACAACCCGAAGCTGCTGACCTTCACCACCGGGTTCGAACGAGCAGGCTTCAGCGAGATCGACGTCGCCGCGGAGTCGGCAGCGGCGATCGGGGTCGAGCACATCACGAAGGTGGTCTCCGCCGAGGAGATGATGGAGACGCTGCCGCTGATCGTCTGGTATCTCGACGATCCGGTGGCCGACCCGGCACTGGTGCCGCTGTACTTCATCGCCCGCGAGGCGCGCAAGCACGTCAAGGTCGTGCTGTCCGGTGAAGGCGCGGACGAGCTGTTCGGCGGTTACACCATCTACCGCGAGCCGATCTCGCTCAAGGCGTTCAACTACCTGCCGGCCTCGGCCCGCCGGGGGCTGGGCAAGCTGTCGACGAAGGTCCCCGAGGGGCGGCGCGGCAAGGACCTGCTGCGCCGCGGTGCGATCGGCAACGAGGAGCGCTATTACGGCAACGCCCGGATCTTCCGGCCGGACGAGATGCAGGGGCTCTACCGCCGCTTCGACCCGAACGTCTCGTACATGGACGTCACGCGCAAGCTGTACGACCAGACGACGCACCTCGACGACTCGACGCGGATGCAGTACGTCGACCTGTTCACCTGGCTGCGCGGCGACATCCTGGTGAAGGCCGACAAGATGACGATGGCGAACTCGCTCGAACTGCGCGTCCCCTTCCTCGACACCGAGGTGTTCTCGGTGGCGTCGTCCATCCCGACGGATCTCAAGATCACCAAGGAAACCACGAAGTACGCGCTGCGTCAGGCGCTCACCCAGATCGTCCCGCCGCACGTGCTGAACCGCGCGAAGCTCGGCTTCCCGGTCCCGATCCGGCACTGGCTCAAGGACGTCATGTACGAGTGGGCCCGCGCGATCATCACCGAGTCGCAGGCCGACGAGCTCATCGACCGGGACGCCGCGCTGCGCCTGCTCGAGGCGCACCGGGAGGGCCCGCACGACTACTCCCGCAAGATCTGGACGCTGCTCGTCTTTCTCACCTGGCACGGGATCTTCGTCGAGGGGCGGATCACCCCTGACGTCCCGGCGCCGGTCTACCCCGTCCGGCTCTGATAACCGCGCTGCCCGACCACGTCGGGGACATCACCGCTGCCGGAGCGACGTCGCGGCGGATTAGGAAAGGTGGGGCAACACGTCTGCGGCACAGTCGTCGCCGTAGGACTCGGCCAGCCGGCTGCTGAACTCGTCCTTCTCGACGGTGTACTCCTGCGTCCCGACGGTCTCGAGCACCATCGTCGCCAGCAGGCTGCCGACCTGGGCCGCACGCTCCCAGGACATCCCCCACTCACGGGCGGTCAGGAAGCCGGCCCGGAAGGCGTCGCCGACCCCGGTCGGGTCGTTCCTGGACCGCTCCTTGGCCACTGGGACGTGGACCCGCTCGACCTCGCGGCCGGTGATCTCCACACCCTTCGACCCCAGCGTGGTGACCTGCACGTTGACCATCGCCCGGATGTCGGTCTCGCTGAGTCCGGTCTTGGACTCGAGCAGGCTCTTCTCGTAGTCGTTGGTGAACAGCAGGTCGGCACCCTCGATCAGGCCACGCATCTGCTCGCCGCTCATCCGGGCGATCTGCTGGGACGGGTCCGCGGCGAAGCGCAAGCCGTGCTCGCGGCACTCCGCGCTGTGCTGCACCATCGCGGCCGGGTCGTAGGCACTGATCACGGCGAGGTCGGCGCCGACCGCTTTCCAGGCTTCCTCGATCGAGATTCGGTTCGCCTCGCCCATGGCTCCGGCGTAGAACGAGCCGATCTGGCACATGTCCTCGTCGGTGGTACAGACGAAGCGGGCGGTGTGGTGATTCGGCGAGACGTAGACGAAGTCGCAGTTGACCCCGTGATGGGTGAGCCAGGTGCGGTACTCCTCGAAATCCTCACCGACGGCGCCGATGAGGACCGGCGAACCGCCGAGCTGGGCCATGCCGTAGCAGATGTTGGGGGCGACACCGCCGCGCCGGACGACCAGTTCGTCGACCAGGAAGGACAGCGACACCTTGTGCAGCTGGTCGGCGAGCAGCTGCTCGGAGAACTTCCCCGGGAAGTGCATCAGGTGATCGGTCGCAACCGACCCCGCAACAAGAACTGGCATGGCGCGAAGGCTACCTAACACCCGGGATGAGCGCCGTCTTCGACGCGAGTGGCACGCGATGAGCGCTCGCGCGAAGAGCCCGCCGCCGTGCGAGCGCAGCGGGTTTGCGGTGTGGATCGGCGATGGACCCGAGCGGAGCGAGCGGTCCCTGAGCCGATCCGCCTACGGATCGGGTCAGCCGCAGAAGCTGTTGCCGCAGGCGCAGCCGCCGCCCGCATTGGGGTTGTCGATGGTGAAGCCCTGCTGCTCGATCGTGTCGGTGAAGTCGACGGTGGCGCCGCCGAGGTAGGGGGCGCTCATCCGGTCGAGGACGAGCGGTACGCCGTGGATGTTGAGCTCGATGTCGCCGTCGAGGCTGCGCTCGTCGAAGAAGAGCTGGTACTGCAGACCGGAACAGCCACCCGGCTGGACGGCGATGCGGAGCCGGAGATCATCGCGGCCCTCCTGGTCGAGCAGCGCGCGGACCTTGACCGCGGCGCCCTCGGTGAGCGACACGTCCTTCGCCGGCGCATCTGCCGGCGCGGTGGTGAGCTCGACGGAGGTTTCGGTGGTGGTCATATCGCTCCCAAAGGGTCGTGCAGGCATCGGTTTCGACTATCGGTGGCAACCGGGGTTTTCCAGCACCTATTCCATGGTAACCATCGCACCGACCGATGCCGGCCGTCCAACGCGCCGGATTACGATGAGGCATGACTTTGACCGAGCCGACGGCAACTCCGCTGGCGTTGTTGCTGCTCGGCCGGGGCAGCGATCCGGACTCCGAGCGCGGGGTCGACTGCCCGGGTGACCTTCCTGCGGCGTCCGATCCGACGCTGGTGACCCGGGCGCGGGCGGCTCGGGACGCCCTCGGGGACCGGGCGTTCCTGCTCGGTCACCACTACCAGCGCGACGAGGTGATCCAGTTCGCCGATGTGACCGGCGACTCGTTCAAGCTGGCCAAGGACGCCGCAGCCCGGCCTGAGGCCGAGTACATCGTCTTCTGCGGCGTCCATTTCATGGCCGAATCCGCCGACATCCTCACCGGGCCGCAGCAACAGGTGATCCTGCCCGACCTGGCGGCCGGGTGCTCGATGGCCGACATGGCGAACCATCAGCAGGTCGTCGAAGCCTGGGACGTCCTCTCCGATGCGGGCATCGCCGACGTCACCGTCCCCATCACCTATATGAATTCGTCGGCGGCGATCAAGGGCTTCACCGGGGAGCACGGCGGGGCCGTGTGCACGTCGTCCAATGCCGAACGCGCCCTGCGCTGGGCCTTCGACCAGGGCGAGAAGGTGCTGTTCCTGCCCGACCAGCACCTCGGGCGCAACACCGCGGTGCTGCAGCTGGGCATCACGCTGGACGAGTGCGTCGTGTTCAACCCGCACAAGCGCGATGGCGGCCTGACCCATGAGCAGCTGCGCAACGCGAGGATGATCCTGTGGGCCGGCCATTGCTCGGTGCACGGTCGGTTCACCGCTGACAACGTCGCCGACGTGCGCCGCCGGATCCCGGACGTCAACATCCTGGTGCATCCGGAGTGCCGGCATGAGGTCGTGCTCGCCGCCGACCAGGTCGGCTCGACCGAGTACATCATCAAGACGCTGGACGCCGCTCCGGCCGGCTCGTCCTGGGCGGTGGGCACCGAGCTGAATCTCGTGCGGCGGCTGGCCGACCGGCACCCGGACAAGCAGATCGTGTTCCTCGAGAAGACCGTGTGCTACTGCTCGACGATGAACCGGATCGACCTCCCGCACCTCGTGCACTCTCTCGAGTCGCTCGCCCGGGGTGACGTCGTCAACCGGATCAGCGTCGAGCCGCGGGTCGCAGCGAACGCTCGGCTCGCCCTGGATCGGATGCTCGCGCTGCCCTAGCTGCCTTAGCTGCACAATCTGTGCAAGATCGAATTGACAGATTCCGACCATGATCGACACTTCTCTTGCGCGCCTCCGCGTAACCCTGAGGAGCATTCATGGCACACCGGGCAAAACACCGACTCTCCCGTCACCGCCGGACCGCACTCGCTCTCGGCGCCGCCGCTGCGATGACCGCCGGCCTCGTTGCACCTGCCGCCGTCGCATACCCGGACGATCCGTACGTCGTCCTGAGCGGCGGAGCAGGCTGCAAGCAGTTGCTCTTCCTCCCCAGCCACGTGACGTTCCACCTGGACAACGGCGAGACCGCGTCGAGCGGGTTCAGCCTCAGCTCCTACAAGGTGAAGTTCTTCGACATCGCGGCCATCGGCACCTCCGGCGTCGCGACCGTCACCTGCTCGCGCGGCGGGCAGAGCTACAGCTTCGACCGGGCGCTCACCGTCTATCGCCCGGCCGTCGGCAACAACTCGGGCCTCAGCCTCGGCGGGGGCTGACCAGTCAGCAGCAGCGGCGGCGGGACTCTCTCGGGTCCCGCCGCCGTCCTGCGCGGTGGCTGAGCATCCCGGCAACGGCCGGTATCGTGGGCTCCGTGAAGCTGTCCCGCCGCGAGAAGCCCGCCGACGCCGAGGTCGAGATCCTCGACGAATCCGAGACGGCCGCGGCCGCCGCGGCGCGCAAGGGTCGCCCGACGCCCAAGCGGCGCGAGTCCCAGGGCAAGCGCGGTCCGGTATCGGCACCGAAGACCCGCAAAGAGGCGTACGCCCGGCAGAAGCAGCTCGCCCGGCAGCAGAAGAGCGAGCGGGCCACGGCCAAGCCGCGGACGGTTGCCGAGCAGCGGGCGGCGCTGCGCAGGGGCGATCTGTCGGCACTGCCGCGTCGCGACCAGGGCCCGACCCGCAAGCTCGCCCGCGACTACGTCGACAGCAAGCGGCTGCTGAGCAACTACCTGCTCTTCCTCTTCCCGATCATGATCGCCGGTCTGGCGCTGCCTCAGCTGCAGATCCTCGTCCTCGTCGTCTTCGTCGCCCTGCTGATGGAGTGGTACGTGGTCGGCAGGCGCATTCGCAATCTCGCGATCGAGCGGGACGGCCAAGCCCAGGGCGGCAACATGACGATCGGCTTCTATGCCGGCAGCCGGGCCTACCTGCCCCGGCGCTGGCGACTGCCTTCTCCGCAGGTCGAGCGCGGCGACCCCATCTAGCTCGCCCGCTCTTCCCCG
>JAVHVD010000279.1:0-3296 GCA_032160745.1 Pseudonocardiales bacterium
TCTGCACCGCGTCCACGAACGACCTCACCACGCCGGTCACGCCAGCAGCGCGCGAACCCGAACTGCACCCACTTACACCCGAGATCACGGCGGCGCCGACGGCCAGCAAACCCAGTCCGGCACGCGTACGCATGCCGCCACGATAAGGCTTCGGGCGGCCGCAACTGGGAGGCAGATCCGCGCCAGACAAAAGGTGGCGTCGGCGACCTCACACCTCGTGTCTGGTCGGACCAAATGTGCCCTGCCGAACGCCAGCGCCTTGCTAGGTATGACTTCGAGATTCAGGCGCTGCTACCGCCATCCATCTCAATCTGCTTCGTCGTGTCGCCCGTCCAGTCCGGGACGCCACTACGGCGCGGATGACCTGGACCGGCAACGCCGCATCGGCGACCTGCTTGGAGCCGGACTGAACCCGCCGAGGACATCGCGAAGAGTGCTGAAGTGTCAATCTCGGTGGACGTCTCAGATCTCAACTTCTGGTACTCGCCGCCCGAACCCTCATTTGACCGCGCGCCCGTTAACGACTGACCGCGACGCGTCAAAGCAGGTTACCGGAGGTAATACGCTGATCGCCTTCTCTCGCTCACGAGAGATTCCACCGCGGCAACGTCGAGGAGACGGAGCGATGACTGAATCTCCCCACTCGGACTTTGGTCGAGCGGTTGAGCGCACCCAGCGCGCCGTGGCAATGCTGCTGCAGGGCGACCCGGAGCCGGAGAAGGAACTCTGGTCGCGGCGCGACGACGTCACGCTCGCCAACCCGTTCGGCGGGTACCGGCGCGGCTGGCCGGAGGTCGAAGCCGGTCTGGATCTTGCGGCGGACGGGTTCGCGAAAGGCGGGACGTGCGTCTTCGAGGAGATCTCGCGGGAAGCCGGCCCCGATCACGGCTTCGTCTTCGAGATGGAACGGTTCGAATCCAACCTCACCGACGGACGCGGAGTGGCCTCCGGCGCGCTGCGGGTCGTCATGATCTTCAGGGTGGAGGACAGCGAGTGGAAACTCGTGCATCGCCAGGCCGACACCCTGACCGAGCTCGGCGCGCACGACGATGCGATCCACCAACCGGTCCGCCGGATGAAGACGCTGCATACCGCTTACCGGGTCACCGATCTGACGGTCTCGCTCGCCTTCTACACCACCCTCGGATACCGCGAGCTCGGTCGCGTCGACCTGGGCGACGGCGACAGCCTCACGATGCTCAGCTTTCCTGACGAGGACGTCGTGACCCTCGACTGGCGCACCGCCCGGCCGACGGCGACGTCGAGATCGGCACCGGGTTCAGCCATCTCGTCGTCCAGGTCGATGACATCGCCGCCACCGTCGAGGCCCTCACCCGTGCCGGACTACGGCCCGGGCCGCTGGAACACCACGAGGCGCCGGATGGCCCGACGACATCGTGGCTCACTGATCCCGACGGCTATCGCATCGAGCTGGTGCAGTGGCCGCCCGGCCATGCCGACGGCCTCTCCAACACCGACTTCGCTCAGTAGAAGCGGACGGATGACATCGGGGCACGAGGTCCGGATCGAAAATACTGAGCCGAAGCGCGGCCGGGAGGTGATGTTCGCGCAGACGCCCGGAAAGATCGTCGCCCTACCCGTGCAACCGCCCGAAACTAACGCGTCCGCCGGACTAACCGAATCGGCGACGAGCGAGTCCCCTGCACTGATCTGTGGAGACAGGGCTCTCCGCTGGAAGGACGTCAGGCGTTCGAGAACGATCCATATGGGCGGCCTACCGATGACCCCATCGAAGCCCATATCGACGGGTATCGAGCGGCGATCCATGTTCACGTCGACGCGCCGATCGACGGCGCCGGCGCGCCATCAACCGCATGAGCACGAACGTAGGTCCGCACGAGTAGTTCAAGTAGCGCGCAGCGACGTGCAGCCTCTCTCGGTTCATCTACGCCTCCTCGGAGAAACCCACGTCAGCAAGCATTTCTGGTGTCGCCGCGAGTACCCAGGCCTTGTTCAAACGATCTATCGCTCGCTCTAGGCCGCTTATCGTCCAGCCTGCCTGCCAGAACAAGCCCCGAGCCGTGAGAAACCACGCTCCGACCGCTGGCCACCCCATCGGGGCCAGATCGTCCGAGGACAGTCTCAGCGGTCGAGCAGCAACCTGGCCCTCCGGGTACTCGAGCATTTCGAGCATGCGGCCTTGGCCATGCAACGAGCGGTGGACGACCGAGGACGCGAACCGCACGAAGCTGGCGCCGTGCATCTTCGACTCGAGCCGGTCACCGAGCAACTCCGCCGATGCTGGCCGAGGGTCACCGAAGTAGGGGATGCCGGTCCGTTTCTGCCGGCGGATGTCGCCGAGTCCGTACTGGACGCCGCGTTCGACGAGCTCCGTCTCGACCCGATCATTGCGCTCGAGGTGCGGTCCAGCCCGATCGCGTGCGACTCGTAATCCAACCGCGGCCGCCGCACGTGGACGGCGGGTGAGTGGTCGAGTAGTTCTTCCTCGACGGCGTAGCGGTCGAACCCCGCGACGGTGCACAACCGCCGAGCGATCGTCGACCGCGCCCGACCCTTGGCTTCCATATCCCGACCGAGCACTCGATGTCGGCGCGCCGCGCCTGGAACAGGTGCAGCCCGCGCTGCTGGCACCGCGACACGTACTGCCGAAGGTCGAGCGCGTAGGCGTCTCGGGTCAATCCGCTGTAGCCGGCGAGGAAGCCGGCCAGGGCGATGCGCTCGCCGTCGCTGAACAGCGGCTCGATCGACACGACGACGTCGGTCGACGGGACGGTGGTGGTCATGGCGACCTCCGGGACTCAGGCCAGCGCCGGCGTCCTCGGCGCGTCGTCGCCCCAGCAGATGGATGAGGCGTCCAGAATGCGCCCTGCTCCCGAGCAGCGCGCCGTCCGATCGGCGCGTAAGCGCCGAGTACGTACGCACTCTAGGCACTCGTGGTGCAACGTGTGGCTCCCATTGCTCTGTTCTGACAGGGCGAGAATCGTCGACATCGCCATCGTCGCGATTGCGAGCCTGCTGTGCTCGAACCAGCCCGGCAGTGCTGATGATGTTGGAGATGCTGAAATTGTCCGAGGGGCGCCACCTGCTGGCGTAAGCGATCTTCCTCCGGCGTGCCCTGCTGGCAGCAGGACTTGGAACCATCCCGCGTGCGGGTACGGCGGCGACAGCTCCGCCCGAACGTCACCCGACACCGCGCGTCCATGCGGTCGTGGATGCCGACGAACTGCCTGCTTGCAGTCCGGGCGACGACGAAGTACGTGACGGCGAAGACGAGCACCAGCAGGTAAAGGGCGCTCAGCACCAAACTGGATCTG
>JAVHVD010000280.1:0-9895 GCA_032160745.1 Pseudonocardiales bacterium
CCGCGGGCGCGCCACTCGGTCAGGTGCGGACGCTCGGCGCCAAGGGTGGAGTCGTACCCGTGCCCCGGGTAGAACCAGGTCTCGTCCGGCAGGTCGGCGAACACGCGGGCCTCGACGTCGTCGATCAACGACTGGAAATCCTCGGGCGTCCGAGTCCGGCCGACTCCGCCGGGGAAGAGCGAGTCGCCGGTGAAAAGGTGTGGGACGCCCTGCGGGTCGCGGTACAGCACGGCGATCGAGCCCGGCGTGTGCCCGCGCAGCCCGATGATCGACAGCGACACGTCACCGACCGTGATCTCGTCGCCGTGCTGCAGCCGCTCGTCGACCGCCACCGGTAGCTCGTCCGCGTCGTCGACGCCGGCGTAGACCGCGGCGCCGGCGAAATCCACCGTCTCGGTCAGCGCCTGCCAGTGGTCGGCGTGCCGGTGTGTGGTGAGCACGGCCGACACCGGCTCGCCCTCGAACGTCACGAGCTCGCGGAGTCGATCGGCCTCGTTCGCCGCGTCGATCAACAGCCCCTCGTCGGTCTGCGTGCAGCGCAGCAGGTACGCGTTGTTCGACATGCCGCCGACGGCGAGCTTGGCGATCGTCAGTCCCGGTAGCCGGCGCACGTCCATCGCGCCGCCGACCTCGACCTTGCCCGTATAGCTGTCGCTCATGGTTCAGATACTAGGAGTTCCCTCTTGGGCGGGCGCGAGCATTCGACCCGTCCGTGCGGGCGGTCGTGAAACGAGGGCTTTGATGCGTCGTACCACTGCGTGTGGCTAGTCGAAGATGGGCTCGAACTCCTCGGTCGGCGGCCCGGCCGTGAGGTCGACGCGGGTGTCGGGCAGGTCGCGCAGGACGGTGCCGACGTACGACGCGACCGCGGCGGCCCGCCCGACGTCGTGCCCGCGCCGCTCCGACAGCAGCCAGCGGTGCTCGTTGATCTCGTGGTACAGCTCGGCGTCGGGCAGCTTCACCCGCAGGTCGGGCGGTACGAGGCTGAGCGTCCCGTAGAACTTCTGGTCCAGCCACCGGCGCGCGGCGGCGTCGTCGGACACGCTGACCCCGGTGCCGGACTCCCACTTGGCCTTGAAGCGGGCCAGATCGCTCAGCAGGTCGCGGGCCTGGTTCTCCTGGACGCGCAGCCCGGTGAGCTCGAAGAGCCGTCGCTGGTGGTGACCGGCCTCGACGACCTGCGTGTCGATGTGCAGCCGCAGGCCCTCCGGCTCGGTCTTGATCGACAGCTCGGACACGTCGAAGCCCAGCTCGTTGAGCCGGCGCAGTTGGGCGTTGATCCGGTAGTTCTCGCCACGCGGCACCACGACGTCGTCGGTCAGCTCCTCCCACAGGCTCTGGTAGCGCGGTTGCAGCGAATACACCGCCTCGAGCACGTCGAACGACTCGTCCAGGTACCCGGCGGCCTGTAGGTCGAACATCTCGCCGGCGATGTTCTCGGTCGCGATGTCGAGATCGTGCGAACGCTGGCCCACCGACAGCCGCGGATGCATCTCGCCGGTCTCGGCGTCGACGAGGTAGGCGGCGAGCGCGCCCGCGTCCCGACGGAAGAGGGTGTTCGACAAGGAGCAGTCACCCCAGTAGAAGCCGGCGAGATGCAGCCGGACGAACAGTCCGGCGAGCGCGTCCAGCAGCCGGGTACGCAGCCCGGGCAGGCTGCGCCCGGTGAACAGCGACCGGTAGGGCTGCGAGAACTGCAGATGCCGCGTGATGAGTAGTCCGCCGAGCTCTTCGCCGTCATCGGCGTGGCGCTCCACCACGGTCGCGTAAGCCTCGACGACCGGCACCGAGTGTTCGGCCAGCGCCCGGAGCAGCGTGTGCTCGCGCAGCACGTACCGGTCGGTCGCCTCCTTCACCGCGAACACCTCGCCGCCGACCTCCACGAAGCGGACCAGGTGCCGCGAGATGCCGCGGGGCACGTAGACGATCAGCTCTTCCGGCCAGTCGGCCAACGGGGTGTCGAAGGGTAGCCCGATCAGCTCGGTGTTGGTGCCGACGGCCGTGAACGCGTAGCTGCCCACACGGGTCAGCCTAGGACCCGACGCTCAGTCACATTCGAGCGAGAGCAACGCGTTCTCAACGACCTCGGCGAGCGCGGGATGGATCCAGTACTGCCCGCGGGCCATCTCCTGGACGCCGAGGCCGAAGCTCATCGCCTGGATCAGTGGCTGGATCAGGGTCGACGCCTGCTCGCCCATGATGTGGGCGCCGAGCAGCAGTCCGGTGGCCGGGTCGGCGACGAGCTTGCAGAGGCTGGTCGTGTCCTCCATCGCCCAGCCGTAGGCGGTGCTGCCGTAACTCTGCACCGACGTGACGTAGGGGCGTCCGGTCGCGGCCGCCTCCTGTTCGGTGAGGCCGACCGTCGCCAGCTGGGGGTGGGTGAAGACGGCGGACGGGACGTAGCGGTGATCCGAGGCCACCAGGTCGTCCGGGTGGGCCAGGTTGTGCGCGACCGTGCGCTCCTCATGATTCGCGACGTGTTTGAGCTGGTAGTCCGACGACGCGTCGCCGAGTGCCCAGATCCCCGGCGCCGAAGTGCGCTGGTGCGCGTCGACGACGATCCGGCCGTCCGGATGTGACTTCACGCCGCCGGCGGCCAGGTTGAGGCGGTCGCCGTTGGGCACCCGGCCGGTGGCCACCAGCAGCACATCGCCGGAGACCGTGTCGCCGTCGTCCAGGTCGACGGTGAAGTCACCCTCGCTGCCGCGGACCGCGGTTGCCTGGGCATGGGTGCGCAGATGCCAGCGCGCGCGGACGAGATCGGTGAAGTGAGCCGTGATCTCGTCGTCCAGGTCGCGCAGCAGCGTGCTGCGGGCGAGGACGGTGGTGTGCACGCCGAAGGCCGAGAACACGTGCGCGAACTCGGCCGCGATGAATCCGCCGCCGAGGATCACCAGCCGCTCGGGCAACTTCTCGATCCGCATGATCGTGTCCGAGGTATGGAACGGCACGCCGCTGTCGGTGACGAGGTCGGGCACCGTGGCCCGCGAGCCGGTGGCCAGCACGATGTGGTCGGCGGTGAGCGTCTCGCCTGTGGACAGCTCCAGCGTCTTCGGACCGGAGAACTCGGCGTGGGCCGCGAACAGCGTCACGTTCGGCGAGCCGGTCGCGCGATACTCCCGGCCGCCTTCGGAGATCGGATCGATGCGGCCGAACACCCGGTCGCGGATCGCCGGCCAGTCCGCCTCCGGCGGCGCGCCGTGCAGATCGAGCCGGTCCCATTCGCGGGCGTTGAACGCCAGGTCCGCCGGGTACACGAACATTTTGGTCGGGATGCACCCGACGTTGAGGCACGTGCCCCCGAAGACGCCCTGTTCGACGATGGCGATGCGCCAATCATTGAGCTCGGGGGTGACGATCGAGTTCCCCGAGCCCGAGCCGACGATGACCAGGTCGAAGTGCGTCACGGACCGAACGATACGGCCCGGAGCACGTCACCAGCGAGCGACCGCCTCCGCCATGAGATCGCCGAAGAGGTGATCGAACTCGGGGGTGTCCAGCCCGCGGCCGGCGAACCAGCGGCACACGTTGACGCAGTCCCGCTCGAGGAAGGTCGCTCCCTGCGGGTTCGCGAAGATGTCGACGATCTGCGGCACGTCGATCATCACGACCCGGCCTTCGTGGACCAGCAGGTTGTAGGCCGACAGGTCACCGTGCGCCCACCCCGCGCGGGCGAGCAGCCGCATCGCGTCGACGCATTGGGTGAACAGCTCGGCAAGCTGGGCCGGGCTGGGTCGGCATTGTGCCAGCCGCGCGGCGGCCGTCCCGTCCGGATCGCCGATGAACTCCATCATCAGTTCGGTGCCCAGAAGCTGGACGGGGTACGGCACCGGCGCGCCGGCGTGCCAGAGGCGGCCGAGCGCGTCGAACTCGGCCATCGACCACTTGCCGGCGGCGATCTCGCGCCCGTACGCAGTGCGCTTGGCCATGGCCCGGGTGTCGCGGGACTTGCGGGTGCGGCGGCCTTCTTGATAGCCGGCATCGCGGTGGAACAGCCGGTTCTCGGCGCCGCGGTAGCGCTTGGCCGCGAGGAGGCATCCGGGCCGGTCCGGCACGCCGCGGTGGACGAGGTGGACGTCGGCCTCCTTGCCGGTCTTGAGGATGCCGAGCTCGGTGTCCACGGCGTTGAGGTCGGTCACGACCCAGTCCGGGAACGGATCGGGACCGTGCTGGGCGGTGTCCCAGCTGGAGAAAGGGACTTCGTCGGAGGGTTGGTCGTCGGTCCGGTCGTACTCGTGCACTGAGGATCTCCTCGGCGGGCGCGCGACCGCCGGGTATCGCGAGTTCAGGGCGAGCGGCCGTGAACTCGCGCAGGGTCAGCGCGAAAGCGGATGGGCGGGCGCTAGCGGGAGGCACACCCGGGCAACTGTGAAAGACATCCGGGCACCTCCTCGGTTCCGCCGCCGACCGATCCGGCGTGGTCCGTCCAGTGTCGGCAGCATGGTCAATCGCTTTTCCGGCGCGCAGATAACCTTCAGGCATGCTTCGGCTTTCCACACTGTTCCTGCGAACCCTGCGTGACGACCCGGCCGATGCGGAGGTTCCGAGCCACAAGCTGCTGGTCCGCTCCGGCTACGTGCGCCGGGTCGCGCCCGGGATCTACTCGTGGCTGCCGCTGGGCGTGATCGTCCAGGCGAACGTCGCGCAGGTCGTCCGCGAGGAGATGAACCGGATCGGCTCGCAGGAGGTTCATTTCCCGGCGCTCATCCCGCGGGAGATCTTCGAGGCGAGCGGACGCTGGTCGGACTACGGCGACCTGCTCTTCCGGCTCAAGGACCGCAAGGACATCGACTACCTGCTCGCGCCCACCCACGAGGAGCTGTTCACCCTGCTGGTCAAGGGCGAGTACACGTCCTACAAGGACTACCCGCTGTCGCTCTACCAGATCCAGACGAAGTACCGCGACGAGGCGCGTCCGCGGGCCGGCATCCTGCGCGGTCGCGAGTTCGTCATGAAGGACTCGTACTCCTTCGACCTCTCGCACGAAGGGCTGGAGAAGTCCTACCGCGCGCATCGCGCCGCCTACGAGCGCATCTTCAGCCGGCTGGGTTTCGACTACCGCATCGTGTTCGCCGTGTCCGGTGCCATGGGCGGGTCGGCGTCGGAGGAGTTCCTCGCCCCCGCCCCGTCCGGCGAGGACACGTTCGTCCAGTGCACGAACTGCGACTACGCAGCCAACACGGAGGCCGTCGAGATCGCCGCCCCCGAGCCGAGCGACCCCGGTGAGCACCCGGCGCAGGAGGTGCTCGACACACCGGACACACCGACGATCGACACGCTCGTCGAGCGGATGCGCGAACTCGGCCACGCGACGACGGCAGCCGGCACGCTGAAGAACGTCGTGCTGCGAACGCATGCGCCGGGCGCGGACGGTTGGGAGCTGCTTGTGATCGGCGTGCCGGGCGATCGGGAGGTCGACCTCAAGCGCATCGGCGGGCAGCTGGAGCCCGTCGTCGTCGAGCAGGCCGGCCCCGACGACATCGCGACACAACCGGGGCTGGTCAAGGGCTACATCGGCCCGCAGCTGCTCAGCGAGCTCAAGGTCCGCTACCTCGTCGATCCGCTCGTGGTCGAGGGCAGCGCGTGGGTCACCGGCGCGAATGTCGAAGGCAAGCATGCGGCCAACGTGGTCCGCGGGCGCGACTTCGTCCCCGACGGCGAGATCGGCGCGGTCGAGATCCGCGATGGCGACCGTTGCGCGCGCTGCGGGTCACCGCTGCAGATCGCGCGGGGCATCGAGCTCGGGCACGTCTTCCAGCTGGGGGAGAAGTACGCGAAGACGTTCGGGCTCACCGCGCTCGACCAGAACGGCAAGCCGGTCACGGTCACCATGGGGTCCTACGGCGTGGGCGTCACGCGCGCGGTCGCCGCGCTCGCCGAGCAGACCTACGACGAGAAGGGGCTGTGTTGGCCGCGCGTCGTCGCGCCGGCCGACGTCCACCTCGTGGCGACGGGCAAGGACGACGCCGTGTTCGCCGCTGCCGACGCGTTGGCCGGTGAGTTGGAGGCCGGCGGCGCCCGGGTCATGTACGACGACCGCCGGGGCGTCTCGCCCGGCGTGAAGTTCAAGGACGCGGAACTGATCGGCGTGCCGACGATCGTCATTGTCGGCAGGAACTTGGCCGACGGCGTCGTCGAGCTACGCGACCGGCGCACCGACGAGCGGCGCGACGTCCCGGTCGACGGCGCGGCGGACGTGATCCTCGCGGCCCTGCAGGACTGACGGTGACCGGTCGTCCGCTCGCCGAGATCGTCGAGACGGGGTGGGCCGAGGCGCTCGCGCCGGCGGCCGGGCAGATCACGGCCATGGGGGAGTTCCTGCGCGCGGAGCTCGCCGCCGGCCGCACCTACCTGCCGGCCGGCGAGCACATCCTGCGGGCGTTCACCCAGCCGTTCGCCGACGTCCGGGTGCTGATCGTCGGACAGGACCCGTACCCGACGCCCGGGCACCCGATCGGGCTCTCGTTCGCAGTCGAGCGGGACGTCCGGCCGATCCCGCGCAGCCTGCAGAACATCTACCGCGAACTGCGCGCGGACATCGGCATCCCGACGCCCGACCACGGCGACCTGACGGCCTGGACCGAGCACGGCGTGCTGCTGCTCAACCGCTGCCTGACGGTGGCGCCCGGCGCCTCGGCCGCGCACCGCGGCAAGGGGTGGGAGGCGGTGACCGACCAGGCCATTCGCGCATTGGTCGGTCGGCGGACGCCGTTGGTCGCGATCCTCTGGGGACGGGACGCGCAGACGCTGCGGCCGATGCTCGGCTCGGTGCCGGCGATCGAGTCGGCGCACCCGAGCCCGATGTCGGCCGACCGGGGATTCTTCGGCTCCAAGCCGTTCAGCCGGGCCAACGCGCTGCTGGCCGAGCAGGGCGCCGAGCCGATCGACTGGTCGCTCGCCTGACTGCGGCGAGTCAGGAGTCGGCCAGCCGAGGCGGGAAGCCACCGGTGGCTATCGGACCCCAGCGGGTAGCACTGATGCGAATCAAGCACTTGCCCTGGTCCTGCATCGCCCGCCGGTACTCGTCCCAATCCGGGTGTTCGCCGCTGATGCTGCGGAAGTACTCGACCAGCGGGTCCAGCGCATCGGGCAGGTCGAGCACCTCGGCCGTGCCGTCCACCTGGACCCATTCGCCGCCGAAGTCGCCGGACAGGACGAGGACCGAGCAGTCGGCGGAGCGGCGCAGGTTGGCGGCCTTGGCCCGCTCGGGGTAGGTGGCGATGACGATCCGTCCCGCCTCGTCGACGCCCGCGGTCACGGGGGAGAGCTGCGCCGACCCGTCCCGGCGGCGGGTGAGCAGGATCATGTGGTGCCGGGGACGAACGAAGTCCAGCAGGGCGTTGAGGTCGACGGTTGTGTTGGTGGCAATGGTTCGCGGCATGACCCTCATCCTTCCCGCTCCGGCGCGCCTTGTCGGACTCGGTCACTACGCTGGGAGCAGCACCCCTCCCCGCCGTGACCCCAGCGAAAGATTGCCTGTGAGCGACCGTCTAAGCGATCGGCTGATTGTCCGAGGCGCCCGCGAGCACAACCTCAAGGACGTCAATCTCGACCTACCCCGCGACGCCATGATCGTGTTCACCGGCCTGTCCGGCTCGGGCAAGTCCAGCCTGGCCTTCGACACGATCTTCGCCGAGGGACAGCGCCGCTACGTCGAGTCGCTGTCCGCCTACGCCCGGCAGTTCCTCGGCCAGATGGACAAGCCCGACGTCGACTTCATCGAAGGCCTGTCGCCGGCCGTCTCGATCGACCAGAAGTCCACGTCGAAGAACCCGCGGTCGACAGTTGGCACGATCACCGAGGTCTACGACTACCTGCGCCTGCTCTGGGCCCGCATCGGGCGCCCGCACTGCCCGGTCTGCGGCGAGCCGATCGCCAAGCAGACTCCGCAGCAGATCGTGGACCGGATCCTGGAGATGCCCGAGGGCACCCGCTTCCAGGTCCTCGCGCCGGTCATCCGCGAGCGCAAGGGCGAGTACACCGACCTGCTCGGGGATCTGCAGGCGAAGGGCTACGCCCGGGCGCGGATCGACGGCGTCGTCCACTCGCTGACCGATCCGCCGAAGCTGAAGAAGCAGGAGAAACACACGATCGAGGCGGTCGTCGACCGCCTGTCGGCCAAACCGTCCAGCAAGCAGCGGATCACCGACTCGGTAGAAACCGGGCTGGGCCTGGCCGGCGGCGTCGTCATCCTCGACTTCGTCGACCTGCCCGACGACGACCCGCACCGCGAGCGGCGCTACTCCGAACGCCTCGCGTGCCCGAACGACCACCCGCTGGCCATCGACGAGCTCGAACCCCGGTCGTTCTCGTTCAACTCGCCGTTCGGTGCCTGCCCGGTCTGCACCGGCCTGGGCACTCGGCAAGAGGTCGATCCCGAACTCGTCGTCCCCGACCCGGAGAGCAGCCTCGCCGACGGTGCGATCGCGCCCTGGGCCAGCGGTCAGACCAGCGAGTACTTCCTGCGGCTGCTGCAAGGGGTCGCCGACGCGGTCGGCTTCAAGCTGAGCACGCCGTGGGAGAAGCTGCCGGCCCGGGCACAGAAGGCCGTGCTCTACGGGGTCGACGACCAGGTGCACGTCAGCTACCGCAACCGTTACGGGCGCGACCGTTCGTACTACGCGAACTTCGAGGGTGTCGTCCCGTGGATCGAACGGCGCTACACCGAGACCGACAGCGACTACTCACGGGAGAAGTACGAGGGCTTCATGCGGGAGGTCCCGTGCCCGACCTGCGAGGGCACCCGCCTCAAGCCGGAGATCCTCGCCGTCACGGTCGAGGGTCGCTCGATCGCCGAGGTGTCGGCGCTGTCGATCGGCGACGCCGCCGAGTGGCTGCGTGAGCTGAGCCTGTCCGACCGCGACAGCATGATCGGTGAGCGGGTGCTCAAGGAGATCAACGCCCGGCTCGGCTTCCTCGTCGACGTCGGGCTGCACTACCTGTCGTTGGACCGCGCGGCGGCAACGCTGGCCGGCGGTGAGGCCCAACGGATCAGGCTCGCGACGCAGATCGGCTCCGGGCTGGTCGGCGTGCTGTACGTCCTCGACGAGCCCTCGATCGGACTGCACCAGCGGGACAACCACCGACTGATCGAGACGCTGCAGCGGCTCAAGAAGCTGGGCAACACGCTCATCGTCGTCGAGCACGACGAGGACACGATCCGCACCGCGGACTGGATCGTCGACATCGGTCCGCTGGCCGGCGAGCACGGTGGCCGCATCGTGGTCAGCGGCACGGTCGACGACCTGCGGGCTTGCGAGGAGTCGATCACCGGCGCCTACCTGTCCGGCCGCCGGGAGATCCCGGTGCCGCCGCTGCGCCGCCCGCCGCAGCGCGGTCGCGAGGTGGTGGTCGAGGGAGCGCGCGAGCACAACCTGCGCAACGTCGACGTCGCGTTCCCGCTGGGCTGCTTCGTCGCGGTGACCGGCGTCAGTGGCTCGGGCAAGTCGAGCCTGGTGAACGACATCCTGTACGCGTCGCTGGCCAACAAGATCAACGGCGCCAAGCTGCCGCCGGGCCGGCACAAACGGGTCCGCGGCGTCGAGCAGCTCGACAAGGTCGTCGGTGTCGACCAGTCGCCGATCGGGCGCACACCGCGCTCCAACCCCGCCACGTACACGGGCGTCTTCGACCACATCCGCAAGCTGTTCTCGGAGACCACCGAGGCGAAGATCCGGGGGTACCAGCAGGGCCGGTTCTCGTTCAACGTCAAGGGTGGGCGCTGCGAGAACTGCGCGGGCGACGGCACGATCAAGATCGAGATGAACTTCCTGCCGGACGTCTACGTGCCGTGCGAGGTCTGCAAGGGCGCGCGGTACAACCGCGAGACCCTCGATGTGCATTACAAGGGCAAGACGATCAGCGAGATCCTCGAGATGCCGATCGAGGAGGCGGC
>JAVHVD010000281.1:0-15049 GCA_032160745.1 Pseudonocardiales bacterium
TTCTGCTTGACCGGCCACAGCAACCGGCGCGCCTTGTCCAGGTTCGCGTTGTCCGGCCAGCTGTTGAGAGGGGCGAACCGTTGAGCACCGTCGCCGCCACCGCCGCGGCCGTCGTGGATGCGGTAGGTGCCGGCCGCGTGCCAACTCATCCGGATGAACAGCGGCCCGTAGTGGCCGTAGTCAGCCGGCCACCATTCCTGCGACGTCGTCATCACGTCGAAGATGTCCCGCTTCAGCGCGTCGACGTCGAGGCTCGCAAACGCTGCTGCGTAGTCGAAGTCCTCGTCCATCGGGTTGGAGCGGGGCGAGTGCTGGTGGAGAACCTGCAGGTCCAACTGATTCGGCCACCAGTCCTTGTTCGTTCTGGGCCGAGTCGCCTCCGGCTTCGGGGACGGGATTACCGGGTTCTCGCTCTCGCTCACGCTGTCAGACACTTTCGTCCTTCTCCTTCTCGCTGTTCGTTTCAATGACTGGTTGTGGCCACGCACTGGGGACAGTGACCCCAGTAGACGACCTCGGCCTCGTCGATCGCGAAGCCGTGGCCGTCGGACGCGGTGAGGCAGGGCGTGTCACCGACGGCGCAGTCGACATCGGCGATGGCGCCACATGACCGGCACACGGCGTGGTGGTGGTTGTCTCCGACCCGCGCCTCGTAGCGGGCCGCGGAGCCCGCCGGCTCGATGCTCCGAACCAGACCCGCCGTTTTCAGCGCCCGCAGCACGTCGTAGACGGCTTGCTTGGACACGTCGCCGAGATCCGCACGCACGATTCCGATGATCGAGTCCGTGTCGGCGTGCGCATGCTCGTGCACGGCGGTCAGCACTGCCACGCGGGGACGGGTCACGCGCAGGGTCGCCCCGCGCAACAAGCGCTCGACCTCCGACCTCGTAGGCACCCTCGGAGTCTTGTCCCCTTTTCTGGAATGAGTCAAGAGCAGCGGGCGAACCGACGCACCGTTGCTTCACACGGAGGCCAGTGCCATAGGTTTGTTCCGCGGGCCGACCAACCACCGGATGAGGAGGTGTCGATGACTGTCCTGTCCACGCTCGTCGCCGGGCTCGCTTCGGGGACCGTCGAGGTCATCGACCTGACGGCGCCGCTCTCGAGAGACACTCCGCTGCTGGAACTGCCCGAGCAGTTCGGTCAGACGGCCCGCTTCGAACTCGAGCAGATCTCGCGCTACGACGAGGCCGGCCCGGCGTGGTACTGGAACAACTTCCGCACCGGCGAGCACACCGGCACCCATTTCGACGCGCCGATCCACTGGGTCACCGGGCAAGGTGGCGAGGACGTGGCGTCGGTGCCGCCAAGCAATCTCGTGGGGCCCGCCGCCGTCCTCGACTTCTCGGCGGAGGCGGCCGAAGATCCCGACTTCCTTGTCGAGGTCGACCACATCTCGGCGTGGGAGAAGGAGCACGGTCCGCTGCCCGCCCGCGGTTGGCTGCTTGTGCGCACCGGCTGGGACGCACGGGCCCACTCGCAGGAAGCCTTTCTCAACGCCGATGAGAACGGCCCACACACGCCGGGGCTGTCGGCGGAGTGCGCGCGGTGGGTGGCCCAGGAGTCGCCGGTGATCGGCATGGGCGTGGAGACGGTCGGCAGCGACGCGGGTGCCGCAGCGACATTCGACCCGATGTTTCCCTGCCACTCGTTCATGCACGGGGCGGGAAAGTACGGCCTGACCCAGCTGCGGAACCTCGACCGGCTGCCGCCCACGGGCGCGGTGCTCGTCGCGAGTCCGCTGCGCATCCTCAACGGCTCCGGCAGCCCGGCCCGGGTGCTTGCGCTCGTCGAGCGCTGATCGCTGGTGCGGGTCGATGCGGCGGTCGGCCGGGTCCTCGCCGACCTGGGTGTTCGCCAGGTGTTCGGTGTCGTCGGCTCGGGCAACTTCCACGTCACCAACTCGCTGATCGACGCCGGAGCCGGGTACGTCGCCGCGCGTCACGAGTGCGGCGCCGCGACCATGGCCGACGCCTACGGCCGGCTCAGCGGCCGGGTCGCCGCGGTCACCGTGCACCAGGGCTGCGGGTTGACCAACGCGTTGACCGGCATCGCCGAGGCCGCGAAGAGCCGCACGCCGATGATCGTGCTCGCCGCCGAAGCGAACGATCCGCGGTCGAACTTCTACGTCGATCAGGGCGCCCTCGCGAGGTCGGTCGGCGCGGTCTCGATCCGGGTGGAGTCGGCCGCCGGCGCGGTGGCGACGGCCGTGAGTGCCTACCGAACCGCGGTCGACGACCGGCGCACCGTCGTGCTGAATCTGCCTCTCGCCGTGCAGGCCGAAGAGCTTGCGGACGGCTGGACGGTGCAAGATCCGCCGCCGTCCGCCGCCGTGGTCCCGTCCGCCGAGGATGTCGCGCGGCTCGCCGCCGTACTCGCCGACTCGAACCGGCCCGTCTTCATCGCCGGCCGCGGAGCCCGCTCGCCAGCCGCACGTGATGCTGTGCGCGGGCTGGCCGAGCGCACCGGCGCGCTACTGGCGACCAGCGCCGCGGCCAAGGGTCTGTTCGGCGAGGACCCGTGGTCGCTGGACGTGTCCGGCGGCTTCGCCTCGCCGCTGGCCGCCGAGCTCATCCGCGGCGCCGACCTGATCGTCGGATGGGGCTGCGCGCTGAACATGTGGACGATGCGCCACGGCGAGCTGATCGCGGCCAACACCACTGTCGTGCAAGTGGATGTCGAGGCCGATGCTCTCGGCCGGCACCGCGCGATCGACCTCGGCATCACAGGTGACGTCGCGGCCACGGCGTCGGCCGTCGCCGCCCCGCCGGGGACGCGTTATCGCAGCGACGAGATCGGCCGGCGGATCGCCGCGGAGGCCCGCTGGCGCGACGTGCCTTTCGACGACGCATCCACCGCCGACCGCATCGACCCGCGCACCATGTCGATAGCGCTCGATGACCTGCTGCCGACCGAGCGCACCGTCTGCGTCGACTCGGGCAACTTCATGGGCTACCCGAGCATGTTTCTGTCCGTGCCCGACGAGCTGGGTTTCTGCTTCACGCAGGCGTTCCAATCGATCGGGCTCGGGCTCGCCAGCGCCATCGGTGCCGCGATCGCACAACCCCAGCGACTGACGGTCGCCGCGCTGGGTGACGGCGGCGCGACAATGAGCGTCGCCGAACTCGACACCGTCACCCGCCTCGGCCTCGACATGGTGATCGTCGTCTACAACGACGCGGCGTACGGCGCCGAGGTACACCACTTCGGTCCGGCCGGGCACGACCTCGACACCGTCCGGTTCCCGGAGACCGATCTCGCGTCGATCGCCCGCGGCTTCGGGCTGGACGGCGCCACCGTGCGCAGCATCGCCGACATGGACGCCGTCGCGACCTGGCTGGCCGGCGACCGATCCCGTCCCCTGCTGGTCGACGCCAAGATCGTTGACGACGGCGGGTCGTGGTGGCTCAAGGACGCGTTCCGCGGCCATTGACCGAGGTCGGCGAACTGCCAGCGCGCCGACCGGCGTCCGGCGCCGGCCGCGGTCAGCGAACGATGCCGTCGTACCAGTTCAGCACCCGAAGCGCGCGGAGCGTGTTCCAGCGACTCGGGTGCCCGTCGCCGTCCTCCATCGAGAAGTGCACGGCGCCGGGATGGGTGTTCTCCAGCGGCCAGGTGCCGTCGGGCTGCTGCTTCGAGCGCAGCAGTGCGACCGCTTCGGCGAGTCGCGGATCCGACGGGTGCCCGACCCCGCGGAAGTGGTCCAGGGCCCGCAGCACGTCGTAGTGCCACCAGGTCGGGAAGGAGAACTGCAACCAGTGCGGGTCGACGATCTCGCCGGTGCTCAGCCGTCGGAACAGCCGGCGGTCGAGCAGGTACTCCTCCCCTCGGCGACGCGCGGCCACGGACTGCGCCGAACCGCCGGTCGCGCGCTCGTGCTCGAGCAACCCTTCCAGCACGCAGATCGTCGTCGCGAACGACGCGCGTACCGACCCGTTCTCCGTCTCGCAGTTCCAGCCGCCGTCGGCGAGTTGTTCGCCGACCAGCCGGGCGACCACGCCGTCGACGTCCACTCCGAAGTAGGCGCCGATCGCGACGGTCCGGCCGTTGATGCACGGCTCGACCTCGCCGGCGAAGAACGGCTGCCCGGCGTGCTCCCATCGGCAGTTCGCGGCCACCAGCGCGACCGTTTCGCGCACCGGCTCGGCATCCGGATCGATGCCGAGGTCGCGCAGCAGTCCCAACGTGGGGAGAGTGGAGGTCCAGGGCTGTCCTCGGGAGAAGTCGCCGCGGAAGTCGGCCGGGAAGCATGCGCCGCCCGCCCACTGACCGTCGTCGTCGCGCAGCGCGAGCAACCGGGCGCCCCAGCCCTCGGCCGCCACGCGCGCACGCTCGGCGGCCACTGCCTCGGGCGACGAGGCGCTCAGATCGCGCAGCGCCTGCCAGCGCAGCGCCGGGTCGGACTCGAGCAGCCAGTCCAGGACTGTCATGCGCCGAAAGTAGACCCGACCGCCGACAGCTGCGGCGAGGGTCAAAGCCAAGTGGATATGCCGCTGTGCTCTCGCGTCGACCGACCGTCTTGAGCTTTGCGTCAGCCCGTCCGGACGCCCATCAGCAATTCTGGTTCTGCACCTGCACCGCGAGCGGGGTGACCCCCGGCTGTTTCCACATGCGTGGCCGGCCCACGCCGGCCGGTTCGTCGAGGTGCAGGACGATGGTCTGCGTAGCGCCCCGCGGCAGTTCGACATTCATTCGGAACACCGACAGCGAGCCGAAGCGCTGGGCCGCCGCGGTGCCTGGATCCCCGTTGTGCTGGACGCTCTGCAACAGCGCCCCGCCGGTGGCGAAATAGTCGAGGATCACCCGGGTGTCGCCCGGGCGGACCCCTGGCGGGGGATCGGCGTCCAGCCGAGTGACGACGTACGGCGGGAGACCTGACGCCGGTGCGTCGTTGCGCAGCGTGATCGTCGCGATGACGTCGCGGCGCGATCCACATCCGCTGCGGGAGTACGTCAGCGACCGGGACACGTAGTAGTCGAGCTTGCCGGCCGCCGCGTTGTTGAGGACCAACCCCGAGAACGGACGATCGTCGCTGGGCAGGGTGCCCCCATAGCCGGTCCGCTGCAGCGCCGACTCGACGACCGGGTCACGGCTCCACGCGAGCAGGCGCTGCTCACTCGCCGATTGACCGGCCGCGCGCACCAGACTGACCGGCGAACCTGCGCCGCTGATCAGCTTCGTCGCCGCCGCCCTCAGCACGGCGACGAGGAAGTCCTTGCGTTCGGCATTGTCCGGGAACAGGACGTAGGCGTCCTGCTGGGTCAGCGACACGACGTTCGCGGCGTTGATCGACCCGCCGTACTTGGGCAGCGACACCGGTCCGGTGACGCTGAGGAAGTAGCTCAGCACGGTGGGGTCGACGGCGATCACCCCGTCGATCTTCTGCTTGCCGATTTTCTCCCACATGGAGGCCCAGATCTGGCCGGCGTAGCGGAAGTCCGGACTGATGTTGGACTCGGTGAACAGGCTGGTCGGCTCGGACGCCGCGTAGAGATCGTCGTACTGCCGGCCGAAGTTCAGACCGGTATGGATCAGGTGATTTGTCGCAGCCGGCTGCAGCGCCGAATCGCTGAAGAACCGTTCGAACGTGATCGTGCCGTGATAGGCGCGCGCGATGGCGAATGCGCCGGGCAGCCCGCCGGTGCCCCGCAGCTCCGACTCGTTCTGCAGCGCGATGAAGTAACGCTGCACCCGATCCTGACCGAGCATCGTCGGCAGCACTTTCGTCACTCGCGCCGCCGCGTCGACGTAGCCGCGGATCGACGAGATCTGCGCGGCCAGCACGTCTCGCTTGTGGTCGACGGCGGACAGCCATGAGCTCGACGGTGACCCGGACAGCCGCAGGGCCGACCGGCGCAGCGCCGCATCGGCGGCGGCCAGAGACGGCGCGGCCCGCATCAGCGGGCTCAACCGGATGGTCTTGCCGTTGACCCGCAGGGTCTCCGGGTTGATGTCCTCGGCAACCGCGAGCAGCTGCGGGACCGCGCCGACGCCGATCTCCTCCGAGGCGCCGGCGGTGTCCCGTGCGATCCGCAGCGGGCGGCCGAGGTACGGGACATGCGCGCCGATCCACCAGGCCGGACCGCTCGTCAACCGGTCTCCGCGGCGGGACATCGCCGCGATGTCGGCGCCCACCCGGCGCGCGTCGTCGACGCGGCCCTGGGCCACCAGCAGCTTCACCTGCTGCACCCGGGCACCGAGCGCATCGGCCTGCCGTACCGCGAGGTATCCGGTGATCGCGATCCAGACGATGCCCAGGCCGACGAGGATTCCGGCGCCCCACAGCAGCCGCCGGCGCAGCAGGGACGAGAACATCAGGTACCGCACGCGGGTCTCGAGCGCGGTGACGCCGCGCCGCGGCGTTCGGGAGAAGTGGGTGCGGCGGGGGGTCAAGTCGAACCTCGGGCGGGCTGCGCTACGCCGACGCGGGCGGCGCGGCCGCCGCAGTCATCGGGGGGCGTCGCCGGCCAGTGAGGTCTTCACCTGGTCGTACACCCACTGGTAGGTCCGCTCGAGCCCCGTGGTCAGCGTGATCGACGGAGCCCAACCGTAGCGGCGGATCATCTCGGTGTTGTCGCTGCTCCGGCCGCGGACCCCCTGCGGGGCGGTGAGATCGTGTCGACGCTCGAGCGTCACTCCGGCGATCTTCTCGACGATGTCGACCATCTCGTTGATCGTGACAAGCTCGTCGCTGCCCAGGTTGACCGGATTCGGGTCGTCGCCTCCGGTGATCGTGCGGGTACCCCGCACGCAGTCGTCGATGTACATGAACGTGCGGGTCTGCAGGCCGTCGCCCCAGATGTCGATGGTGTGCTCGCCGGTGATGGCGGCGGTGGCAACCTTGCGGCAGATCGCCGCGGGCGCCTTCTCCCGGCCGCCGGTCCACGTGCCCTCGGGTCCGTACACGTTGTGATAGCGGGCCACGCGGGTCTGCATCCCGTAGTCCTCGAGGAAGTGGCGACACATCCGCTCGCTGAACAGCTTCTCCCAGCCGTAGCCGTCTTCCGGCATGGCCGGGTAGGCGTCTTCCTCGCGCAGGGCGACGACGTCGGGCGACGTCTGGTGCTCAGCGGCATAGACGCAGGCCGAGGACGAGTAGAAGTAGCGCTCGACGCCCGCTTCCTTCGCCGCAAGCAGCACGTGCGTGCTCGTCAGCACCGACAGCATGCAGGCGGCCTTGTTGTTCTCGATGAATCCCATGCCACCCATGTCGGCGGCGAGGTTGTAGACGACCGCTGCGTCACCGACCGCGGAGCGCGCGGTGTCCAGGAGCGAGACGTCACCCTGCACGTTCTCGGCGTCAGCGTGCACCTGGTGCCACTCGGCGAACGGCTTCACGTCGACTCCGCGCACCGACTCGCCGTCGGCCAGCAGCGCAGCGACGAGGTGTCCGCCGATGAATCCGCCCGCTCCGGTGACCACCGCATCGATCGAGCTCACGACTTGGCCCCTTCTTTGACGTGATTTCGTTTCGAGGAGCCCCGTCGCGGCCGGGCCGGCTCGGCGCCGTTGGCCGAATGGGCGAACGAGGACCGCTCGGTGCGGTAGTACGTGTAGCCGTACTCGCTCGTCCGCCGGGTCGGGATCCGGTTCATCACGACACCGACCAGCTTGGCGTCCACCTGACGAAGCGCCGCAACGGCCCGCCGGACCTGCGAGTCGGTGGTCAGGTTGTACCGCGCGACGAGCAGGGCCCCGTCGGCAAGGGCCGCGACCTCGGAGCCATCGGCCACCGGCAGCAGGGGTGCCGTGTCGATCACGACGTAGTCGACGTGCACGAGAAGCGCGCGGATCGTCTCCCGCACGTAGGACGAGGCGAGCACCTCGCTGGGGTTCGGCGGCGTGGGCCCCGAGCTCAGCACGTACAGGTTGGTGCCGACCTTCTGCAGCGCGTCGTTCAGGTCGATCTGGTTGATCAGCACGCTCGTGAGACCGACCGGGCTCGGCAGGCCCATCATCTTCGCGATGGTGGGCCGCCGGAGGTCGGCGTCCACGAGGCACACCGTGAAGCCGATCTCGGCCAGGGTGGACGCGAGGTTCATCGCGACCATGGTCTTGCCTTCGGTGGGCACCGAGCTGGTGATCGCGATGACCCGCGGGTGCTCGTCCACGTTGGCGAACTGAAGGTTCGCGCGCAGCTGACGGAAGTTCTCCGCCCGGATGTTGCGCGTGCCGGCACGCGTGGCGATCGGGTGCTTGCTGGCGCTCGGATCCTCGACGATCGTGCCCATGACGGGCTGATTCGCCACCTTGGCGAGTTCCTCGACGTCTCTGATCCGATTGTCCAGGACGTCGCGGGCGACGGCCAGCGCGACGCCGAGCAGGAGCCCCAGCACGACGCCGAGCGAGATGTTCAGGATCGGGTTCGGTGAGGCCGCACTGGACGGGGCCGTCGCCGGTTGGGTCAGGAACAGCCGCACCGCCGACCGGTCCGAGCCAGCCGGCTTCTTGAAGTCCTCGATGGCCGTGATGAATGCCCGGGCTGCCGAATTCGCGATCGCCGCGGCGGTCGACGGCGAACCGTCCTCGGCCTGGACGATCACGAGGCTCTGTGCGGTGGGGGCGGTCGCGCTCAGCTTCGACTTCAGCTGAGCATCGGTGAGCCCGATGTTGAGGTCACGCTTGACCCCGCGCACGACCTGCGGCGAGTCGATCAGCTCGGCGAACGTCGACGTCTGGGCCTGGATGGCGGCCTGCTGCTCGTACTGCCCCGTCCCGCTGCCACTGGTGTCGACGTTCGAGGAGATGAACACCTGAACCGAGGCCTGATACGTCTTCGGCACGAGCGCGGTGATCAAGATGGCGACGCCGACCGCGAGGACCAACATCAGCGCGATGAGCCTCCAGCGTTCGCGAAAGATCCGCAGGTAGGCCCGAAGCGTCACGGAGAAGCCTTCCTGTCAGGCGATCTGGAGGGGCAAAGGCGCACGGCTGCGCTCTGCCGCGTACATGCTAACCGACAGGAACCCGGTGTTCCCGCTGATTGCAATGGTCAACGACCCGTGGCGCTCGGGGGTGTGCTCGGGTTTTCGGTTCGCGGCGAACTCACATCGTCGAGGACCGACTCCAACGCGGGCAGATCGACCTCGATGTCGCTGACGAGCATCTGCGACCGGGTTCCGGATTGCCGGCGGCCGACCCCTGTCAGGTACCGGTAGTCGAGTCCCGGCACTCCCCCGGACAGCTTCCAGTAGTCGGGGACGACGCTGCCGGCCGGGAACAGTTCGACCACCGTCGCCCCGGCGCTGGCGAAGACCAGGTTCGCCAGCGCGGCACCGTGCGGGGCGACGATCACCGTGGCCTCGGCGAAGCAGCGGATCTGCTCGGCGACCGACATCGCGCCGGGGTCGACGAACTCGAACCCGCGGGCGGCCAGCGCGGCCATCACCGCGTCCTCGTTGCGCACGGCCCGGTTGTTGGCCGACCCCCCGCGCGTCACGTAGATGGCGCGATCGTCGACCCGTTCGATCGGCGGGTCGAGGAGCGTCGCCCGGAGATGGCTCACGACCCACGGCGGGTTGACGACGGTCATCGCCGGCGGCGTCGGGACGATCAGCGTCTCGGCCCGGACGTGCGGCACGACCGAGCTGTCGATCCGACGCTCCTCGGTGATGCCGACGCGGTCGAGCAGCTCGCGCTGGAAGCGGGTCGCCGCAGGCACGTACCAGCGCTCGGGCGGTTCGATCTCCGGGCACGCAGCGAGGGTCGCCAGCCGGGGCAGCACGTCCATCAGGAAGTGGTAGTAGTTCGCGTCGCCCCGGGTGGCGAGCACGCCGAGCCGACCCTGGACGTGCAGCGGGGCGGGCGGAAACGGGTGCAGGAACAGCGGATGCTCGCGCGGACGGGTCGTGCCGAAATAGTAGGAGAGCTCGTACACGAGGTCGCCGTTGCCGTCGATGACCGCGTGGTGCGGCCCGAGCAGCCGCCCGCCCGGCAGCTCGGCAACAACCGTCCGGGGCGCAGTCTCGACGAGCTGCTCGGCGAAAACGCGATCGGCCGAGCCGGGCCGGGGCGGCTTCCGGACGATCGGTTCGGCCGGCCGGGCGAGGACGCACCGGCCACCGGTGGCCGCGGCGGCCTCCTCGACGGTCGCGACCGAACCGGTCGGCAGGCCGGTCGCGCGCATCGTGGCCAGCTTGACGCTCAGCGGCGCCACCGCCCGAGTCGCCGCCGTGTAGGCAGGCTTCAGGTACGGAAAGAGGGGACGCAGACGTGGTGGGAGGCGAACCATGTCGGTCGAGCTACCCGGCGTTCCGGGCGAGCCAGGCCGTGCCGAGGCCCTGCCCCTTCGGCTCGTGGCGGGCGACGGACAGGCCGACGCTCTCGAACCATGACCGGAGCTCGTCCCACGACTCGCCGGCGACTGGGTGGTACTCCATCACCACGCGCGACACGGAGGCCCACAGCGCCTTCGACGACGCGTACACCATCGCGTACTCGCCGCCTTCGCAGTCCATCTTCACGACGTCCGGCGGTGCCGCGGCCGCGGCGACGGCGGCGTCGAACGTCGTCGTCGGTACCTCCACGGCATGCCGCCGATCGAGCCCCTCGACCCCGTCCACCAGTCGTTGATCGGCCAGCATCAGCCCGTTGTGCACGCTGCCGGCGTCGTTGTCGTCGAGCAGCGCGGTGCCTTCCTTGTCGGCCAGCGCGACCTCGTGCGCGACGACCCGCCCGCCCAGGTCGTTCTGTTCGATGTTGTGGCGCAGGAAGCGCGCGCTCTGCGGCGACGGCTCGTAGCAATCGACCCGCGCCTGCGGGTGCAGCCCGACGAGATTGATCGCGAAGGAACCGATGTGGGCGCCGATGTCGAGCACCTGGATCGGCCGGCCCTGCAGGGGCGCGAGGATCTCGGGCAGCCGGTAGCAGTCGTCGGCGTACTGCTCATAGATCGGCAGCCGCGCGCCCGGCACGTTCGGGCAACTGAGCCGGATCCCGCCGCGAGTGACGAACTCGAGGGTGTCGGGGCCGCGCCCGAACCGCTCGCCGGTCATCTGCCGTAGGACGGTGGGCCAATTGACGAAAGTGCGCCGCGTCTGCGCCACCCGGCGCACGTCGTATCCCGCGTGCGCCAAGCGACCAGTCACGTTGCCGACCCGTCCGATCATGGCGCGAGTGTATTGGCCGGGTTTTGCGCAGCAACTGCGGACAGGGTGTGCCGCGGTGGCCTGTATCGCGGCGAGTGGTCATACTCTGCGGGTGTCAACCGCGGTCGAGGCGCCCTCGCGCTCCGCCACGTCCAATTCGGGGATCGTGCGGGTCGCGCTCGCGCTGGCCTACATCTCGAGCGCGACGATTCCGTGGAACGGCTGGAAGTACGGACTGCGTCCGGGCGACGCGTTCCTGCTGCTGGCGCTGTTGGTCTTCTTCGCCGCGGACCTCGGCCGGGTGTGGCCCAAGCTGCCGCCGTGGGTGTGGCAGTTCGGGGCGCTCATCTTCCTGGTCACCATCCTGCACGAGGTGCTCCCCACCGACCCCTTCTACCTCGAACACCGGTTGGTGATCAGCGGACCCACGGTGATCCGCGGCAATGTCGAGATCCAGGGCAACCTGCAGGTCGGCCTCAAGTTCCTCGTCCCGGTCATCGGGTTGCCGATGATGTACCGGTTCGCCCTCCTGCACGACCCGCGCGCGCTGTACCGCGGCGCCGCCGCGTTCGTCCTCGGGACCGCGATCTCGGCCTTCGTCGGCTTCTCCGACCTGCTGGGTGTCACGCACCTGTCGCTGTCGCTGACGAAGCGACCGGCCTTGGGCGGACGGGCGCCGGGTCTGACCCTGCACCCCAACTTCCTCGCGATGACCTGCGTACTCGCCCTGCCCTTCGTCCTGTGGGAGCTCCGCTCGCCCCGGCTACGCAGCCGGGTCTTTGCCCTGCTCCTTCTCATCGCGCTCGTGGTCGGGCTCTACGCCTCCGGGTCGCGGGCCGGTGCCGGCGCCGGGCCGGCCGCGGCGCTGCTGTCGTTCGTCGTCATGCCGCGCTATCGCGACATCCTGCCGACCGTCGCGCTGCTGACGGGGGGCGCCGCAGCGGTCGTCTTCGCGCTGAATCCGTCGATCGGGGCGTCGCTGCTGCACGCCGTCCGGCTGTCCGGCGGCGACAACTCGGTGAGCGGAAGCGACTCGCAGCGCGCGATCGTCCACCACCAGGGTTATCTGGACTTCCTGCACAGCCCGATCGACGGTGTCGGCATGCAAGTGGCCGAGGAGGCACACAACGTGTACCTCCAGGCGCTCGCCGCGGGCGGCATCCTGCTGTTCGTGGGCTACGTGATCTTCCTGCTGTCCGGCATCCTCACGAGCCTCAACCGGATGAAGATCGAGCCGCTGGCCTACCCGCTGTTCGTGTCCGCGGTCGCCGGCGGCGTGTTCGTGTTCGTGCAAGCCGCGCTCACCGACCGACTCGCTTACGTACCGCTGGGACTCATCGCCGCGATGCCGGCCGCGGGAATGGACGCGGCCGGCCGGCCGACAGCGGTGGACGAGCCCTCCTAGCTGGGCGGCGGTGGGTAGTTCAGGCGCTGGACGAGTCCGGGAACGATGTCCTCGATCGCCTGGTAGTGCTCTGCGGTGAAGAGGTCCTGGTAGCTGCGCCGCTGGACCCGGTAGTGCGACTCGGATCCGGGAGTGCGACCGGAAAGGTCCTTGCGCTGCAACGACTCGCGCGAGGTGTCGGCCAGCACGGTCTCGAACTCGTCTGCGGACACGGTCACGCCGCAGTGCTTCAACATCCGGGCGACGTTGTCCCGGGGATCGGCGCCGATCTCCTCGAGACGGCAGAACAGTACTGACGGGTCGTCGACCCCGGCCCAGGTCGCCATCTCCTCGAGCCGGAAGCCGAGGAGTCTGATCATCTGCAGCAGGCCCTCATCGATGGGCAGCGATTGCAGCTGCTGCCGGACATCGCCCAACTTGCCGATGATCCGGTGGGTCTCCGTCGCGGAGAAGTAGGCGGAGACCACGAGCTCGCGCGGATCGCGGAAGATGTAGATCGTCCGGTACGAGAACCGCTTCGGGATCTTCAGGTAGTGCGGGTACGAGACATAGAGCCCGGGAACGAGCGTGCCGGCCGGGAACCTCCTCGGCTTGAGCGCTTGGTAGTCCAGCTGCGGCAGCGTGAAGAGGCCGGTCTTCTGGCGGACCACCGGGTGATCGAAGACCGCCTTGGCCCACTGGCTGCCCGCCTTCGGTGAGGAGGCGAGAAAGATTGTCGCGATGTCCGGCACCCGGTTGGTTCGGACAAGTGCAAAGCCCCGAGCACGGGCCACCTGACGAGCGGCGACCTTCACCGCGTCGCGCGCCGGTTCCCAGCGGACGGTACGCATCGCCCAGTCGCGCAGTCGCGGCGTCACCTCGACATCCTCAGCCACCCATGCCTCCAGATCGTTAGATCGTCCGATGCCGCACAATCGACCCGACGATGCCGGTGCGGCCGGGTTCGGTTTGGCTCGGGCAGCGTACAGAACTCAGGACACGCGAGCGCCTCACGCGTCAGGTAGGGTGCCGACCGTACTCAGCCAGCGGGCTCGACTGCCGCCGGCTCTCACATCACCCACGACGGAGTTCGATGGCAGGCGACGCAGCGGTCCAGCGGCGAGCAGAGGTTGATCGACCCCGGGGTGCGCGCCTCAATCTGGGCTGTGGACACAACGCGCCCGAGGGCTGGGACAACTACGACCGGTCCCCCATGATCGTCATGCGGCGCCACCCGCGCATCCGTTCGGCGCTGTTCAAGGCGAAGGTGCTGCACTCCGATCATCTGCACCTGTGGCCGGCCAACATCATCCGGCGGGACCTGAGCAAGCCCCTTCCCTACGCGGACGGCACGGCCGAGGCCGTCTACTCCTCGCACATGCTCGAGCACCTCTACCTCGACGATGCGCGCGCCCTGCTCGCCGAGTGCCACCGGGTCCTTCGTCCGGGTGGGCTGCTTCGCCTGGCTCTGCCGGACGGGGAGCAGTGGGCTCGCGACCTCCTCGACGCCGGAGACGATCCGGGCGGCCAGGCTGCCCTGAAGTACCAGGAGATGCTGCGCGCGCACCCGACCGCGAAGCCGAGTGGCCGCTCCGCGGTCGCCTTCGTGGCCGGCTCGAACTGGCACAAGTGGCAGCCGACACGAGGTCTCCTTCGGATGCTGCTGTCCGAGGCCGGCTTCAGCGACATCCAGGAGCACAAGTTCCGGGACGGCCAGATCCCGGACCTCGAGCTCGTCGAGTTGCGCGAAGACAGCATGTTCTTCGAAGCACAGCGGCCCGACAACTGAGCTGACCAGCATGCTTCCGACTCGAAGCCAACGCGCCGCGATCTACCTTCGCGCCCATGCGCCGTGGCGGCGCGCGATGCCCAACCGAGCGGTGCGGCGCCACGTGCAGGGGGTGGATCTCTACCTGCCGTGGTCGCATCTGTTGCCCGACTACGCCAAGGCCTGCCCCACCTACGGACAGAACCTCGTCGAGATGGCGGGCCTCTTGCGCGAGCGGCTCGGCGACGACGCTCCCTTGCTGGTGCTCGACGTCGGCGCGAACATCGGCGACTCGGCCGCGCAGATAGTCGCCCGGACGTCAGCCCGGGTGTTGTGCGTCGAGGGCGACCCGTACTGGGCCGGTTACCTGCGCCGCAACGTCGGCAACGATCCTCGCGTCACCATCGCCGAAGTCTTTCTCGCCCACCCGGAATCCTCGTGGTCGGGCGCCACTCCGGTCCGCAATCACGGCACCACTCACTTCGTCGAGGACGCCGCGGCGAAGATCACGACACTGACGGTGGCCGAGCTGCGGCAGCGTTACCCGGACTTCGACGCCCTCCGGCTGGTCAAGACCGACACCGACGGGCTCGATGTCGCCCTCGCCCCGGCCATCGCCGAGACCTGGCAGGACGTCGGGCCGGTCATCATGCTCGAGTTCGACCCGCGGCTTGCCCGTAACGCCGGATTCACCGACCCCGACCGAGTGTGGGAGCAGTTGGCCGCGCTGGGCTACACGCACGCGGCGGTCTGGGACAACGGCGGAGAGCCGCTCGGCCAGTTCGACGTCGCGGACGGCGCGAAGCACGC
>JAVHVD010000282.1:0-8790 GCA_032160745.1 Pseudonocardiales bacterium
TGCGCACGCGCTGTCGCTGCGCGACTCGGGAGTCGACGTCCGCGTCGGGCTGCCCGAGGGCTCTAAGAGCCGCGGCAAGGCGGAGGACGAAGGGCTGCGCGTGCTCACGCCGGGGGAGGCGTCCGCGGAGGCGGACCTGATCATGGTGCTCGCACCCGACCCGGCCCAGCGCAAGCTCTACGCCGACTCGATCGCGCCGAACCTCAAGGACGGTGACGCGATCTTCTTCGGGCACGGCTTCAACATCCGCTTCGGCTACATCACGCCGCCGGCCAACGTCGATGTCGCGATGGTCGCGCCCAAGGGGCCAGGTCACCTCGTCCGGCGCCAGTTCGTCGACGGCAAGGGCGTGCCCGTCCTCGTCGCGGTCGAGCAGGACGCCACCGGCAAGGCGTTCGACCTGTCGCTGTCCTACGCCAAGGCGATCGGCGGCACCCGCGCCGGCGCGATCAAGACCACCTTCACCGAGGAGACCGAGACCGATCTGTTCGGTGAGCAGGCGGTGCTCTGCGGCGGTGCGTCCCAGCTCGTCATGTACGGCTTCGAGACGTTGATCGAGGCCGGCTACGCGCCGGAGATCGCCTACTTCGAGTGCCTGCACGAGCTCAAGCTGATCGTCGACCTCATGTACGAGGGCGGCATCGCCAAGCAGCGCTGGTCGGTCTCTGACACCGCCGAGTACGGCGACTACGTCTCCGGACCGCGCGTCATCGACGCGCACGTGAAGGAGAACATGAAGGCGGTGCTCGCCGACATCCAGAGCGGCAAGTTCGCGGAGCGGTTCATCGCCGATCAGGACGCCGGAGCGCCGGAGTTCAAGGCACTACGCGCGAAGGGCGAGGCACACCCGATCGAGGACACCGGCCGCAAGCTGCGGGGCCTGATGTCCTGGGTCGCCTCCGACGACGACTACGTCGAAGGCACCGCTCAGCGCTGAAGCTGCCCCCTCCCGCTGCCCCCTCCGGCTGCCCGTTCCGGCTGCCCGTTCTGGCTGCCCGTTCCCGTTGACTGGCGCCTTGCCCGTTGACTGGCGCCTTCTATGGCGCCAGTCGGCCCGTAAGGCGCCAGTCAACGGAACGCGGGACGATCAAGTCAGCTGGTTGGGGTCCGCGTGGACGGCCAGGAAGAGCGACCAGGCTCGCGCGTCTTCGGCCGGGCGGCCCTCCGGCGGCGTCGTGCGCACCCGGTAGCGCTCCAACACGCCCATCAGGTCGTCCATCAACTCGTCGCGTTCCGCGTCCGAGAGGAGCAGGCCGAGGCGCGCTGTGTCGAGTTCGTCGATGGGTACCTGCGCCGCCTCCTCGAGGAAGGTGTCGAGCAGGATGCCGTTCCCCGACGGGATGCTGAGCCGCCAGGACTTCCGGGTCGCCAGATACGGGATCTCCCGGGAGCCACGCGTGCCGCGGCGGACGGGCTGTGCCGCCAGGAAGCCGGTGTCGATCAGTCGCCGCACATGGTGCAGCGTCGTCGCCGGATCCTTCCCGAGGACCCCGGCGATCTCCTTGTTCGAGTGCGGTTCGTGCAGGCACACGCGCAATATGCGCATCCGCAGCGTCGACGCGAGCGCCTTGGACTCGGCCTCGGTGGCGACGCGCCGTTGCCCAATCGGAGTCTCCGGCGGCAGCGGGTCGACGGCGCTCATCCGCTCACGATAACTGATTGACATTTCCCAATCAGTGGCGGCACAGTGTGAAGGTGACCGATGCGCCCACCTCAGTAGAGACGATCCGGCGGCGCGGGGGACTGTGGCACCACCTCGACTTCCGTCGGCTGTGGATCGGCGAGACCGTCAGTCAGTTCGGGACGATGGTCAGCCAGCTCGCGCTGCCGCTCGTCGCAATCCTCGTCGTGCACGCGTCCACCTTCGAGGTCGGGCTGCTCACCGCCTTCGAGACGGCGGCCTTCCTCGTCGTCGGCCTGCCTGCGGGCGCGTGGGTCGACCGGATGCGCTTCCGCGCCGTGCTCATCGTCAACGACGTGCTGCGTGCACTCGCTCTGGCCTCGATCCCGCTGGCGCAGGCCTTCGGGGCCCTGAGCATCGGTCAGCTCTATGTCGTCGCGCTGCTGACCGGCGTCTGCACCGTCTTCTTCGATGTCGCCTACCAGTCCTACCTGCCGCAGCTGGTCGACCGGAGTGCGATCGTCGAGGGCAACGCCAAGCTGCAGGCGAGCGAATCGGTGAGCCAGATCGCCGGTCCCGGCGTCGGCGGGCTGCTCATCCAGGCCCTGACCGCACCGTTCGCGGTGCTGGTCGACGCGCTGAGCTTCCTGTGGTCGGCCGCGTGGATCACCGCGATCCGCGCCCGCCCGCCGAAGCCCGAGCGCAAACCCGACCGCCACCTCGGGCGGGAGATGAAGGAGGGGCTCACCTTCGTCCTCGGCAATCGGATGCTCCGGTCCATCGCAATGTGTACCGGCTCGTCCAACCTGTTCAGCACGATGGCTGTCGGGGTCACCTACATCCTGCTGGCCCGTAACCTGCACCTGTCGGCAGGCGTGATCGGCCTGCTGACCTCCACGGCTGCGCTCGGCGGCCTGCTCGGTTCGTTGGTCACGACGCGCATCGCCGACCGCGTGGGGCAGGGGCCGGCCATCTGGATGTCGGCGTTGGCCTTCGCGCCGACGGCGTTCGTCGCGCCGTTCCTGCACCGGGACTGGACGCTCGTGCTCTACGCCGCCTCGCAGATCCTCATGTGGGGCGCTGTCGTCGTCTACAACATCACCCAGGTGAGCTTCCGTCAGGCACTGTGCCCGCCGCACCTGCTCGGCCGGATGAACGCCACGATGCGTTTCCTGGTGTGGGGCACGATGCCGCTCGGCGGCTTGCTCGGCGGTGTCCTGGGCGCCGCGATCGGCGTCCGCGCGACCCTGCTCGTCGTGGCGATCGGGAGCTGCCTGACGTTCCTGCCGGTGTACTTCTCGCCGCTGCGCAGGATGCGCGAGCTGCCCACCTACGTCCCGGATACTGAGATATCGAGTCCACTAGCTGAGAGTCGGAACTGACCTGCACTAGGCTGACGAGCATGAAGCTAGCGGTCATCCCGGGCGACGGAATCGGCATCGAGGTCACCGAACAGGCGCTGCGCGTGCTCGACGCCGTCCATCCGGGGGTGGAGCGGACGGAGTACGACCTGGGCGCCAGCCGGTGGCACCGAACCGGCGAGGTGCTCCCGGACTCCGTGCTCGAGGAGATCCGCGGACAGGACGCGATCCTGCTCGGCGCCGTCGGCGATCCGACCGTGCCTTCGGGCGTGCTCGAGCGTGGCCTGCTGCTGCGTCTGCGCTTCGAGCTCGACCACCACGTCAACCTGCGCCCGGCAAAGCTGTACCCGGGCGTCGCAAGCCCGCTGGCCGGAGAACCGCCGATCGACTTCGTCGTCATCCGGGAAGGCACCGAGGGGCCGTACGCCGGCAACGGCGGCGTGCTGCGCAAGGGCACTCCGCACGAGATCGCCACTGAGGTCAGCGTCAACACCGCTTTCGGCGTCGAACGGGTTGTGCGTGACGCGTTCGCCCGAGCCCAGGGCCGTCCGCGCCAGCACCTGACGCTCGTACACAAGAACAACGTCCTCACCAACGCCGGCGACCTGTGGTTCCGCACCGTCGGCCGGGTCGCGGAGGAGTTCCCCGATGTGACGGTCGCCTACAACCACGTCGACGCGACGACGATCTACCTGGTCACCGACCCCGGCCGGTACGACGTGATCGTCACCGACAACCTGTTCGGCGACATCATCACCGACCTCGCCGCGGCGATCGCCGGCGGCATCGGCCTCGCCGCGAGCGGCAACCTCGACGTGAGCCACACCAACCCGTCGATGTTCGAGCCCGTGCACGGATCGGCGCCGGACATCGCCGGGCAGGGCAAGGCCGACCCGACCGCGGCGGTGCTGTCGGTGTCGATGCTGCTCGCGCACGTGGGCGAGGCCGACGCCGCGGCGCGGGTCGAGGCGGCCGTCGCCGCTGACCTCGCGACCCGCGACGCGACGCAGCCCGGCTCCACCGCCGACATAGGCGAGCGCCTCGCGAAGGCCGCGGCCAGCTGATCCGGTGCGACGTCGCTCGCGTCGTGCGGCGCTGTGCGCAGCGCTCGCCGGGGCACTCCTGGTCAGTGCCTGCACGTCGTCCGATCCCGGCCGGCCGGCCCAGTCGACGCCCCCGGCGCCGTCCCGGTCCCTCCCCAACATCGTGTTCGTACTGACCGACGACCTGTCGACGAACCTGTTGCCGTACATGCCGAACGTGGCCGCGCTGCGTCGCGCCGGCGCTGCCTTCACGAACTACTTCGTGGTCGACTCGCTGTGCTGCCCGTCCCGCTCGGCGATCTTCACCGGCCAGTTCCCGCACAACAACGGTGTCTTCACCAACGCCGGCAAGGACGGCGGTTACAGCGCCTACAACGCCCACGGGGACGACAAGAAGAGCTTCGCAATCGCGCTGCACAACGCCGGCTACCGGACCGGATTCATGGGCAAGTACTTGAACGGCTATCAGCCGCAGCTCCGCCAGCCGATCGGGTGGGACGAGTGGGACGTGGCCGGCAACGGTTACGCCTCCTTCGACTACAACCTCAACGAGAACGGGACGGTGCACAGCTACGGACACCGGCCCGCAGACCACCTCACCGACGTCCTGTCGCGGAAGGCCGCGCGGTTCGTTGATGATGCTGCGCGGAGCAGTCGTCCGTTCGCGCTCGAGGTGGCGACCTTCGCTCCGCACCTGCCCGCCGTCCCAGCGCCACGCGACGCAAGCCGCTTCCCGGCGCTGCACGCGCCGCGCACGCCCGCCTTCGACCGGATCCCGACCGGCGCGACACGCTGGCTGGCCCATCGACCACCGCTTCAGGTAGCCGACAAGCAGCGCATCGACCGGGACTTCAGACAGCGGGTCCGGTCGGTGCAGGCTGTCGACACCATGATCGGCCGGCTGCGGCGCGAGCTCCAGCGCACCGGCGCCGCGAACCACACCTACTTCGTGTTCAGCTCCGACAACGGCTTCCACCTGGGTGAGCATCGGTTGCGCCCGGGCAAGCAGACCGCGTTCGATACCGACATTCGAGTACCGCTTCTCATCAGCGGCCCGGGCGTCCCTTCCGGACGGACGATCGACGCAATGACCTCCAGCGTCGATCTCGCGCCGACATTCGAGCAGCTCGGCGGCGCGACACCCACCGCAATGCGCGACGGGCGGAGTCTGGAGCCGCTGCTGCACGGCAAAACTGCGCCTCCGGACTGGCCGCAGGCCGTTCTGGTCGAACACCATGGACCGGGCAGCAGTCCCGATGACCCGGACAGGCAACCGGACCGTCCGCCCACCTACGAAGCGGTTCGGACGGCCACCGAGCTCTACGTCGAATACGCCACCGGGGAGCGGGAGTACTACGACCTCGCCCGGGATCCGGACGAGCTCGACAACCGCGCGGCGACAGTGTCCGCGAGCCGACTCACGCCGTTGCGGCGGGTGCTGCATCAGCTCCAGAGCTGCAAGGGCGCGGTCGCGTGCGGAGCGTCGGCGCGGGTGTCGAGGTAGTCGTCGATGCAGGCCGCGCAGGTGTGTGGCACACTCGACCCGTGCTCTTCAGCTCGCTCATTATCACTTAGCGCGTCGGTACCGGCTCCACACCGACGCGCAGACCCTCCGCATCATGCGGGGGGTCTTTTGTTTCCGCCGAACAACTCGGACGTCCCAAGATCGATCGCGAGGACCACATGCAGACAGACGCGTTCCACGTCTTCGACACGACACTGCGCGACGGTGCGCAGCGCGAAGGCATCACCTATTCGGTGACCGACAAGCTCGCTGTGGCGCGGCTTCTCGACCAGCTCGGTGTCGGCTTCATCGAGGGGGGCTGGCCCGGGGCGATGCCCAAGGACACCGAGTTCTTCGCGCGGGCCGGGTCCGGGGAGCTCGCGCTCCAGAACGCCGTGCTGGTGGCCTTCGGCGCCACGCGCAAGGCCGGCGTCCGCGTGGAGGACGACGCGCAGGTGCGCGCGCTAGTGAACGCGCAGACCTCGGCCGTCTGCCTCGTCGCGAAGTCGGACGTGTGGCACGTCGAGCGGGCCCTGCGGACCACGCTGGAGGAGAACCTGGCCATGGTGCGCGACACCGTGGCCTTCCTCCGCGCGGAGGGGCGACGCGTGTTCGTCGACTGCGAGCACTTCTTCGACGGGTACAAGCACGACCCCGACTACGGAGTGCGGGTACTCGACGCGGCGGCCTCGGCCGGCGCCGACGTGGGCGTGCTCTGCGACACGAACGGCGGCATGCTCCCGATGGGCATCCACGACGTCGTGTCGGACGTGAACCGTCGCGCCGGCATCCGGCTCGGTATCCACACCCAGGACGACACGGGTTGCGCAGTGGCCAACACCCTGGCCGCCGTGGATGCCGGCGCGACACACGTCCAAGGCACCGCCAATGGCTACGGCGAGCGAGCCGGCAACGCCGACATCTTCAGCGTCATCGGCGGCCTGGTCACCAAGATGGGCAAGGACGTCCTGCCCGCCGGCTGCCTGCAGGAGATGGTTCGGGTGGCGCACGCGATCGCCGAGATCGCCAACCTGGCCCCAGACACCCATGCGCCTTACGTGGGCACGTCCTCCTTCGCGCACAAGGCAGGTCTGCATGCCTCGGCCATCAAGGTCGACCCCGAGTTGTACAACCACCTCGACCCGACCACCGTCGGCAACGACCAGCGCATTCTCGTCACCGAGATGGCCGGCCGCGCATCCATCGAGCTCAAGTCCCAGGAGCTCGGCGTCGACGTCACCTCCCGGCCGGACGTCGTGGGCACGGTCGTCGAACGAGTCAAGGAGCGCGAGGCGGCGGGCTGGTCGTACGAGGCCGCCGATGCGTCGTTCGAACTGCTGCTGCGCGACGAGTTGGGCAAGGACGGAACGCCCCTACCGACCCTGTTCACGGTGGAGTCGTACCGCGTCATCATCGAGCGACGCGAGGACGGGGCGCTGGTCAGCGAGGCCACGGTCAAGTTGACCGCCGGTGGGCAACGGGTCATCTCGACCGAAGAGGGCAACGGTCCGGTCAACGCGCTCGACCGGGCATTGCGTAAGGCTCTGGAGCGGGCGTATCCGCAGCTCGCGAAGATCGAGCTCACCGACTACAAGGTGCGCATCATGCCGGGCAAGCACGGCACCGACGCCGTCACTCGGGTACTCATCGAAACCAGCGACCGCGAACGCGAATGGACCACCGTCGGGGTGCACGGAAATGTCATCGAGGCGTCGTGGCTCGCGCTGCACGACGCCGTGCGGTACGGGCTGCTCCGCCTCTCTAGTTCGCCGTAGGCGAATCTCCTCGAGGACCTCTCGCTCCGCTCGGGTCCGTCGTCGATTCGCGCGCAAGCTCGCTGGCGCTCGCGCGAGCGCTCATCGCGTTCGTGGGTACGGAGATGGGCGGCTTCGTTGGCTGGCGACGACCGGCGACGGCCGCGCCGCCCGCCGCATGCTGGCCACGACGCAGGTGTCGCAGGAGTGGGTGCAACCGACGCCGTGGCCGTCCTTGGCGCAGGGGTCGTCAACGACGTGCAGCTCGTCGGGATCGTGCTCATGACCGCAGTCGCACATCGAGCCGCCGCGGCTCACGACGGCCGCCTCGATGGCCGCGTCGAGCCGCTGCGCGCCGAGGTCGAGCTTCACCGAGTGCAGCACGCCCCACGCCATCAGCCCGAGCGCGACGGCGATGATCAACGCGATGACAACGAAGGCCTTGACGACCGCGGTCGACGCTCCGGTCGCGGCGACCGCCCCCACCGCGATGAACAGCATCGAGAACAGACCCAGCGTGGCGGCGAATTGCCGACGCTTCTCGACGGCGATGGCCGACAGTGGTGACGTCACGGTCTCAATTATGGCTGACCGGCCGAGATGGAGGTGCTCCGGACCCGGCCGGTAGCGTGGGACATCGTGCGCATCGCCCGCTTCGTCCATCCCGGTTCTTCCTCCGCCGAGCCTGGCGTCGCCTGGGGGACGGTCGAGGGCCCGGCGGGCTCACCGCTCGAGTCGCTCACTGTCGCCGCGATCGACGGCCATCCGTTCGGCGCGATCACCTTCACCGGCGACCGGTGGGCGTTTCCGGATGTCCGGCTGCTGTCGCCGTTCCTGCCGAGCAAGGTGGTGGCGATCGGGAAGAACTACAGCGATCACATCAAGGAGATGGCGCCCGCGGGCGAGCTGCGACCCGAGGACGAGGCACGGCTGGCGACAACCACCCCGCCGCTGATCTTCCTGAAACCGTCCACTGCGGTCATCGGCACCGGCGACGCGATCCGATTGCCGCCGTCGAGCGACGAGGTGCACTACGAGGGCGAGCTGGCGGTGGTGATCGGAACGCCGGCCCGCAACGTCGCTCCCGAGGACGCGCTCAGGCACGTCTTCGGTTACGCCGCGGCGAACGACGTGACCGCCCGGGACCAGCAGCGCTCCGACGTGCAGTTCACCCGGGCCAAGAGCTATGACTCCTTCTGCCCGCTCGGCCCGTGGGTCGAGACGGTGCTCGACCCCGCCGACCTGCGCGTCGTCACCCGGGTGAACGGCGAGGTGAAGCAGGACGGCCGGACCAGCCAGATGATCCATGACGTCCGCGCTCAGATCGCCTTCGTCTCGGCCATCATGACCCTGCTCCCCGGCGACGTGATCCTCACCGGGACCCCGGCCGGCGTCGGCCCCATCGTCAGCGGGGACACGGTCAGCGTCGAGATCGAGGGCATCGGCACGCTGAGCAACCCGGTGGTGAGGGCATGAGCGACGCTTGCGGAGCGATCCGGCGGTATTG
>JAVHVD010000283.1:0-6101 GCA_032160745.1 Pseudonocardiales bacterium
AGGCGGTGATCGTCGCGCCACTACGATCGCCGGATGCGACCGATTGTGGACGCCGGCACCGCCGGCAGCTGACGGGCGACAAGCCACCATGCCCCTGGTCCCCACGCACGACCTCGTCGCGGCGGCGAGCCGGCGCCGCTCCGCGGTCGCGGCGTTCAACGTCATCACGCTCGAGCATGCCGAGGCGATCGTGGCCGGAGCGGTATCGGCCGGCGTCGGCGTGATTTTGCAGATCAGTCAGAACGCGGTCGCGTTCCACGACGGCAACGTCCTGCCCATCGCCGCGGCGGCGAGCGCCGTGGCAACCGAGTCCGCCGCCGCCGTCGCCTTGCACCTCGATCACGTCGACGACGAGCAGTTGTTGCGTCACGCCGGCGACGCGGGTTTCTCGTCGGTCATGTTCGACGCCGGGGCGCTCCCTTATGTCGACAACGTCGAGCGCACGCGCGCCGCCGCGGAGTGGGCGCACGCGGCCGGCCTGTGGGTGGAGGCCGAGCTCGGTTACGTCGGCGGGAAGCCGGACGCGCCACGGAGCGCCCACGCGGCCGGAGTACGCACCGATCCCGACGAGGCGGCCGCCTTCGTCGCGGCGACCGGCGTCGACGCGCTGGCGGTGGCCGTCGGCAGCTCGCACGCCATGACCATGCGGACGGCGACGCTCGACACGGCGCTCGTGTCAGCGATCGCCGCCGCGGTGCCCGTTCCGCTCGTGCTGCACGGCTCCTCGGGCGTCGCCGAGGACGACCTCCGAGCGGCCGTCCGGGCCGGCATCGCCAAGGTCAACGTCGGCACGGCACTGAACATTGCGCTGACGGATGCGATCCGCGGGGTCCTCGCCGCGGACGACTCGCTGGTCGATCCACGGAAGTACCTGGCCCCCGGCCGGGCCGCCATGACCGAGGCGGTGGCGGCCGTACTCGCTGCGATCAGCTGAGCATCGTCACGGCCTTCCGTAGTCTCGAACGGTGACGAAAGTGGTGCCGACGGCCCGCGATCGCGATGTCTGGCGGGCCCAGGTTGCGGTCGCTGCGACCTTCTTCGTCCATGGCCTGCTGTTCGCTTCGTGGGTCGCCCACATCCCGCACATCAAGTCGCACCTGTCGATCGGCAATCCCACGCTGGGCACCGCGCTGCTCGGCACGCCGCTCGGATCGGTCAGCGCAATGGCCGTCGCCGCCTACCTGATCCCGCGCTTCGGTAGCCGGCGCGTCGTCCAGGTGTGCTTGGTCGGCTACTGCCTAGCCGGACCGTTCGTCGGACTGGTCAGTACGGTCGCGGGCCTGTTCGTCGCGTTGTTCGTGTGGGGGGCGTTCCAAGGGGTTCTCGACATCTCGATGAACACCCAGGCCATTGCCGTCGAGCGGGCCCGGCACCGTCCACTGATGAACGGCATGCATGCGGGATGGAGCATCGGCGCGTTCGCCGGCGCCGGCATCGGCACGCTGGGCGTCGCGCTCGGGGTCACGCTGTCGCGGCAGTTGCTCGTCACGGGAACGATCGCGCTGCTGATCTCCGGCTGGCTCTCCACCCGCATGCTGCTCGATGCGGCGGACGGCGAGACGACGCGCCCGGCCGGATCCGGCCGACGGGTCTCGGGCTCCATGCTGCTGCTGGGCGCGGTCGCGTTCGCATCCATGCTGTGCGAGGGGGCCGCGGCGGACTGGTCCGCGGTGTATCTGCGTGAGTCGCTGGGCAGCGGTATCGCCATCAGTGGTCTGGGCTACACCGCGTTTGCGCTGTCGATGGTCGCCGTCCGGCTGTTCGGGAACCGGTTGCTGGTGCGCCACCGCGCCGATGTGCTGCTGCCGGCCTTCGCCCTGATCACGACCGCGGTCTTCGCGGTCGCGCTGCTCGTGCCGTCCGTCCCGGCCGGCCTGGCCGCGTTCTTCGTGCTCGGCGCCGGAGTGGGCATCGTCGTGCCGACGGCGTTCAGCGCCGCAGGTCGCTTGCCCGGCATGCACCCGGGCGTCTCCGTGGCCGCGGTGTCGGGAATGGGTTGGGCCGGCTTCGTCTGCGGTCCGCCGCTGATCGGCCATCTGGCCGGAATCACCTCGCTGCCGTTCGCCCTGGGGCTGGTGCCGGTGCTCACCGCGTTCATTGCTTTGGCGACGCGTCGCGTCACTGCGCTCCGCGGAGGCTGAGCGATACGGTGCCGAAGTGCCTCGCCTGATCGTGCTCAATGGCCCGCCGGCCATCGGCAAGTCCACGCTCGCCCGGCGCTACGTGGACGATCATCCGCTGGCGCTGAACCTCGACATCGACAGCATCCGACGATTGCTCGGCCGGTGGCAGGACGATCCGACCCGAGCCGGCCTGCTGGCCCGGGCGATGACCCTGACGATGGCGCGAGAGCACCTGGGCCACGGTCACGATGTGGTGCTCCCCCAGTTCCTGGGCAACCCCCAGTTCCTCGAGCAGGCCGAAGCGGTCGCGGTCGAGGTCGGCGCGCAGTTCATCGAATTCGTGCTCATGGACGACCGGGACGAGGCCGTGCGCCGGTTCACGGCGCGCACCGCAGCGGCCGCCGAGCCGGCCCATGTTGAGGCCGGTCGGCTGCTCGAGACGTTCGGCGGCGAGCCCGCTCTGTTCGCGATGTACGACCGGCTGCTGCTGGTCATCTCCGCCCGCCCGAAGGCGCGGGTCGTCGTGTGCCCGGACGGCGCGGCCGACGAGGTGTACGAGGTGCTGCTGAAGGGAATCGAGTCATGACCTACGTCTACGTCGCCGGGACGCAGGTGTGGCACGAAGTGTCCGGCGCGGGCGAGGCTCTGGTGCTTCTGCACGGGGCGTTCGCCGGAGCGTCCTCATTCGCAGCTCAGACACCTTCGCTGGTGGCAGCCGGCTTTCGGGTACACGTCCCCGAGCGGCGCGGCCATGCGCACACGCCGGACATCGAGGGACCGCTGACCTACTCGCTGATGGCCGACGACACGATCGCCTATCTCGAGCAGGAGATCGACGGTCCGGCGCACCTCGTCGGATGGAGCGATGGCGCTGTGGTCGCGCTGCTCGTCGCGCAGCGACGACCGGACCTCGTCCACCGCATGGTGCTCATCGGCCAGTACTACAACTCGTCGGGCAAGCGCGTCGGGACCGATCTCGACGCGTTCCTCGACTCGCCGCAGGCAATCACGTTCCTGCGCGAGGAGTACGACGCTGTCTCTCCCGACGGCGCGGATCATTTCCAGATCGTCTACGACAAGACGATGCACATGATCCGTACCGAGCCGGAGATCGACCTCGGCACGCTCGGCGCAGTCACGGCCCCGACGCTCGTGCTGCAGGGCGACCGGGATGAGGTGACCGTGGAGCACAGCCTGGCCGTGGTGGCGACGCTGCCCGACGCCCGGCTCGCGGTACTGCCCGGCACGCATGGGCTGCCGATGGAGAGCCCGGACCTGGTCAATTCGCTGCTTCTCGCCTTCCTGCGGGGCGGTCCAGGCGGTTCGGTCTGGAACGCTTCAGCCGAACAGGGGTAGGCCGTAGGCGAGGTAGACGGCCGCAGCGGTGGCCGCGCCCAGGCCGAGCGCCGCGGCGCGCATCCGGACCGGCACGCGTCCGGATGTCAGCGCCTCGGTCGCGAGGACGGCGGCCAGCACCACCTCGACCCAGCCCGGTTTCGGCAGCCCGGCGAGCCGGATCAGGTGGCCGCCCTCGCCGGCGAGAACGCCGGCCAACCCGGTGAGGGCGGCCATCCGCTGTACGGCGGTCCCCCACCGCGCGGCGAAGGCCGCGATTCCCACCAGCGGGCCGATCCAGAGAGCCGCCATCGTCCACAGAACCTGTTCGGTCTCGGTCGCAGGCAGGCCGCGGGCGGCCAGGTAGATGTAGTACCCCGCCACCTCACCGAGCAGCACGAGCAGCCCGGCGGTGACAGCGGTCGCTCGGGTACGACCGAGTGCGGCGGCGAGCGCGAATGCCACGACCGTCCACACAGCACCGGAGTTGGCGATGGTCGACCAGGCGGCCGGAAAGACCCCCTGCAGGTGAGCGGTGAGTGCGCCGGCCGCGGTGCCGGCCACCGCAGCCACGCCGAGAGCGGCGACGGACGAGGTGCTGGCCCGGATCGCAGTCATGCCAACACTGTCGTGAGCAATGCATAAGCGCAGCGTTCGACCGGCCGACTGCCCGGGCAGAATTTCTGGGGTGACCACCGACTCGGACACCAGGGATCTCGCCCCCGACCGTAGCTTCAAGCGGGACTCGAACTACATCACCACGCGTATCACGGCGGACGGTCGCGACGGGTACCCCGTTGAGCCCGGTCGGTACCGGCTGGTGGTCGCGCGGGCCTGTCCGTGGGCCAATCGGGCGATCATCGTCCGTCGGCTGTTGGGCCTCGAGGACGTCTTGTCGATGGGCATCTGCGGACCGACGCACGACGAGCGGAGCTGGAACTTCGATCTCGACCCGGACGGCCGCGATCCTGTCCTCGGCATCGAGCGCCTTCAGGATGCCTATTTCGCGCGCGACCCCGACTACCCACACGGCATCACGGTGCCGGCGATGGTCGATGTGCCGAGCGGGCAGGTTGTGACGAACGACTTCGCGCAGATCACGCTCGATCTGTCCACCGAGTGGACGGCGTACCACCGCGACGGCGCTCCGCAGCTGTACCCCGAGCCCCTGCGCGACGAGATCGACGAGGTTGCCGGGCTCGTGTTCCGCGATGTCAACAACGGCGTGTACAAGTGCGGGTTTGCCGGCAGCCAGCGTGCGTACGAGAAGGCCTACGCCGCCCTGTTCTCCCGGCTGGACTGGTTGTCCGAACGCCTCGCCCGCCAGCGGTTCCTCGTCGGCGACACCATCACCGAGGCCGACGTCCGGCTGTTCACCACGCTCGCCCGGTTCGACCCCGTCTATCACGGGCACTTCAAGTGCAACCGGCAGAAGCTGAGCGAGATGCCCGTGCTGTGGGCGTACGCCCGCGATCTCTTTCAGACGCCCGGCTTCGGTGACACGATCGACTTCGTGCACATCAAGGAGCACTACTACGTTGTGCACAGGGCCATCAATCCTTCGGGCATCGTCCCGGCCGGGCCGGACCTCGCGAACTGGCTGATGCCGCACGGGCGTGAGCAGCTCGGTGGCCGCCCGTTCGGTGACGGGACCCCACCGGGTCCGCCGTCAGCCGCGGAGACCGTTCCGCCCGCGCACGGTCCCGCGGCGCGGGCGTAGGGGCCGACGACCTCGCGGTCACCGCGGCCCAGCCTTCCGCATGATTCGGAACGTACCCCGAGGTATCCGCCCTCACTCCTCCGGCGGTTGACAGCCCGACGCGACCAACGGAATAGTCATGGGACTACATGCGACGACGTGTATCAGGTACCGGTACGGCTCAATGCGGGAGGACACCGGATGACCCCGACCCGACGACGGGTTACCGCCACGGACGGCGTGACGCTGGCTGTCTACGAGAACGGCGATCCGGCGGCGCCGACGATCGTCGCGGTGCACGGATATCCGGACAACCACACTGTCTGGGACGGGGTCGCGGAGCTGCTCGCCGAGGAGTTCCATGTCGTCACCTACGACGTGCGCGGGGCGGGCGACTCGGCCAAGCCCAGCCGTCGCAGCGCGTACGGGATTCCGCAGCTGACGGACGATCTGGCCGCCGTACTGGACGCGGTGAGCCCGGACGCTCCCGTCCACCTGCTCGCGCACGACTGGGGATCCATCCAAGCCTGGCCCGGCCTGGCCGGTGCGCAGCTGGCCGGGCGCATCGCGACCTTCACCTCGATCTCCGGCCCGTCCCTCGAGCACGCCGCTCTGTGGTTGCGGCGAGGACGCGAGCATCCCCGCGCGGCATTGCGCCAGCTCGCCCACTCGTACTACACGGTGCTGTTCCAGGTGCCGCGGCTGCCCGAGTTGGTGGTCCGCAGCGCCGCCACCGACCGCAAGCTGCGCGCGGCCGGTCACAACCATGCCGGACGCCACGTCGACGACAAGGTCAACGGCGTGATGCTGTACCGGGCCAACATGTTCGGCTCGGTCGGCCGTCCCCACCCGCGTCCGGTGCAGATCCCGGTGCAGCTCATCGTCCCTGAGGATGACGCCTTCGTGACCCCGCAGCTCGCCATCGAGGCCGCCGAACCCTGGGT
>JAVHVD010000284.1:0-3643 GCA_032160745.1 Pseudonocardiales bacterium
CCGACTCCGAGGCCGACGACGCGCGCCCACGCGCTCTCGACGAGGTTGCCCGACGCCGCGTACTTGACCTTCACCCGGCCGACCTTGTCCGGGTCGTCGAGATTCGTGACGACCGCGGTCAGCAGGCCGTCGATCTCGAAGCCCGGGTCGGGAGCCTGTGGTCCGAGTGTGTCGACGAGCCCGCCCGGACGGATGGGGCCCGCGACAAAGCGGGTGTGGAAGCCGTCTGATCGATAGATGTGCTCCACCTGGCTGACCACGTAGGCGCCAGATGCCGGCCCAGCCCCGGTGACGTTGACCTTCGTCATCAGCTTGATCGCCGGGTTGACCGGGCCACGGCCCTTCGCGGTGACGGCGCTCGAGGCGAAGTCGTTGTTGAGGGCGCTGGCCATGAGCTTGGCCTCACTGGCATTCTTCGGGTTCAGGTCGTACGTCGACTGCACCGCCTTCATGAGCCGATCGGGCTTGCTGTCGAGGTAGCCGTCGACGAACGTGGACTTCGCCGTGACGGCGGGCTTGGCGCTGTCCCCGGACACGTCCTGCTGTGCACCGGCGTCCCAGCCCTTCACCGTCACTTTGGTCGGACGCAGCCCCGACGCGCGCACCGAGAACTCGACGAGGTCCTCGTTCAGCGCGACGTTGACCGCACCCTTGACGGTTCCGACATCGACGATCGACAGCGTCTTGTCCTCGACCCACCACACGCTGCCGGCCCGCGCACAGGTCATGTTGAGGAAGGCCAGATCGGAGCCGCTCTGCAGCAGATAGTCGTGGACGGTGCCGGACATGTTGGACGACGACGCACGCACGATGAGCCCCGCCTTGGCGGCGACCTGCTTCACAGCACCGGCGAAGGTCGACTGCAAGTAGGTCTTGACGTGCGTGCCCAGGGCGAGCTTGAAGCCGAAGTCGTCGACGGTCACCACCAGCTCGGGGCTGTTGCTCGAGCTCTGTTCCAGGCTGACGCCGGTGACCACCCCCGCCAGCAGTGGCTCCGGCTTGCCGTGGACCGCGATCTTCACCGGCGTGCCGAGAGCGAACTTGGCGGTGCCCGACAGCTGGTATCCGGCGTCGGCGAATCGCACTGTTGCCCGCCCAACGAGGCAGAGCGCCTTCTCGACCCGAACCCCGATGACGGCGTCGCGCCATGACGCTGGTAGCGGAGCGCCGCCGACCGATATCTCCGGCGCGATCGCGGCGATTGCCGTCACGACAGTCCCTGCCGCGGGATGTTCAACATCGCCCCGGGACGGATGGCGAGCGGATCCTCGATGCCGTTCGCGCGCGCGAGCTCGCGCCATCTGGTGGAGTCGCCGTAGTACTTCGCCGAGATCCGGTCGAGCGTCTCGCCCGGCTGAACGCGGTGCACCCGGTGCGGGTGCGGCGTGCCCGAGGTCGGGTTCTGCGGTCCGAACGCCTTGGAGGCTTCGAACTGGCGGAGTTCGAGATGCATCTGTGCGCGCAGAGGCACGCCGGTGGAGGAGAAGTAGGTGAAGCTGAGCCCGAGGTCGCGCACCACCGCGGGGAAGGAGTGGATGTCCCCCCAGTGGAACGTGACCGTCGACGGCCGGGCGTTGTTGGTCGCCGGGTCGGTGCCGGGCACGCTCGGGTCGACGTCCATCAGCGCCATGATCTTGCCCGTGTACTTGGTGACGGGTGTGCCGTCGCCGGTGGTGTCGAAGGTCAGGTCCAGGCGCAGCCAGCCCGAGTCGGCGCCGATGTAGCGCAACTTCGCCACGCCCTTGCCGGGCATCGGGTCGGCGGCCCAGTTGTTGCGGCGGCCGAGCGTGATCGCGGCCGGGTTGAACAGGCACGGGATGCGCGTGCCGCTCTCCAGCTGCAGGAAGGCCTTTTCGAGTTCGGGCATCAGAACACTCCCGGGTTGTGCCGCCGGCCGCGGCGTTCCAGCTCGTCGATGACGCGTTCCTCGAGCTTCTCGACGACCTTCTCGACGATGCGTTCCATCTCCCGGTCGGGGATGGCTGGTGGCTCTACCGGCTCCGGGAATCGCGACAGGTCGGCGGTGAAACCGCTGCCGACTGCCGGACCGCCGTAGCCGGGACCTCCGGGCGAGGTACTCACGCTGGAACCTCCCGGTGCGTCGTCGAATCGTGTTGTGACGGACTGGCCGGGATTCGCGTAACGGAACAGATCCGCCGCCGCCGACTGAAGTGCGGCCCTGCTCGCCAGCCCGCTGGGCGGGGCGATAGTGCGCGCAGTCGCGGCCACGGTTGACGCTGTCACTGTCGGCGCAGATAGGCGGGCGACCGCGGGCATCGCCGGCGTACCGGACGGCTGGCGCACGCTGATCGGCGGCGGTGCGGGCAGGTACCTGCGGTGCAGGACGAGCTCACCCGACGAGCCCACGTTCTCGAGCGCGGAACGGAGACCGGCCTGGGATGCGTGCGCGCGGGACCCGGCGACACCGGACGCGGCGGCTGCGGCTGTTCCCGGCCGCAGCGGCGGCGACCCCGGTGTCGTGCGGCCGACGGATTCGCCGAGCGGTCCGGACGCCGTGCGGGTGAGCCGCGAAGTAGTGCCGGGTCGGGTCGCAGTGACGAGCCGATCAGCGGTGACACTCGCGCGCGCTGCGACCGGCTGCGTCCCGCCGGCCGTCGACGCCGGCGCGATCGCCGCGGGCGGTGTGAACCCGCTCGCCAAGCCGTGCCGCCGGGCTTGAGAGGGTCGGGTCGACGCAATCAGATCCGGCATCGCCATTCCGGCCAACCGAGAGCCGGCCGCCGAAGGTTGACCCAGCGGCGGGTATGGCGTCGGGTCGGCAGGGCGGTGTGCGGCGATGGGCGCGGATGTTGCTAGCCGCCGGATCGGGCCGAGCGGCGCAAGGACGAGAGCACTGCGTGGCGCAGCGGCAGCCGCGGTGCTGACGGCGGTGCTGACGGCGGTGGCGGGCGCGGTGGCGGGCGCGGTGGCGGGCGCGATGGCCGGCGCGATGGCCGGCGCGATGGCCGGCGCGGTGCTGACGGCGGTGGTCGGCGCGGTGGCTGAGCCACCTACCTGCGATGGGATCTGCGCGGGTGCCGAGACGGTGACGTGCGCTCGATTGCGCGTTGCCGCGGCCCGCTCCCCGGGCCAGGCTCCGGCGCGCCGGGCCGCTGCCGGGATCGGGGTCGCTGCCGCGGCGCTACGCGCCACTGGGAGTGCGGGCAGCGCGGGCGCGCGACGGCTTGTGAAGCGAGCGATCGTCAGGGCCGGGCGCAGCTCCTCAGGTTGGCTGGTCAGGCGGCGCATCGGCCGAGTGCTGGCGAAGGCAAGGCCGCGGCCGTCCGCCGATGCCGCCGCTGGTTCGTGCGCGGAGCCGGATGGCGCAGCTGATGCGGTCACGGCGGTCCCTGTGACCGTTGCGGCCGCTCGGCCCTCTGCGGCTGCCGCGGCGGGTGTGCCTGCCGCGGCGGGTGTGCCTGCCGCGGCGGGTGTGCCTGCCGCGGCGGGTGTGCCTGCCGAAGGCGGTGCTGCTGCTGCTGCGGCCCGTGGCCCTGCCGCTGCTGCTGGCGCCGCACGCGGCGCGGGTGGGTCAGAGGCGCCGGCCGGACCCGCCACAGTTCGGTGAACGCTCGGCTCAGCGGAGACCGGAAGCGGTACGGACGCGTCGTGTCTCGGCGCCGCGCCGGTCGGCGCGTGCGTA
>JAVHVD010000285.1:0-4504 GCA_032160745.1 Pseudonocardiales bacterium
GCTGCACCGCGCACCGGACCCGCTCCCCCGGCGCCGTGCCGGCCGTCCACACCACCCGCTCGGCGTGCACCTCATCGGCGTCGAGCCGGCTGCGCGGGCCGACGACGACCGTGTTGTCCTTCGGCCGAATGGCGAGCACGTAGCGCGGATCTCCGTCCGGACCCGGCCGCTGCAGGTTCAGGCCCCGGCGCTGCCCGACGGTGAAGCCGAACGACCCGCCGTGGGTGCCGACGACCGCACCGCTGTCGGCGTCGACGATCGGACCCTCCTTGGCGCCGAGTCGTCGCGCCAGGAATCCCCGGGTGTCCCCGTCGGCGATGAAGCAGATGTCGTGCGAGTCCGGCTTCTCGGCGACGGCCAGGCCCCGCTCGGCCGCCTCCGCCCGCACTCGTACCTTCGTCGAGTCGCCGAGCGGGAAGATCGCGTGGGCGAGCTGCCGCTGCGTGCAGACGGCGAGGACGTAGGACTGGTCCTTGGCCGGGTCGACCGACCGCATCAGCCGGCCGTCGACGAGCCGCGCGTGGTGACCCGTGACGACCGCGTCGAAACCGAGGGCGAGCGCGCGGTCCAGTACCGCAGAGAACTTGATCTTCTCGTTGCAGCGGAGGCAGGGATTGGGTGTGCGGCCGGCCTCGTACTCGCTGACGAAGTCGTCGATGACGTCGGCGCGGAACCGTTCGGCGAGATCCCAGATGTAGAACGGGATGCCGAGGACGTCGGCGGCCCGGCGTGCGTCGTGCGCGTCCTCGACCGTGCAGCACCCGCGCGCGCCGTGGCGCAGCGTCGCGGGTGCGGCGGACAGCGCCAGGTGCACGCCAGTCACGTCGTAGCCGGCATCGACGGCGCGGGCGGCCGCGACGGCAGAGTCCACGCCGCCGCTCATCGCGGCCAACACCTTGGGCCGGACGGTGGTCATGACGCGACCGAGGTGAGTCCAGCGCTTCGGGCCCGCTCGACCGCCGGCGCGATCGCGTCGAGCGCGGCGGCGACGTCGGTCGCCGTCGAGTCGTGGCCGAGGGAGAACCGGAGCGTGCCGCGCGCCTCGGCGGCGTCGGCCCCCATCGCGATCAGGACGTGCGAGGGCTGCGCCACGCCGGCCGAGCAGGCGGAACCGGTCGAGCACTCGACCCCCCGGGCGTCGAGCAGCATCAACAGCGCGTCACCCTCGCACCCGGCGAAGCTCAGGTTGGCGATGCCGGGCAGCCGACGGGTCGGATGCCCGTTGACCGTGACCTCGTCGACGCAGTCGAGCATGCCCTGGACGAGGTCGTCGCGAAGTGTGGTGACGCGGGCGGCGACCGTCTCGCGCCGCTCGACGGCGAGGGCCGTGGCGACGGCGAGGCCGACCGCACCGGGAACGTCGAGCGTGCCGGAGCGGACCTCGCGCTCCTGGCCGCCACCGTGCAGCAACGGGACGCAGGCGACGTCGCGGCGCAACAGCAGCGCGCCGGCGGCCGGCGGGCCACCGACCTTGTGCCCGGTCAGCGTGAGCGCATCGAGCCCGGATGCGGCGAAGTCGACTTGTACGGCCCCCACCGCCTGCACCGCGTCACTGTGGATCGGCAGGTCGTACTCGTGCGCGATCGCGGCCAGCGCCGGCACCGGCTGGATCGTGCCGACCTCGTTGTTGGCCCACATCACCGTCACCAGCGCGACGGAGTCCGGGTCCTGCTCGATGGCCGCGCGCAGGGCGGCCGGCGCCACCATCCCCGTCGCGTCGACCGGCAGCCAGGTGACGTCGGCGCTCTCGTGTCCGACGAGCCATTCGACCGCGTCCAGGACGGCGTGGTGCTCGATGGCACTGGCGATGATCCGTCGGCGGCGGGGGTCGGCGCCGCGGCGAGCCCAGAAGATGCCCTTCACCGCAAGGTTGTCCGACTCGGTGCCGCCGGCGGTGAAGATGACCTCCGACGGTCGCGCGCCGATGGCGGCGGCGAGGCTCTCGCGGGACTCCTCGACGCGGCGGCGCGCGGTGCGCCCGGCGGTGTGCAGTGACGAGGGGTTGCCCACCTGACCCATCGCCTCGGTGACCGCCGCGATCGCCTCGGGCAGCATGGGTGTCGTGGCCGCGTGGTCCAAATAGGGCACTGAGCCTCCGGCTCTTCGCGCGAGCGCTCATCGCCCGCTCGCTCCGCTCCTCGGCGCTTCGCGCCTGCGATACTCACTCGCCGCCGAGTTTACGGCGTCCCGGTCAGCCGAGCAGCGGACGGACCTGTTCACCGGCGAAGCGGGCGAACGCGACCGGGTCGTCCTCCGCCCTGGGCTGCAGGACGACGGCGTCGGCGCCGGCGTCGGCCCAGCGCCGGACTGCGCTCGCGATCGCCCTGGCGTCACCCGCCGCGCCGAAGTCCGCGGACGGGTCGAAGCCCCAGTGCCGGGCCTCCGCATCGAGCGCTGCGGCGGCGTCGGCGCCGGTCACCGCAACCAGGTAGACGGTGACCCGCCCGGCCCGGTTGCCCCGCGCCGCGTCGTAGTTCTGCCGCGCGGCGCGGACGTCGTCCGGGGTGCTTCCGCCGGTCAGGATCAAGCCGTCGGCGAGCTCACCGGCCAGCGCGACCGTCTTGGGTTTCACCGCGCCGACGTGCAGCCGTGGACGGTGGGCGGGCGGCCAGCCCAGCGAGACGTCGCGCATGTGGACGTAGCGCCCGTCCGCGGTGACCGTGTCGCCGACCAGCAGCGACTGCACGACCGCCACGTACTCACGCAGCAGCGTCATCGGCGACTCGACCCGGACACCGACCTGGTCCATCCACTCCTGCACGCCGTGGCCGAGCCCGACCTCGACGCGGTCCGGGAACATCCGGCACAACGTCGCGATCTCCATCGCCATGAGCGCCGGACTGCGCAGCGGCACCGGGAGGACGCCGATTCCGACGTGCAGCCGTTCGGTCCAGGCGAGCGCTGCGGCGGCGGTCGAGATACCGCCCTCGTCGAAGCAGTCCTCCCACAGCCACAGCTCGTCAAGACCGGCGCGGTCCGCGGCCTCGGCGACCGGCCGCAGCTTCTCGGGTGCGATCTGGGGGCGGAAGACGATGCCGAGCGCAGTCATGGCGCGGACGCTAGCGGGCCACGCCGACCTCGCTCTGCACCGGAGGGTGTGCGGCGCGGGCGCGATAGGCCGTGCCGACGCCGATCAAGGCCACGACGCACATCAGCAGGTCCAGGGTGACGAAGCCGGCGGTGGAGCTGATGGCGTCCCGCGCGGCGGCGGCGACGAGGACACCGGCGACGCCCGTGGTCAAGGCGCTGGCCGTGGCGTCGGAAAGTTGCAGGGCGGCGGAGTCGGCACCACGGTCGGCGTTGTTGGTGTAGTTCAGCAAGAGGACGCTGACGCTGGACATGGTCAGCCCCGCACCCAGGCCGGCGATGAGCCAGGCGGGGTAGGCCAGCCAGCCCGGCAGGGCCGGTACCGAAGCCAGAGCCATGCCGGCGGCGGCGACGCCGAGCAGGACGAAACCGGCGCGGATGAGCGCGATCCTTCGCTCGGGTCCGGCGGTGTCGTCGACCCGGCTCTGCCACCAGGAACCGGCCGCCCAGCTGAACCCGCTCAGCGCCAGAGGCAAGCCGGCGATCGTCGCGCCGTACCCGTGCTGTTCCGAGAGCGACAGCGGGACCGTCGCCTCGACCCCGAAGAAGGCACCGGCCAGCAACCCGCGCAGGGCGACCGGCGCGGCCACGCCCGGGCGGACCCGGAACGTGCCGGGCGGGACGAGGCGGCGCAACCCCCAGCCCAGCAGCACAAGGCCCACGATCGCGAGTCCGGCCGACAGCAGCGACGGGTGCTGGCCGGCCTGCTCGAGCGCGGCGATACCGGCGGCGACGGCGATCGCGCGAAGGAGCCGCAACGGATCGGCCCGCCGGCCCGGACGGGTCGGCGCGTGCAGCGAACGCAGGACCGGGATCATCAGCAACCCGCCGATGACGCTGAACGGTACGAGGCCCAGGAAGACCCACCGCCAGGAGGCATGCTGCGCAAGAGCGCCGGCGATCGCCGGTCCGAGCAGCGACGGCACGACCCAGGCCGACGACATCGCACCGAACAGCAACGGGCGCGCGCGTTCGGAATAGATCTCGCCGATCACGACGTAGATCGCGGTGATGATGAGCCCGCTGCCCAGGCCCTGGACGACGCGGCCGGCGACGAGCTGGGCCATGGTGGTGGCCGTCCCGGACAGGAGCAGCCCGGTCACGAAGCAGATGAGCCCGGCCACGAGCGGCAGCCGCGGACCACGGCTGTCACTGAGCAGACCGGACGCCACCATTCCGACGACGTTGGCGATGAGGAAGCCGGTGAACGCCCAGCCGAACGCGCCGAGTCCGTGCACGGCACGGGCCGCCGTGGGCAGCGCGGCCGAGACGGCCATCGCCTCGAACGCGATCAGGGTGACCAGGATGAGCAGCCCGACGCTCGTCGAGCGCAGCGCCGGCGCGAAGATCGACTCCGGCGCACCGCGCCGCGCGTCCTCGTCCACCGTCATCCGCCCAGCATGCAACGTGAACCCCG
>JAVHVD010000286.1:0-4624 GCA_032160745.1 Pseudonocardiales bacterium
CCAGCCGGGACGGCGGCAACCCGGACAGCTCGATCCACACCCGCTCGTTCGACAGCGCGAGAAACGCCGCGGCGTCGTACCACCATCCGCGGCCGCCGTGGGCCAGGACGACGTCGAGGCGACGGAAGTCGCGCAGCACGTCGTCGAGCAGGATCGGGTCGCCGTACTGGTTGAGCGCGCCGGGGAAGGTGGAGGTGCCGCAGTGGACGACGACCGGGATGCCGCGCTCCTGGCAGAGGGCGTAGGCCGGGTAGAGCGCCCGGTCGTTCACCGGAAAGCCGCCGTGGACGGGATGTACCTTCAGCGCGACCGCACCGAGGTCGAGCTGGCGGGTGACCTCCTCGTCCACCGGGTGATGCAGGTGCGGATTCACGTTGGCCGCGAACCGCACGCGCGGGGTAGCCGTGGCCAGCGCCGCCATGTCCTCGACGGCCTGGATGCCGGTGACTTTCGGGCTGTACTCGGCCAGCACCACCGCGGCGTCCACGCCCTCGGCGGCGAGCAGCGCGTCGAAGGCCTGCGGGTCGATGGCATCCCCGTCGTACAGCGCGCGCAGCTGCGGGGAGTCGAAGTCCTGCACCCAGACGTCCCAGGGCACCTTCAGCGTGTCCAGCCGGGCCGGGTGCAGGTGCACGTCGATCAGCGGTCGGCCGTCCAGCATCGGCCTCGACCTCCTAGCGGCTGCGCGGTGACGTTCACGAGCGGTGTCTGCCCGGTGCGAGTTTCCTCTGTAACGATTCTGTATGGCCGGACGCTCAACACCTAGACAGCGCGTTCAGCGCGCATCCGCCGGTGATCGGGGCTCTGGGATGTTGAGACGTGCGGCCGGCCGAGGTCTCGTCCTCAGCGTGCTTGCGGTCGGCTCGAGCGCGGCCGCCGTGGGCGCCATCGCGTTGGCCTCCGCGACGGGGTCCGGCACGCCACGCTCGGATCACGCCGCCGCAGCTGCGTCCACCCACGCGCAGGCCTCCGTTCATTCGCAGAGATCCGCACACGCGCCGAAGTCGGCTCACGCCGCTCGTACGGACGAACCCGGGTCGACGGACGACCCCTCGGCGAGCCCGTCCCCCTCGCTGGTCGGACTGTGCAACGCGTGGCTGCACCGTCCGCACCAGCACGGCAAGGCCGATTCGAGTGCCGCGTTCCGCGTGCTGGTTACCGCCGCGGGCGGCAGCGAGTCGGTCACCGGATACTGCCGGGAGCTTCTCGGCGCGAGCACTCATCCGGCCGGCGGGTCGACCAAGCGGCACGTGCCGACGCTGCCGTCGCAGGCCGGCAAGCACCCGAATGGTCACCCGACCGGTAAGCCGGCCGAGCCCGGAGCAGCGAGCAGCCACGCGACGCGGCGGCCGTGAGTCCGCTGCCTCACGGCAGGTGGACGTAGTCGTAGTCGAACGGCTTGTTGTTGATCCCGTTGCGCGGCGGAGCGATCCACGAGGCGATCTTGCCCCGCTCGTATACCGGCTGCATCAGTGACCGCACGTGCGTCTTGTCCACGTCGGTCGGCAGGTAGCGGCCCTGCTCGGCCGCCCAGTCTTCGGCGCGCAGCAGCGTGCCGTCGGGGCGGGCCTCGATGCCGGCGAACGCGCCGACCTTGCGGTTGAACGCGACGTGCGGCAGGGCCAGCCGCTGCGGCAGCCCGGCCTCGTCCAGGATCTTGTTCCATCGCTTGACACCACTCGAGCAGTCGACGATGTACTCGCGGCGCAGGTCGGTGTTGAGCCCGACGAGCGCGGACACCTCGGTCTGCGTGATGTCGCCGTCGAGGAACGCGTCCACCATGATCGCGTCGTCGGTCAGCTGATGGTCGTCCTTGCGCCGCTCTTCCAGCCACCGCCCCTTGAGCCCGGCGGTGTAGTAGTTGGCGACGTTGGTCGAGGTCTCGCCGCCGAAGAGATCGAGCGACACCGAGTAGTGGAAGTTCAGGTACTTCTGGATCACGTCCAGCGGGATGGCGCCGTACGCGGCGACCTCGTCGGTCTCGTGCTCGACCATCAGCTGCGCGGTGCGCTCGACGACCCGATCGATGCCGGTCGTGCCCACCATCATGTGGTGGGCCTCCTCCTTGAGCATGAACTCGCAGGTGCGTGACAGCGGGTCGAACGCCGACTCCTTCAGCGTCCCGAGCTGGTACTTGCCGTCGCGGTCGGTGAAGTAGGTGAACATGAAGAAGCTGAGCCAGTCGGGCGTCTCCTCGTTGAACGCGCCGAGGATGCGCGGCGCGTCCTCGCTGCCGGAGTTGCGGTGCAGCAGCTCCTCGGCCTCCTCGCGCCCTTCCCGGCCGAAGTAGGCGTGCAGGAGGTAGACCATCGCCCAGAGGTGGCGGCCCTCCTCGACGTTGACCTGGAACAGGTTGCGCAGGTCGTAGAGGGACGGCGCGGTCGCGCCGAGGTTGCGCTGCTGCTCGACGCTGGCCGGTTCGGTGTCGCCCTGGATGACGATCAGCCGCTGCAGCTCGGCGCGGTACTCCCCCGGCACCTTCTGCCAGGCCGGTTCGCCCCGGTGCTCGCCGAACCCGATGCGCCGGTCGTCGGCGCGCTCGGCCAGGAAGATGCCCCACCGGTAGTCCTTCATCGGGACGTGGCCGAAGTGCGCCCAGCCCTCGCGTCCCACGTTGACCGCGGTGCGCAGGTAGACGTCCTCGGTGGGCAGCGTCGGGCCCATCGACTCCCACCAGTTGAGGAAGTTGGGCTGCCACGACTCGAGCGCGCGCTGCAGCCGGCGGTCCTCGTGCAGGTCGACGTTGTTCGGGATCTTCTCGGTGTAGTCAGCGGTGGCGGTCATGCGGTCACACTCGCTTCCGGTCGAAGTCGGCGCGCTGGCCGGTGCCGAACTTGCGCAGAGCGCCGTCCGGGCCGGAGGCGTTGGGGCGGTTGAAGATCCAGTTCTGCCAGGCGGTGAGCCGTCCGAAGATCTTCGTCTCGAGCGTCTCCGGCCCGGCGAAGCGGTAGTTCGCCTCGAGGCCGGTCAGCGCGTCGGGGCTGAAGCTCGCGCGCTCCTCGACGGTGATCCGGACCTCCTCGTCCCAGTCCAGGTCGTCCGGGGCGAAGGTGACCAGGCCGAGCTGTTCGGCGTCCTCGGCGGCCAGCGGCTCACCGACGGACTTCTCGACCGCCGTGAGCGCTTCGTCGTCGCCCAGGAAGCGGGTCTGCAGCCGGGTGAGGCCGTTGCCCATCGGCAGCGGCCCGAGGTTCAGGTCACCGACGACGATCGCGGCCGGTTCGGCGTCGGGGTCGATCTCCTCGAAGACGCCGGCCAGCTGGAACGAGCGGTCGGCGGCCAGGACGATCTCCAGCAACGACCCGGCGAAGCAGGAGCCGGGCTCGATCAACGCAATCAGGCTGCGGCTGGTGACATCGAGCCGTTTCAGCGTGCGCTTGAGGTAGTGGACGATCTCGTTGTCCAGCCAGTCGTCGCGGTTCTCGACGAGCAGCGCGTCGTAGCCGAGGACGCGCTTGGCGTCGCCGCTGCTGCGGAACACCCAGGTGCCGAGTTCGAGCTCGTTCGTGCGCAGGTCGAGGATCAGGTCGTCGAGCTCGCGGGTGACGGCGAGCGGCCAGAACCGGGCACCCTGCTCGTGGATCGCGGCGAGGTCAGGCGGTGGATCGGCGTCCGGTCCGGTCAGGGTGATCGCGACGCTGCGGGTCGCCCGGTCCAGCCGCGCGCTGACGTAGCGGTAGGTGATCGCGTCGTCCGTGCGCTCCTTGGCCAGCGTCGGAAGCTCGATGCCGGTCGCGTCGACCGGCCGGTGCGAGCGGTCGGCGAGCTCGCCGGCCCGGTCGCGCACGGTCTCGTCCCATCTCTGCCGCGGGACGACCTCGTCGACCAGCCGCCACTGCACCGCCTTCTTGCCGCCGACGCCCTCGGCCTTGGTGGCGAAGTAGTCGGCACGGTCGCGCCGGACGTGCCGCTTGTCGACGACCCGGGTGAGTCCGCCGGTGCCGGGCAGCACGCCGAGCAGCGGTAGTTCGGGCAGCGAGACGTTCGAGGACCGGTCGTCGATCAGCATCAAGTGCTCGCAGGCCAGCGCGAGCTCGTAGCCGCCGCCGGATGCGGTGCCGTTGATCGCGGCGACGTAGGTCTGGCCCGAGTTCGCCGTCGCGTCCTCCATGCCGTTGCGGGTCTCGTTGGTGAACTTGCAGAAGTTGACCTTCCACGAGTGCGGCGACCCGGCGAGCATTCGGATGTTCGCGCCGGCGCAAAAGATCTTGTCCTTGCCGCTCGTCAGGACCACGGTGCGAACGGCGGGATGTTCGAAGCGCAGCCGCTGCACGGCGTCGTAGAGCTCGAGGTCCACGCCGAGGTCGTAGGAGTTCAGCTTCAGCTCGTAGCCGGGGACCAGACCGCCCTGCTCGTCGACGTCCATCGTCAGCGTGGCGACCGAGCCGTCCACGTCCATCCGCCAATGCCGGTAGCGGCTGGGATCGACCCGGAACTCGACCGCCGGAGCGCCGTCGTCCGTCATGCCTATCACTCTACGTTCGCCTCCGCATACGTCAATAGTTCGTAGCATGTTGCTGATCGGCCACAATGTGCGGATGAGCGCCGCTGCCCGTCAGCCGGTCGCGCTGTCTCGACGGCATGCGGCCGGGTCCGGCAGCGCGCGCGGGCTGCTGTTCACCGT
>JAVHVD010000287.1:0-19768 GCA_032160745.1 Pseudonocardiales bacterium
ACACCGTCGAACCGGAGGAGTCCGGTGGACCCCGCCGTTCGCCGCCGACGCGATCTGACGGCACGTCCTTCGCCTTTGTGGCGCACGGCGTCGGCGTCGTCGTGATCTCCTCGAGCCTCAGCAGGGCCGAGGCCGACCGGGTTGTCCGCGCTCTCCAGGGCTGAGCTGCTAGGGGACGGTGCGGACCTCGATCGGTACGCCCTGCCGGGCGAAGGTGACCGGACGACCCGCGGGTGTCCGGGTGAACCGCGCAGCCAGCGCATCGAGTTGGTCGTCGGTCCGCGCCGGGCCGTGGTGCGTCAAGGAGACCGCACCGACGCGGCACTCGTCGGCGAGTCGCAGAACCTCCTCGATCGTCGCGTGCCCATAGGCAATCGCAACATCCTCCTCGACGGCGAGGAACTGACCGTCGTGCAGCAGCAGGTCCGCGCCCTGCACCAGACCGCAGGCAGCCAGTCGGTCGGACGCGGACGTGTCCCGGTGCAGGGCATGATCGGGCAAGTAGGCGAGCGTGGCGTCGTCCAAGGTGACGCGGGTACCGAACGCGATGCCGCCCTTGTGCGCGATCGGCGCGACGGTGATCGTCTCGTCGACCTCACCCGCGGTCAGCGGCTGGAACTGCCAGTCCCCGAGTAACCCCTCCGGCCCGATCGGGAAGTGAGGCGGCGAGAACCCTCGGGCCAGCAGCTCGACCGGGTCCTCGGCCGGTGACGCCACGGGAACGTGCAGCGTGACCTGCGCGTCCGGCCGGTCGATCGACCGGCAGAACGGCAATCCCTGGACGTGGTCCCAGTGCAAGTGGCTGAGCACGATGCGCCCGGTGAAGGCTGCGCCGTTCAGCAGCTCCGAAAGGGCGGACAGCCCGGTGCCTGCGTCCAACACGAGCTGCGGTGCGGCGGTACCCCCATTGACCACCGCAACGCAGCTCGTGTGCCCGCCGTAGCGGACAAACGCGGCACCGGGCGCCGCTGTCGAACCCCGAACCCCCAGTGGGATGACCTTCACGGGGAGATCGAGTTGTCTGTCGCCTCTCGCCGATGTCCCTGCGCGAGCTCGCCGAGAGCCGCGCGGTCGACGGCCTCGGCCGGCGCCTCCGCCACCCGGACCGGCGTCAGCGCGGTAAGGGTCGCGGTCCGCGGCGAGGACTCTAGGACGGCGCGCTCGCCGACGACGGCGCCCGGTCCGAGGTCGCCGACCTTCGTACCGTCCACTGTGACCTCGAGGATTCCGTCCAGGACCAGGAAGAGCGAGTTCCCGGGGTCGCCCTGCCGGGCGAGCACCTCGCCGGTGTCGATCTTGCGGATCTTCGGGGCGTGCGCGCCGTGCATGAGCATGCCCGACAACTCGCGCTCCAGGGCGGTCTCCGCGGCGGCCGAGACGACGGGCGAGTCCTCTTCACCCCACGGCGTGGCCGCCCACGACGGCTGCCCGAGCCAGTGCTTCCAGTCCGCGACGCCGGCTTTCAGCGCCAGCTCGCCGGCCCCGTCGTACACCCAGTGCCGCGGGAACGGGCTCGCGCCGATCAGTTCCCGGCGGGCGGTGCCGTCGGCGTAGAGCGTGAGACGCAGCGTCGTCCAGACCAGGGGAGCGTGCAGCCGGACGTACGGTGGCTTGCTCACCTTGCGGGGCAGCGGCACGGACGTCCGCCCCCCGGCGGTCTGGATCCAGCTGATCAGGCCGTCGCCGATCTCGGGGGCGTAGGTGAGCTCGGGCATGCCCACGGCCTGAAAGGTTGCATCGATCGGGCCCACCCGCACCGTGGTCGCGCCGATCAGCAAGCCGCCGCCCGAGCCATGGGCAACCACCTTGTTGTCCTCGAACTCGGCCCACGCGGTGAGCACGTTCCCGAACCGGAACTGGTCAGCGGCCAGCATGGCCGTCACGTCGTCGTCCCCGATGTGGCCGGGCGGCGGCGGGTCGTAGTGCGCCAATCCGGTGGCGAAACCGGCCTTCATCGGGCCGCTGACCGCCTCGGACGGGATCCATGACAGGGAGGTCACGCTGGATTCGACTCGCATACCGCAGACGTTAGGCCAGCAGCGCCGAAATGGGCACGGGCGCCAACCAGCACTTTCCGGTGTAGCCACCACCCCGTGCCGCGTCGTCCTGGCCACCTTGTCGCCAAGGGCCGCCAGGGGCGGTAATGATCCGGTGCAAGCCATCACTGTGCTGCTCGTCGACGACAACTTGATCGTCCGCGAAGGCGTCCGGGCGCTGCTCAAACGCGACCCCACGATCGACGTCGTGGGCGTGGCCGGCGACTACGACGAGCTCATCGCCCAGGCGATGGCGCTGACGCCCCAGGTCCTCGTGACCGACATCCGGATGCCGCCCAAATTCCAGAGCGAGGGCATCGAGGGCGCTAAGGAGGTGCGCAAGCGGTTCCCCGGCACCGGCGTCGTGGTCCTGAGCCAGTACGACAGCCCGGAGTACGCGGTCGAGCTGCTGTCCAGCGGCGCCGCCGGCTATGCCTACCTGCTGAAGGACCGCGTCGCCGACGGCGACCGGTTGGCCCAGGCGATCCGCGAGGTCGCGACCGGCGGGTCGATGCTCGACCCCGAGATCGTCAATTCCCTCGTGACGCCGGTCCGCGCCGAGGGTGCGCTGAGCGCCGACCAGGAGGACCTGCTGCGGCAGGTGGCCGAGGGCCGGCCGGTCAAGGCGATCGCCAGTTCGCTGCACGTACCGCCGGAGAAGATCAACGACGCGATCGAGGATCTCTTCCTCACCCTGGCCAAGGGCGCGTCGGCCGGCCAGGCCGATGCGCTGCGCCGGTTGCGCATGCTGCACACCGCGATCCTCGATCGCGAGGAGCAGGGCCAGACCCTGTCCCGGCTGCTACCCGGCGGGCTCGCCGACAAGCTGCGCGCGGACAAGGGCGCGATCGACCGCACCGAACGGATGACGGTCACCGTGCTCATGTCCGACGTCCGCGGATATTCCGGAATCGCCGAACATGCCGATCCCGCCGTGCTGGCCGGGCAACTCAACGCGCACCGCAAGCAGATGAATGCTGCAATCCTCCACGAGGGAGGCACCGTCATGCAGTACGTGGGGGACGCGGTGATGGCCGTCTTCGGCGCGCCGAACCCCCAGGCCGACCACGCCGGCTGCGCGGTGCGGGCCGCGATCGCCATGCACCAGCTGCAGCGCGAGCTCGACGAGGAGTGGGCCGCGCAGGGTCTCTCGCCGTTCGGCCTCGGCATCGGGCTGTCGACCGGCGACGTCGCCGCGGCGATGCTCGGCAGCGCGGAGCGACTCGAGTACACCGTCGTCGGGGACACGGTCAACCTCTCGCAGCGTCTGCAGGACCTCGCTCGTCCGGCCGGGATGACGGTCGCGAGCGAGGCGACGGTGCAGCTGTGCTCGTCGGACTGGCCCTGGGAGTCGCTCGGTGCGTGCGACGTCAAGGGCCGCGAAGCACCCGTCATGGCCTACCGGCTGAGTCGCGAGGATCAACAACTCGATCAGGGGAGCAGTTCATGAGTGCCGTGGTTCAGAGTGAGACGGAGCAGACGCGGGTGGATACCTCGGCGGTGCGCCTGCGCGGAGCGCGGCGGACGTTCACCGCTGAGTTGGCGCCGGTACGGGCGCTGCGCGGCATCGATCTCGACGTCGCCGATGGGGAGTTCGTGGCCGTCATGGGCCCGTCGGGCTGCGGCAAGTCGACCCTGCTCAACATCGTCGCCGGTCTCGACACCGTCGACGACGGCACGGTGGAAGTGGCCGGGCAGCGCATCGACGGCCGGGACGAGAACTGGCTGGCGAAGTTCCGGCGGCACCACATCGGCATCGTCTTCCAGTTCTTCAACCTGCTCGACGGGGTGAGCGCACTCGACAACATCGTCCTGCCCGGTGTGCTCGGCGGCATGCGGCGCAAGGCCGCCGAGTCGCGGGCCCGAGAGCTGTTGGATCTGCTCGGGTTGGGGGATCGGTCGCAGCAGGTACCGGCCGTGCTGTCCGGTGGCCAGCGGCAGCGCCTGGCGATTGCGCGGGCCCTGGTCAACTCGCCGACCCTGTTGCTCGCCGACGAGCCGACCGGTGCGTTGGACAGTGACGGCGGCATCGAGGTCCTGGAACTGTTCCGCCGGCTGCACGACACCGGGCAGACGATCGTCATGGTCACCCACTCGCACGACGTCGCCGCCGGCGCCGACCGTCAGGTGGTCATGCGGGACGGGCAGGTCGAGTCGGACAGCGCCGACACATGATCTTTGTCCGTCTGTGGGTGGGGCTGGAGCTGACGCGGCGGTGGCGCTCGCTCGCCGTCCTCGCGTTGCTGGTCGCACTCGCGTCGGCCGCCGTCATGGCCTCGGTGGCCGGTGCCCGGCGGAGCGCAAGCGCGATCGAGCGCATGCACGACCGCACCAAGCCGGCGACAGTCGCCGTGTACAGCAACACTCCGGACTTCCCGTGGGAGCAGGTACGCCACCTTCCCGACGTCGAGGCCATGCACCTCTTCCTGCTCGACTACACCTATTCCTTCAAGGGGCTCCCGCACGAGGTGCTGGGATTTCCGCCGGTCGACGACGCCGTCCTGCACGACATCGAGACGCCGGTCGTTTTCGAAGGACGGATGTGGAATCCGGACCGGGCCGACGAGGTCGTCATCACTCGCAATCTGGCCCGCACCCAGCACAAGAAGGTCGGCGACAAGGTGACGCTCCAACTGCCGACGATCCAGGAGATGCAGGAGCAGGAGCCGTCCGGTCCGGACGGCTCCTTCACCGGGCCGCACATCGAGACGACCATCGTCGGCGTCATCGGCTCGCCGTGGTTCAGCGACGATCCTGGCGGCCCTGGCTACGTCTTCGTCTCCCCGGCGGTCGTCGCGCAGTACCGGGAGAACACGGTGGGGCCCGGGAGCAACCCGAAGAACCTCTTCAACTTTGTCAGCGCCATCGTCCGGCTGCGTCACGGCGAAGCGGATCTGCCACGGTTCCAGGCCGCGGTGTCGCGCATCCAGCCCGACCTCGATCTGGAGTTCACCAATACCGCCGACCTCTACCGCCAGGCCCAGCGCCAGATCATCTTCCAGTCACGGTGCTTGCTGGCGTTCGGCGGCGCGGCATTTCTTGCCGCCCTTTTCCTGATCGGCCAGGCCGTGGCGCGCTACACGGCGGCGAGCGTCGTCGAACTCCGGGCGCTGCGAGCTATGGGAGTCACGTCTGGGCAAGGCATCGCCGCGTCGGCCACGGGTCCGGCGATCGCCGGCGTCCTGGGCGCGCTGGCCGGGGCCGGGGGCGCCTTCGTCGCCTCGGGCATGTTCCCGCTCGGCACCGCGGAGATAGTCGAGCCGTCGCCGGGGCGGTCGGCGGACTGGACAGTGTTCGGCCCAGGGATCGCCGCGGTCGTGCTGCTGGTCGCCGTGGGAGCCGCATGCGCCGCGTGGTTCGCGCTGGCCGCCGCGGGTCGTGATCAGCGGTCACGACGATCCGCCCTGGCCACTGCCGCCGCCCGGTCCGGCCTGCCAGTGCCCCTTGTGGTCGGCACCAGGTTCGCTTTCGAGGCGGGCAGGGGACCGACCGCAGTTCCGATTCGCCCGGCCCTCATCGGAGCGGTCGGCGGGGTCCTCGGTGTCCTGGCCGCATTCACGTTCTCGCAGGGCGTGTCCGACGCCGTGAGCCATCCGGAACGGTTCGGGCAGACGGCGCAGCTCGACACCTACCTGGGCACGAACGACGAGGACTTCGTCCCCGCCGACCAGATCGTCGCGGCGGTCACCGATCATCCCGATGTAACCGGCGTGAACGACGCACGGCAATCGGTCGCCTCGGATCCGGAACACACGGGAACGATCGTTCTGTACAGCCACGCCGCCCAGAAACCGTTGCCGGTCGCGCTGATGCGCGGCCGCATGCCGGTCACCCCGGATGAGGTGGCGCTGGCACCGGTCTCGCTCAAGCTGTTGAAGGCGTCGGTGGGGGACACCGTCACCCTCGTCGGCAACAAGTCGACGCGGCGCCAACTCGTCACCGGCTCCGTGCTGCTGCCCGGAGGCCCTCGCAACAGCTACTCCGAAGGTGGCTTCCTGACCACCGAGGGCTACGACGCGCTGTTCACCGGCTTCAAGTTCCACATGCTGCAGCTCTCGCTGCGCCCCGGGGCAGACGTCGACGCGACGAACGCGGCGCTCTCGAAGGCGGTGACGAAGGCGGTCCCCGAGGCCGCGGGATTCTCCTTCGAGCCGGCCGAGGTCCCGTTCGAGGTGGCCGAGCTCAAGGACGTCCGTAGGCTCCCGCTGTTCCTCGGGGTCTTCCTCGCGGTACTCGCCGTCGGTGCAGTTGGCCACGCATTGGCGACGGCAGTACGCAGGCGGTCCCGTGACGTCGCCGTCCTCCGGGCCCTGGGCATGACGCAGCGGCAGAGCCGAGTCCTCATCTTGACCCAGGCGACCGCGTTGGTTGCTGTCGGGTTGTTGTTCGGTGTACCCCTCGGTCTCGCGGTTGGACGAACCGTGTGGCGCGTGGTCGCCGACGACCTGCCGACGCAGTACGTCACACCGTGGGCGGCATGGGCGATGCTGCTGGTCGCTCCGGTGGCCCTGCTTCTCGCCAACGTCTTGGCGGCCGTTCCCGGGCGTCGTGCCGCCCGAATGCACGTCGCGCAGATCCTGCGCGCGGAGTAGGCGCGTCATGCCCATCGTCCTGTCCTGGCTGCGACTCGATCTCCGTCGCCGCTGGCGATCTCTCGCCGTACTGGCGCTGATCGTCGCAGCGGCGTCGGCAACGGTGATGTCGGCCGTCGCGGGAGCCCGGCGCGGCGCGAGCGCTATGACCCGTCTGCAGGTGGCCACGCTGCCGGCCACCACGGTGATGCTGGCCAACGAGCCCGGCTTCGACTGGGACCGGATCCGGTCGTTGCCGCAGGTCGAGACGCTGACCACCTTTCTCAATCGCTACTCCTTCTTCGTGGACGGCATCTCCCACGACATCGGCGTGGCCGGTGCGGCCCAGGAGATCTCGCAGCGGGGTGCGTTCGCGCCGGCCGACGACCAGGTCATGCGCAGTATCGAGAAGCCGGTGGTCCACGAGGGGCGGGTGTTCGACCCGTCGCGCGACGACGAGGCGGTCGTCAGCCCCAAGTTCGCCGACCGCTTCGGTCGCGGTGTCGGGGACACCCTCAGCCTGACGCTGCCCACGCCCGCCGAACTGGCCCAGGGCCTTGACGGCACCGGACCCGAATTGACGGGTCCGCGGCTCACGCTGCACATCGTGGGGATCGTGAGCGCCCCGTGGTTCGCGGACTCCGCCGACTCACCCGGCAACGTCGTGCTCTCCCCAGGTGTCGTCGGTCGGCACCCGCAGAACACGCTCGCCAACAGCACGCAGACCAATCCCGCCCAGGTCGACGCGCTCGTCCGGCTGCGCGACGGCGCCGCCGCACTGCCGGCGTTCCGCGCCGCCGTGCAGCGCGCAACGGGTCGCGCCGACATCGACATCTGGGACCTGCCGGAACAGCGACGCCACACGCAACGGCAGCTCACGTTCGAGGCGCGCTGCCTGCTCGCCTTCGGTGCCGCGGCGTTCGTCGCTTCGTTGTTCCTCGTCGGCCAAGCGATCGTGCGGCACGCCGCGGCGACCGCTGCCGAACTCGCGACGATGCGGGCCCTGGGTATGGCCCCGCGACAGGTCGCCGCGGCGGCGTCGGCGGCGCCGCTGGTTGCCGGCCTCGTCGGTGGGGTCGCCGGCATCGTCCTGACCGCCCTCGTCTCTCGCTGGTTCCCCATCGGCACGGCGAGGCTGATCGAGCCGCATCCGGGCCGGTCGCTCGACTGGGTCGTTGCCGCCCCCGGGCTGTCCCTGGTTCTCCTGCTCGTCGCGCTCGCATCCGCGGGAGCCGCATCGATGGCGCTTCGTGCGGCACGCGGCGCTGACCCGGGGCGACCCTCCACGATCGCGGCCGCGGCGACGCGAGCGGGATTGCCGGTGCCGGTTCTCATCGGCACCCGCTTCGCCCTAGAGGCCGGGCGCGGTGCCCGTGCGGTGCCCGTACGTCCGGCGTTGACGGGCGCCGTCGTCGGGGTGCTCGGCATCGTCGCCGCCTTCACCTTCTCCGCAGGAGTGGCCGACGCATCCGACCATCCCGAGCGGTTCGGGCAGACGTTCGGGATCGGGGGCTTCATCGGCGTCGGCGGGCACGACTTCTTCCCGTCCGAGGTCGCGACCTCGACCCTGGTGAACAGTGCTGACGTCGCCGCCGTCGGTGACGTGCGCAACGGGGTGGCGACTGCGCAGGACGGCAACCACTCGGTCTCGCTGTTCACCGTCGCTCCAGGACCCAAGCAACTCGACGTGGTGGTCGCCTCCGGCCGGCGGCCGGCCGCCGCCGGCGAGATGATGCTCGCGGAGCGGACGATGCGCGCGCTGGGCATCGGAGTCGGGTCCCGGGTGGAGCTGACCGGCCGCAAGACGGAGCGGGGCGCAGAGCCCGCCGCACGCGTCTACACCGTGACCGGTACCGGCCTGGTACCGCAGGGGCCGCACAACTCCTACTCCGACGGTGGCTGGGTGACGCCCGAGGGCTTCGATGCCCTGTTCGAGGGGTTCACGTACCACTTCGTCCTGGCCGAGCTGCGTGACGGCGTCGTGCCCGACCGGGTGACCGGCCCACTGGCCCGCCGGATCAACGAGAGGCTCGGCGCCCCCGCAGGGGAGGGATTCACGCTGGACGTGCCCGCTTCGCCCGTCGAGCTGCTCGAACTCCGCCAGGTGCGCGCCCTGCCTCTCGTTCTCGGCCTGTTTCTCGCGCTGCTGGCCGTCGGCGCGATCGGACACGTGTTGGCCACGGCGGTCCGTCGCCGCGCGAGCGATATCGCTGTGCTGCGTGCGCTCGGCATGACCCGTACTCAGTCGCGCTGGGTCACCGTGTCGCAGGCCTCCGTGCTGGCGCTCGCCGGCCTGTTGATCGGCCTTCCCACCGGTCTTGCGCTGGGCCGGGTGGTGTGGCGCGCGGTGGCCGACTACCTGCCCCTGCAGTACGTCGCGCCGTCCGCTGGGCTCGCCATGCTGCTCGCCGTGCCCGCGGCGTTGTTGGTCGTGAACGTCCTCGCCGCATTGCCCAGCCGACGGGCGGCACGCCTGCGCATTGCCGACGTGCTGAGGGCGGAGTAGCCATGACCGTCGTCCTTTCCTGGCTGCGCGTCGATCTGCGGCGGCGCTGGCGTTCACTGGCCGTGCTGGCGCTGCTCATCGCGGTCGCCGGGGGCACTGTGTTTGCTGCGCTGGCCGGCGCCCGTCGCCAGGCCAGCGCGCCGCATCGGTTGTACGACCGGACGCTGCCGGCGACGGCGGCGATCCTGGCGAACACCCCCGGATTCGACTGGGATCGGGTGCGGGCGCTCCCCGAGGTCGAGGAGTTGAGCCTGTTCGGCCCCTCGTACCCGATTGTGAGCCTCCCCGGCGCCCTCGAGGCGGATCTGGCGATCGGCCACGACATGTTCAGCACGATCGAGCGGCCGGTCGTCTACACGGGCCGGCTGCCGGATGCGGCCCGCGCCGACGAGGCGGTCGTAACGCGGGGGTTCGTCTCCCGGCTGAACAAGGGGGTAGGGGATCGGGTCGTCGTCGCGCTGCCGACGCCGAAAGAGCTGGCGGCGCATGCCGGCTCCGGTCCCGGCGGTGCGCTGACGGGACCTCGTCTCGGCATCCGGATCGTCGGCGTCGTCGCCTCGCCCTGGTTCTCGGACGAGCCCGGCCGCCCCGGCGGGATGTTGTTGTCGGCCGGTGTCGCGGCGAGATATCCGTCGAACACGATCGGCGACCTGCGACGGGGCGGCACCGGTGTGGCGAACGCGCTCATCCGGCTACGTGGCGGGCAGGCGGCGATCCCTCGGTTGCGGAGTGACCTCGCGAAAGCAACCGGCCGGCCCGACGTCGATGTGTGGGATCTGCTCGAGCAATTCGGGAAACCGGCGCAGCGCCAGGCCACGTTCGAGGCGAGGTGTTTGCTCGCATTCGCGGGTGCGGCGTTCCTGGCGGCCATCTTCCTCGTCGGGCAGGCGATCGTGCGCTACGCCGCCGCCAGCACCAGCGAACTGCAAACCCTTCGTGCCCTGGGGATGACCCCGCGGCAAGCCGTCGGCACCGCAGCTGCCGGGCCGGCGATTGCGGGTGCTGTCGGTGCGGTACTCGCCGTGGGCGCGGCCTACGTCGCGTCCCGCTGGTTCCCGATCGGAACGGCGGCAACGCTGGAACCGTCGCCCGGATTCTCCTTCGACGCGGTCGTGCTCGGACCCGGCATCGCCGTACTCACCGTGCTGGTGGCCCTCGCGGCCGCGGCGGCGGCGCGGCTGGCGCTCGGCGCCGCGACGCGGAACGTAGCGGCGCGCCGATCGGCGGTGGCGTCAACGGTGGCCCGGGGCGGGCTGGCGGTCCCGGTCGTCATCGGTACCCGGTTCGCCCTCGAGGCCGGCCGCGGTCGGACGTCGGTGCCGGTGCGGCCTGCGCTGATTGGGGCGGTCACCGGTGTCCTCGGCATCCTGGCGGCCTTCACCTTCTCGCAGGGCGTCACCGACGCGTCGAACCACCCGGAGCGGTTCGGCCAGACGTTCCAGCTTTCGGCGTTCATGGGCGACAACGGCGAGACGTACGGACCCGCAGACAAGCTCACTGCGGCCCTTCGCGCCAATCCCGACGTCACCGGCGTCGACGACGCCCGCATCTCGGTCGCCACCGGGCCGCGGGGGAGCGGTTCGGTCACGCTGTACAGCTACAGCGGTGGTCGCAAGCCGCTGGACGTAGTGGTGACCCGTGGGCGGATGCCGCGCGCCGCCAATGAGATCTTGCTGGCCCCGCAGAGCATGGCCGGCCTGCACGTCGCTATGGATCAGACGGTCGCCCTGACCGGCAACAAGGGCACCCGCACGCTCAAGGTCGTCGGCGCGGGTCTGGTCCCGAACGGCTTCCACAACACTTATGCCGACGGCGGCTGGCTGACCGACGCCGGGTACGACTCCGTGTTCCGCGGCCACAAGTTCCGGCTCGCGTACGTTGCGCTGCGACCGGGAGCCCGGACGTCGCACGCCGGGGACGCGCTGACGGCGTACGTGACCAAGACCGACCCGGCCCTCGCCGCCTTCCGGTTCGAGCAACCTGAGACGCTCAGCGAGGTGTATCAGCTGCGCCAGGTGCGCGGCCTGCCGATCGTCCTCGGCATCTTCCTTGCGCTGCTCGCCGTCGGTGCGGTCGGTCATGCGCTCGCCACCGCCGTTCGCCGTCGCTCGCACGACCTGGCGGTCCTGCGCGCCCTCGGCATGACGCAGTGGCAATCGCGCTGGGTCGTCGTCACCCAAGCGACCGTCCTCGCGCTCGTCGGCCTCGTGTTCGGCATTCCCCTCGGGCTCGCGGTAGGACGAACGGTCTGGCGCGCAGTCAGCGACTACACGCCGATCCAGTACGTGGCGCCCACCGCGGTCTGGACGCTCCTGTTCGTCGGCCCGGCCGCGCTGCTGATCGCCAATGCTCTGGCCGCCTGGCCGGGGCGCCGGGCCGCCCGCATGCGCATCTCGCACATCCTGAGGACGGAGTGACCATGGGCACCATCGTTGCGACCTGGCTTCGTCTCGAACTGCGCCGCCGCTGGCGCTCGCTCGTCGTGCTGGGCTTGCTCGTCGCGCTGTCCGCCGCTGTCGTCATGTCGGCGCTTGCCGCCGCGCGGCGTGGAGCCAGCTCGATCACCCGCCTTGCAGCCCGCACCCAGCCGGCGACCGTCGCCGTCCTGGCAAATCAGCCGGGCTTCGACTGGACCAAGATTGCCGAGCTTCCCGAGGTTCGCGCCCTCACCAAGTTCGTCGTGGACTACACGTTGTCCGTCGACGGTGTGGACGGTTCGAGCCTCGGATTCCCGCCCGCAGATGACGCATACCTCCACACGGTCGAGAAGCCGGTGATTTTCGCCGGCCGAGTGCCCGATCCGACGCGTGCCGACGAGGCCATCGTCACCCGCAAGTTCGTCAGTAAGCACCACAAGGGCGTCGGTGACACCGTGACGCTCCGCCTGCCGAGCGCCAAGCAGCTGGACGCGTCGTTCACTGGGCAGTCGCCGAGGAAGATGCTCGGCCCGGTCATTCAGGTGCGCATCGTCGGCGTCGGCGTGTCCCCATGGCTGTCGGATTCCCCTGACACGGACGGCGCCTTCCAGATCTCGGCCGGCGTCGTTGCGAAGTATCCGCTCGAGACGATCGGCAATCGGAAGTCTCCGGAGAACAACCAGTTCGTCAATGCGCTGGTCCGGCTACGCAGCCCCGCGGACGTCCCCCTGCTCAGCGACGATCTCGCCCGGCTGACCGGTCGGTCGGACCTCGACATCATGAACCTGTACGAGCAGGGGCGCACGATTCAGCACAACATCGCCTTCGAGTCCCGGTGCCTGCTGGCCTTCGGGCTCGCCGCCTTCGTCGCCGCCCTGTTCCTGGTCGGCCAGGCGATCGCGCGCTACGCCGCGGCCAGTACCACCGAACTGCAGACCCTGCGCGCCCTCGGGATGACCCCTCGACAGGCCATGGTCACAGCGGCAGCCGCACCTGCACTGGTCGGCGTGGTCGGCGCGGTCGCGGCCGGAGCCGCCGCGTGGCTCGCGTCCTCCCGATTCCCCTACGGCACCGCTAACCTGTTCGAGCCGTCGCCCGGTCGCTCGTGGGACCCGTTCGTGATCGTCGGCATCGGTGCGGTCGTGGTGGCACTCGTGGCCGCAGGTGCCGCTGCCGCGGCCTTCTTCGCCCTGATCGCGGCGCGGCGGGATACGTCCAGCCGTCGATCGACCATCGCCCGATCGGCGGCGAGGGCCGGGCTGCCGGTGCCGATCGTGGTCGGCGCACGCTTCGCGTTGGAGAGCGGGCGGGGCCGCACCGCGGTGCCCGTCCGACCGGCCCTGTTCGGTGCGGTGCTGGGCGTTGTCGGGATCGTTGCCGCGTTCACCTTTTCCAGTGGCGTCACCGACGCAGCCGGGAAGCCCGAGCGTTTCGGCCAGACCTTCCAGGCCTCCGCCTTCGCCGGCATCAATGGACAGGACGGCGGCCCCGTTGACGCGGTCACGTCCATCATGCGGAACAGTGCCCTGACGACAGGCGTCAGCGACAGCCGGAACGCGGTGGCCACCGGGTCCGGTGGCCGCGCCTCCGTCCCGCTCTGGGAATACCGGGGCGGCGCCAAGCCACTGCCCGTGGTGGTGCTCGACGGCCGGCTGCCGCGGACAGCCGACCAAGTGATGCTGGCGCCGCAGACGATGTCCCTTCTCCACGCTCATGTCGGCGGACACGTGAACCTGACCGGCAATCGTGGGCCGAAGTCGATGGAGATCACGGGAAGCGGCTTGGTGCCGCTGGGTCCGCACAATGGTTACGCCGAGGGTGGCTGGATAGCATCAGCCGGCTACGACGCCCTGTTCACCGGCTACAAGTTCCGCGTCATCCTCATCAGGTTTCCGCACGGCGCGAACGTCAAGAACAGTTCTGACGCGCTTGTGCGCGAGGTCGTGAAGCAGCTACCTGAGGCCAAGGATCTGGAACTCGATCCCGGGGACGTCCCGACCGAGCTCGCGCTGATCCGCCAGGTGCGTACGCTGCCGATCCTGCTCGGCGCGTTCCTCGCGCTCCTCGCGATCGGCGCAGTCGGGCATGCCCTCGCCACCGCCGTACGGCGACGCTCCCACGACCTGGCGGTGCTGCGGGCCGTCGGCATGACGCAATGGCAGAGCCGATGGGTGGTGGTGACCCAGGCGACCCTGCTGGCCCTGATCGGACTGACCTTCGGAGTACCGATCGGCCTCGCCCTCGGCCGCACCGTGTGGCGGGTGGTCGCCGACTACACGCCGTTGCAGTATGTGTCCCCGATCTCCCTGTGGGCGCTCGTGCTCGTCGCTCCCGCCGCGCTGGTCACCGCGAACGTGCTCGCTGCGTGGCCGGGTCGACGCGCGGCCCGACTGCGCATCTCGCACATCCTGAGGACGGAGTGACCATGACCGGGCTGGCGACGATGTCGATCGTGCTGGGGGGCGTGTGGGCGCTCGGCGCGATCGTCGTGCTGCAGACGTCGAGTTCGGGCGCCCGCGCCCGGCTCGCGGGCCTGTGCGGCGCGGCCGCCGTCACGCATGTGTTGGCGGCGGTGCGGCCGGCCCTGGCGCCGTTGGTGCTGGGCGCCTGGCTTGTCTTCGCCCTGGCGGTGCCTGACGGCGTGCTCGGCACTGTAGTGCGTCGCGCGACGGCTGCCGCAGCACTTCTGGCCGCCGCCGGTTGGGCCGTGCTTCTCGAAGTCGACGGCGACCATCCGCCGATGACCGGGTTCGTCATCGCGGCCCTGGCCGGTAGCGCGGCCGGAGCCTTGGCCTCCGTCGTCCGCTATCCCAGCGCTCCGGTCGAGGCGAAGCGGATCCTGCGCTGGCTGGCCGCCGGATCGGTGCTCACCGCCGGCTACATCACCGTCTGCCTGGCGCTCGACCTGATGACCGACAAGCCGCATCCCCTGGCCGTGTGGGTCGCCGCCGGGCTGATGTTCGTGCCGCTCGCCCTCATCGTCGGCTCGATGGTGACCGGTACCCGGGCCTCGGCCACCGTGCTCATGGAGGCGATCGCCGCCGCCGGGCTGGCCGGGCTGGTCGTCGTCGTCTATCTCGTCGTCGTCGTCGGCATCAACGGATCACCGCACGGGCACGAGCGCGACGTCCTGCTGGCCAGCCTGGCCGCCGCCCTCGTGGTGGCAGCGCTCGCGGTTCCGGTGCGACATCGAGTCACGGCGTTCGCAGGACGGCTGATCGGCGCGACCGAGCCGTCAACCGACGAGGTCGTCAGCGGGTTCGGCGCGCGGATGAGCCGTGCCGTGCCGATGGACGAACTCATGCTGCAACTCGTGGAGTCCTTGCGCGGCACGGTCGCGCCGGCCGGCGCCGAGATCTGGACGGGGACAGGCGGCATCCTCGTCCGGACGGTCAGCGTGCCGTCACTCGGCGGCGGCCGCATCGAGCTCGGCGAGCAGGACCGCATCGTGATCGGTCGCGCCCGGATCGGCGGACCGAGCTGGACAGCCGTGTGGTTGCCGACGCTGGCCCAGCTGGCAGGTGGCGACCTTCGGGTGGTTCCGGTGGCCCACCTGGGGGAACTGCTGGGTCTGATCGTCGTGCGCCGCGGCCCCGACGCCGAGCAGTACACCGAGGACGACGAGCGCGCGCTGGTTGAAGTGGCGCGCCAGCTCGGGCTTGCGCTGCACAACGTGCGGCTGGACTCCGCGCTGCAGGCCTCGCTCGCCGAACTTGCCGAGCGCAATGAGGAGCTCCAGGCGTCCCGACTGCGCATCGTGACGGCGGCCGACTCGTCGCGGCGGGCAATCGAGCGCAACCTCCACGACGGCGCCCAGCAGCATCTGGTCGCGCTCGCGGTGAAGCTCGGGCTCGCCCGCTCGATCGCCGAGGACGGTGATACCGAGACCGTGCTCGGACTGCTGGAGGACCTACGTGCCGATGTGCAGACCACCATCGGGGAGCTGCGCGAACTGGCCCACGGCATCTATCCACCGCTGCTGCGCGACCGTGGGTTGGGCGAGGCATTGCGCACTGCGGCCACTCGCTCGCCGTTGCCGTGCACGGTGGACGTCGAGCTTCCCGGCCGGTATGCGGAGGAGATCGAGACGGCCGCCTACTTCTGCTGCCTCGAGGCGATGCAGAACGCGGGCAAGTACGCCGGCGAGGGAGCCACGATCACCGTCCGGTTGCAGGGCTCGACCGACACGCTCTGCTGCGAACTTCGCGACGACGGCGCGGGGTTCGACTCGACGACCGCGGTCTATGGCCACGGCTTCCTCAACATGCAGGACCGGCTGGGCGCGATCGGTGGCGAGCTGACCGTCGAGTCCACCCCCGGACAGGGAACCGTCGTGCGCGCGGCTATTCCGGCCCAGCCGGTGAACGCCGCCGCTGCACTCTGACCGTCTTGGGGTCAGGACGCGGCGGCGACCTCGCGCAGCACCCGGGGCGTGAGGTCCTCCTTGCGGATGTACGCGGCTGCGCCACACGCCAGCGCGTCGGCCGGGAGGTCGTCGGCCTGGTAGGTGGAGAGCAGAATGACCCGCGTGTCCGGCGCAGCTTCGACGATCCGCCGAGTGGCCTCGATGCCGCTGATCCCTGGCAGGTTGATGTCCATCAGCACGATGGACGGTGACGTCGCCTCGGCGGCCAGCACGGCGTCCTCGCCCGACGCGGCCTCGGCGACGACCTGCCAGCCCTTGATCACCGACACCACCGTGCGGGCGGCGTCCCGGAACGGCGGCTGGTCGTCGACGATCAGCACGTTCACGGTCGACGCCCCACTGCCCGGCCGGGTGTCGATAGGGGTACCCACGTCGTCAAGTCTTCGTGAGCATTCCTAGATCGGCAAGGGTGCTAGCTACCCCGGCCACGTTCGGACAGGTGCAGCAGTACCGCCGCCACGCGCCGGTTCACGTCCGGGGTGACGGCCAGGCCGAGCTTCGCGAACAGGGCGTTGATGTGCTTCTCGACGGCCCGTTCGGACAGGAACAGCGCAGCCGCCACGGCCGCGTTGCTCTTGCCCTGGGCCACCTCGTCCAGGACCTCCAGCTCGCGGGCGGTCAGGCTCGCCAGCGGCGACGACGGCCGACCGGAGGACGCGGACACCAGCATGTCGACGACGACCGGGTCGATCACCGAGCCGCCGGCGGAGACCGTGCGGATCGCCGCGGCGAGCTGGTCGCGCTCACTGATCCGCTCCTTCAGCAGGTACGCGCGGCGGGCGCTGCCCCCGGCGAGCAGTTCGTTGGCGTAGGCCGGCTCGGCGTACTGGGAGAGCACGACGACGCCCATGTCGGGATGGGTCCGGCGCAGCTCGACGGCCATGCTGATGCCCTCGTCACCGAACGTGGGCGGCATGCGGACGTCCGTGACGACCACATCGGGGTTCTCGGCCTCGACGAGAGACCGAAGGGCCGGGAGATCGGCGCAGTCGCCGATGACTTCGAGATCGGTTTGCAGGTCGATGACTTGCCGGATGCCTTCACGCATCAGGAGGGAGTCCTCGGCGATGACGATCCGCAACCCCATGACCGCAGACGATAGCGACGTCGCAGCCCTACCGCCGCTCGACGCCGCGATCCGGGGGCGAAAGTCTGCTCAGCGCTGCTCGACCGGGACGAAGGCCCGCTCGGTCGGACCGCTGTAGAGCTGACGCGGGCGCCCGATCCGCGTCTGCGGGTCGTTGATCATCTCGTGCCATTGGGCGATCCAGCCCGGCAGCCGGCCGATGGCGAACAGGACGGTGAACATCTTCGTCGGGAATCCCATCGCCCGATAGATCAGACCGGTGTAGAAGTCGACGTTCGGGTACAGCTTGCGCGACACGAAGTACTCGTCCTCGAGCGCCACCCGCTCGAGCTCCAGCGCGATGTCCAGCAGGTCGTCACGCTTACCCATTGCGGACAGCACCTCGTCGGCCGACTTCTTCACGATCGCCGCGCGCGGGTCGTAGTTCTTGTAGACCCGGTGGCCGAAGCCCATCAGCTTGACGCCGTCCTCCTTGTTCTTCACCTTCTTCACGAATTCGGTGACGTCGCCGCCTTGCGCGCGGATCTGCCCGAGCATCTCGAGCACACTCTGGTTGGCGCCGCCGTGCAGCGGCCCGTAGAGCGCGTTGATGCCGGCCGACACCGACGCGAACAGGTTGGCCTGCGACGAGCCCACCAGACGTACCGTCGACGTCGAGCAGTTCTGCTCGTGGTCGGCGTGCAGGATGAACAGCCGATCGAGTGCCTTCGCGACCACCGGGTCGACCTCGTAGGGCTCGGCCGGCAGGCCGAAGGTCATGCGGAGGAAGTTCTCGACGAATCCGAGCGAGTTGTCGGGGTAGAGGAACGGCTGCCCGACGCTCTTCTTGTACGCGTACGCAGCGATGGTCGGCAGCTTCGCCATCAACCGGTACGTGGACAGCTCGAAGTCCTCCTTGTCGAAGGGGTCGAGGAAGTCCTGATAGAACGTCGACAGCGCCGAGACCGCCGACGACAGCACGGGCATCGGGTGCGCATCGCTGGGGAAGCCGTCGAAGAACCGCTTCATGTCCTCGTGCAGCAGCGTGTGCCGCCGGATGTTGTTCTCGAAGGCCGACAGCTGGTCGGCGGTCGGCAGCTCGCCGTGGATGAGCAGGTAACTGACCTCGATGAACGTGGAGTTCTCGGCCAGCTCGTCGATCGGGTACCCGCGGTAGCGCAGGATGCCGGCGTCACCGTCGATGTAGGTGATCGCCGAAGTGCACGAGGCGGTGTTGGCAAAGCCCGGATCGTAGGTGACCAGCCCGGTGGACGACAGCAGCTTGCCGATGTCGGCGCCGGCCGCGCCCTCGCTGGCAGGACGCACCGGCAGCTCGAGCGGGTCGTGCTCGGGCGCGGTCAGGACGGCGGGAGCGGCAGCCTCGGACATGGGCCGACACTACTGCGCAGTACGTGTCCTCACTCGGTGAGGTTCTGCAGCCGGACCTCACCGCGGGCGATAAGACGGTCCTCCTCGTCCTGGACCTCCACCTGCCACAGCTGTTGGCTGCGGCCGCGGTGGATCGGCGTCGCAATGGCCACGAGACGCCCCTCCCGCGCCGCCCGCAGGAAGTTCGTGTGGTTGGCCGCGCCGACGACCTTGCCGCGCTCGCCGAACCAGAGCGCGGCGCCGATGCTCGCGCTGGCCTCCACGGCCGCGCAGTACACCCCGCCGTGCACGATGCCGTAGGGCTGCAGATGGTGCGGAGCCACGGTCCAGCTCATGACCACCCGGTCCGGGCCGGCCTCGTCGAGTGTGAAGCCGAGCGCCTCGTTCAGCCCGGTGTCGACCGTGTTCTCCAACATCAGCCGACGGTAGCGCGAGCTCAGCCGCCGGTGCGCTTGAGGGCCAGTGTCGCGAGCGCCGCCGCATCCGTCGTCGCCTTCGCACCGGTGGAGACGGACGGGGCCACGTTCACCGCGACCGTTCGCTGACCGGACGCGACGACCAACAGCGGCAGGTCGTAGCCCACCCCGACGCCGCCGGTGAGCATGGTCGCGTTCTGGCCGTTCACCGTGGTCGCGGCTCCGGCGGCACCGTGTGCGGTGTAGTCGGCAACGGTCGCGGCGATGCGACTCGCGGCCTGCTCGGCGGCCGAGTAGAGGCTGATGCCGATCTCGATCTTCGTCTTGGCGGCCGCGCCGGTGCCGGTGACGCCGTAGCGGCAGTTCAGGTACGCCAGCCGGCCGATGGCGGGGTCGGGCGTGCCGACGACGAACGTGTCTATGCCGGCGAGCTGGGAACCGCCGACGGCTTGGCTGATCGAGTAGTCCGGCAGGAGGGTGTCGCAGGTGCCGGTGAGCTTGGTGAGCCGACTCGGCGTGCCGCTGGGGGTGCCGGTCGTCGATGACGCGGTTCCGCTCCCCGATGACTCCGAGCCCGTGCCCGGCGAGTCGGACGTCCGGTTCGACGGAGGGACGGTGATGGTTACGACCGAACCGGGCTTGCCCGACGAGCAGGCGGACAGCAGTCCGAGTGCGGCGACACAGGCGGCGAGACGGATGATCACACTAGGTGGATACCCATTTCCGTCGGACCTCAGCGGTCGGCTGCGCGCCCCAGCATCGCGCGGGTCATCGACACCTCGGCCCGGGCCAGCGAAATCACCAGGACATACCAGAGGGCGAAGGACACCAGTCCGGCCGGCATGACGGCCGCGGCGTCGCTGACCGAGTGCAGCGTCCACTGGTCACCGAACGGGTTGCGGAACACCGGGTCGGGCGTCACCCAGTACAGAAACGGATAG
>JAVHVD010000288.1:0-5317 GCA_032160745.1 Pseudonocardiales bacterium
AGCGCCGAGTCACCGTGGGGGTGGTAGTTGCCCATGACGTCGCCGACCACGCGGCCGCACTTGACGTAGTTGCGGTCCGGCCGGAAGCCGGAGTCGAACATTCCGTACAGGATCTTGCGGTGCACCGGTTTGAGGCCGTCCCGGACGTCGGGCAGGGCGCGGCCGACGATGACCGACATCGCGTAGTCGATGTAGCTGCGCTGCATCTCCGTCTGGATGTCGACCGGCTCAATGCGATCGAAGGTGCCGCCCGGAGGTTCCGTGACGTCAGTCATTCGCTATCCCCAATCGCGCGAGCGCTCATCGCGTTGACAGTTACGCCTACTACCGCGGCGGTCACCCGCCGCTCGCACGTCACCGCGCTAGTTCCATCAGATATCAAGGAAGCGCACATCCCTTGCGTTGCGGATGATGAACGAGCGGCGGGCCTCGACGTCCTCGCCCATCAGGACGCTGAACAGTTCGTCCGCCGTCGCGGCGTCGTCGAGGGTGACCAGGCGCAGGATCCGGTGGGCCGGGTCCATCGTGGTCTCCCACAGCTCCTTGGAGTTCATCTCGCCGAGCCCCTTGTAGCGCTGGATCGCGTCCTCCTTGGCCAGCCGGCGGTTCGCGTCCTGGCCGGCCTTGATCAGGCCGTCGCGCTCCTTCTCGCTGTAGGCGTAGCTCGGGTCGCCCTTGCTCCACTTGATCTTGTAGAGCGGCGGAGCGGCGAGGTACACGTGCCCGGCTTCGATCAGCGGGCGCATGAAGCGGAACAGCAGCGTCAGCAGCAGGGTGGTGATGTGCTGCCCGTCCACGTCGGCGTCGGCCATCAGCACGATCTTGTGATAGCGCAGCTTGGCCAGGTCGAAGTCGTCGTGGATGCCGGTGCCGAGCGCGGTGATCAGCGACTGCACCTCGTTGTTCTTCAGCACCCGGTCGATGCGTGACTTCTCGACGTTGATGATCTTGCCGCGGATCGGCAGGATCGCCTGGAACATCGAGTCGCGGCAAGACTTCGCCGAGCCGCCGGCCGAGTCACCTTCGACGATGTAGAGCTCGCTCTGCCCGGGGTCCGTGGAGCGGCAGTCGGCCAGCTTGCCTGGCATCCCGAAGGTGTCGAGCGCGTTCTTGCGCGACAGCTTGCGGGCCTGCTGGGCCGCCTTCCGGGCCCGCGCGGCCTGGGAGATCTTGTTGACGACGATCTTCGCCTCGGCCGGGTTGGCCTCGAACCACATACCCAGCTTCTCGTTGCACACCTGCTGGACGAATGTCTTGGCCGAGGAGTTGCCCAGCTTGGCCTTCGTCTGGCCCTCGAACTGGGGCTCGCCGAGCTTGATCGACACGATCGCGGCCAGACCCTCACGGATGTCGTCGCCGCTGAACCGGTCTTCCTTGGTGTCCTTGATGACCTTCTTGTCGATGGCCCACCGGTTCACCACGTTGGTCAGCGCCGCCCGGAATCCCTCTTCGTGGGTACCGCCTTCGATCGTGTTGATCGTGTTGGCGAACGTGTAGACGCTCTCGGAGTAGGTCGAGTTCCACTGCATGGCGATCTCGACCGACAAGCGGTTCGGCTTGTCCTCGGCCTCGATGTAGATCGGGTTCTTGTGGATCGGCTCCTTGGAGCCGTTGAGATACCGGACGAAGTCCGCGATGCCGCCGGCGTAGCAGTAGGTGACCTCCTTCGGGCCCTTGGCGGTGCGCGGTGCCGCGGCGGAGTCGTCCTCGTCGACGACCTTGTCCGCGCGCTCGTCGCGCAGGATGATCGTCAGCCCCTTGTTGAGGAACGCCATCTCCTGCAGGCGGCGGCTGATCGTCTCGAAGGAGTAGGTGGTCGTCTCGAAGATGTCCGAGTCGGCCCAGAACGTGACGGTGGTGCCGGTGCGCTTGGACGGCCCGACCTTCTTCAGCGGCTCGGCCGGCTTCTGGTTGACGTACGGCTGGGTCCAGCGGAACCCGTCCCGCTCGATGTCGACCTCGAGGCGGGAACTCAGGGCGTTGACCACCGAGACGCCGACGCCGTGCAGGCCACCGGAGACGGCATAGGAGTCGCCGTCGAACTTTCCGCCGGCGTGCAGGACGGTGAGGATGACCTCGACGGTCGGACGCTTCTGCTGCGGGTGCATCTCGACCGGCATGCCGCGGCCGTTGTCGGTGACGCGCACCCCGCCGTCGGCGAGCAGGACGACCTCGATCCGGTCGGCGTAGCCGGCCAGCGCCTCGTCCACCGAGTTGTCCACGACCTCCTGCACCAGGTGATGCAGACCGCGCTCGGACGTCGAGCCGATGTACATGCCCGGACGTTTGCGGACGGCCTCGAGACCCTCGAGGACGGTGATCGAGCCTGCGCCGTATTCCTTGGGTTTGGTGGGCTTGCCGGCACTCTTCGCGGCGGTGCTTGTCACGAGCACGTACCTCTCTCGCCCCACTCGGCGACGCAGCCGGGGTGAACCGGCACAGAACGAACATTGCAGACAGAAATCAGGGGCGGGCCAACGCGAAGACGTTCGCGCGGCCAACCCCGGTGCTGTCAGGTCCAGTCTAGCCGATCCGAGTGACAGAACCCGGCGCGACGCGGGCTGAATCCGCCGCTGAGCGAAGTGCTCCCCTCTGGGGCGGGTTCCTACGTCCCCCGGAGGGACCGGCCGTGCGCGCCCGATCAGCCACACGCGGCACAGTGGTTACCCGTAGGTATCGCGCGGGCCCCGCGCCCCGCGGACCGACCGCCCGCCGTGCTTCCAGCTCGGCCCGACCGGTCCGGTGATCAGCAGCTTCGTCACGACATCGGGACCGAGCTCGGCCACCAGCCGAGCCAGCAGCGTCGACCCCAGCATCCGCAGTTGGGTGGCCCAGGCGGTGGACTCGGCGGCGATCCGCAGCTCGCCGAGGTTCAATGACTGTGGCGTGCAGTGGGCCGCGACGTCGGCGCCGACCAGCGCCGACCACTCGGCGAAGATCCGCGCCTCCGCCAGCGGCCGCTCCCAGCCGCGCTCCTCCACGTAGCCGGCGAGGAGTGGCCCGATGCGCTGCGGGTCGCGCGGATCAGGACCGGGACCGGAGTAGCCACCCTTGTTCCGACCCGCCAGGTTCGCCCGGCGAGTCCGCCGGGCGGCATCCCGGCTGCGCCGAGGCGTCGTCCGGGCGATGCCACGCGCGTCAGCGAGGGCCGATCGCGCAAGGTCACCGTCCCGGTCACCGTCCGTGTCCGACTCGTCGGCGTCCACCGCTTCGTCCACAGGTTGTCCACCGCTGGCGGTGGACAACTGCGGATTTTCGCGGTCTATGTCCGCTTGTTGGGCGTCCGCGTCCACAATCGGCGGTGGTTTTCCACGGCTATCTGTGGAAAACCGTGTGACCCACGACGCAGGCTTGGCGGGGTCGGGTTGGGGATGCTGATCTTCATCCGACACGGCGCACCGTCCCGTCGTGGACGTCGTAGCGGGTGGCGGCGAGCTGGTCCGGAACGTCGCTCGCCACCGCCGCGGTGACGATAGCCTGCTCCGCCTTGCCTGCGGTGAGCGCGAGCTGCGCGCGCCGGTCGCCGTCCAACTCGGCGAAGACGTCGTCGAGCACGAGTACCGGGTCGCCGCCGGGCAGACCGTCCGAGCGCAGCAGTTCGTAGCTGCCGAGACGGAGCGCGAGCGCCACTGACCAGGCCTCGCCGTGGCTGGCGTAGCCGCGCACCGGCAACTCACCGAGGCCGAGATCGACGTCGTCGCGGTGCGGGCCGACCAGGTTGACGCCGCGCTCGAGTTCGGCCGGCCGGGACTTCGCCAACTCGGCGAGGAGCGCGGCCGCGAGCGCGGCCGGGTCGGGTAGGACGTCCTCCGCCGCGAGCTCGGGCAGGGACGCGACCAGCGACGTCGCGTACCGCACGGTCAGGGGCGCGCTCGTCGGCGCCACCTGGGCGTAGGCCGCGGCGGCGTGCGGCCGGAGGGCCTGGACGGCGGCCAGCCGCGCCCACAGCAGTTGCGAGCCGTACTCGGCCAGGTGGCCGTCCCACACGTCCAGGGTGCTCAGGTCGCCGCCCCGGCGGGCTGCGGTGGCGGACTTCAGCAGCGCCGCGCGCTGCTTGAGCACCCGTTCGTAGTCGGCGCGGACGCCGGCCAGCCGAGGGGTCCGAGCCACCACCAGGTCGTCGAGGAACCGGCGCCGCTCGTTCGGATCGCCGCGCACGACGGCGAGGTCCTCGGGGGCGAACACGACGACCCGCAGGATCCCCAGCACCTCCCGCGGCCGCGGAACGGGCGAGCCGTTCAGCTTGGCCCGGTTGGCCCGGCCCGGGACGATCTCGAGCTCCACCCGCATCTCGCGGGCGTCGGCGACCACGGCCGCCCGGACCACCGCCCGCTCGGCTCCGCTTCGCACCAGTGGAGCGTCCGAGGACACGCGATGGCTGCCGAGGGTGGCGACGTAGCCGAGCGCTTCGATCAGGTTCGTCTTGCCTTGCCCGTTCGAGCCGATGAGCACGGCCGGCCCCGCCTCGAACGACACGTCAGCGGCGTGCCAGCTGCGGAAGTCGGCGACCGACAGATGCCTTACGTGCATGCCGGTCAGCTCACCCGGGCAGGCGCACCGGCATGATCAGGTACGTGTACTCGGCGCCGTCCGCGGCCTCGGGGCGCAGCACGACGGGCTTCGTCGACGAGGTGAACAGCAGCCGGGCGGTACCCGTGGACAGCGCGCCGAGCCCGTCCAGCAGGAACTGCGGGTTGAAGGCGGTGGTGATCGGGTCGCCGTCGTAGGTGACCTCGAGCTGCTCCTCGGCCCGCCCCTCGTCGTCGCCGCCTGCGGTCAACGCGACCGAGCCGTCGCCGAACTCCATCCGGACCGGTGCGTTCCGGTCGGTGACCAGGGCGACGCGCTTGACCGCCTCGACCAGGCCGCCGACGGCGATCTCGGCCGAGGACGCCCACTCGCTGGGCAGCAGCGAGCGGTACGGGGGAAATGTGGCGTCCAGCAGCCGGGTGGTGGCCCGACTGGCGCGGCCGCTGGTGGTTCCGGAGAAGCCGATGATTCCCTCGCCGGTGCCACCGGCCGACAGGGCGATGGTCAACGTCTCGCTGTGGGCGAGGCTCTTCGCGGCATCGGCGAGGGTGCGCGCCGGAACGAGCACCTGGGCGTTGGCCGAGGAAGGATCGCCCGGGCTCCAGGTGAGCTCCCGGACCGCCAGACGGTAGCGGTCGGTGGCGGCCAGCGTGAGCTTGTCGCCCTCGATCTCAAGCCGGACGCCGGTCAGCATCGGCAGGGTGTCGTCGCGGCCGGCGGCGACGGCCACCTGGGCCACCGCCGCCGCGAACTCGGCGCCGTTCACCGTGCCGGCCGTCGTCGGCAT
>JAVHVD010000289.1:0-24277 GCA_032160745.1 Pseudonocardiales bacterium
CCGACGGCGAACCCGACGTCGCACTCGGGCTGTTCGAGCAGGCGATCGACGCCTTCCACCGTGCCGGCAACGTCCCGCAACTGATCATCACGCTGGCGAGCGTCCCCGCGCTGTTCGAACGGCTCGAACGGCTCGAGCCCGCAGCCGTGCTCACGAGCGCACTGTCACGCGAGCCGTCGAGCTTCCACCACGTCCCCGAGCTGGCTGAGCTCGCCGATCGGCTCGCCGGTCGCCTGGGCGCGACCCGGACGGCCGAGCTCACGAAGGTTTGTGCCGACCTCGACCTCGACCTCGACGCCGCCGCCCGTTACGCCCGCGGACAGATCGACCTCGCGCGCCGCGAGCCCGGCCCGCGGTCCGGCAGTGCCCGGCCGGGCAGCCTGAGCAGGCGGGAAATCGACGTGCTGCGCCTGGTCGCCGCCGGACGCACCTCCGGCGAGATCGCCGGGGATCTGTTCATCTCGCCGCGGACCGCCGAGCACCACGTCCAGAACATCTACACGAAGATCGGAGTGTCGAACCGGGCGGCGGCCACGCGCTGGGCGGTGACGCACCGCGTCGTGCAAGGCGTACTCGAAGGGTAGCGGCGTTGCCGGCGGCGCGTTCGGGTTGATGTAGGTCGTTCCCGACGCGCGGTAGCCGTCGTTCGGCGTGGCTGCGCTTGACGACGGGTGCCAGCGCATATCGGAACGTATCGAGGGGTCGTGAATGATCCGGACCCGCACCCCGACAGCCGTTTGTACCGCGCGTGTCGAGAATGGGAGTCCGGCTCCGTCCCAGCAACACCAGCGGCCGTGACAAGCCGTGAAGTTGATCGACGCATGGAGGTACGACATGGACACCGCACGTATCACCGAGATCCTCACCGACCCCGTGACTCTCGATTTGGTCGAGCGACAACCGATCACGCAGATCGCCTATGTCGCGGCCGACGGAAGCCCGCGAGCCGTCCCGCTCGGCTATCTTCTGCGCGAGGGCAAGTTCCTCTCCTTCACCATCCCCAGCTCGGACAAGGTCGCGGCGCTGCAGTGCGACCCGCGCATCGCCCTCACCATCGACGTCTACCCGCCGCCGTGCTGCCTACTCGTCCGCGGAACCGCCGAGCTACGCGAGGAAGAAGGCGTCCCCGACGAATACCTGGAAGCTTCGTTCCGCACGATGCCAGAAGATCAGCACGCCGGGTTCGAGCAGCAGGTACGCGCGCTCTACGACTCGATGGTGCGCATCGTCGTCACTCCGACCTGGGTGCGGCTCAACGACTTCCAACGCACCGCACCCCGGGCGGTCGAACGCCTTGTCCAGGCCAAGCAGGGTTGACTGCCGCGCCGCTCGAACCGCTGGCCGCGTACGCCATCGGCTCAACGGCGGCGTAGGTCACGACGCCTACCACAGTGGCATCCAGACCGAGCGGTCGCAGGTTCGGTCGAATCCCGCCCTGATCGCGGCCAATGCGCCCGAGGGGCGATAGGCGCCCGCGTAGCCGAGGATCTGTGCGTCCTAGCTGCGAGGGCAACGGCGCGCCGAGGGGTTCGTATGTCGCGTTTGCTGGACACGGACCGCGCATGGCCCGGCCAGGTCATACAAGATCGGCTTCGAGGGTCCGGTTGGGCGGGTCGAAGTCGGCGGTATCCGAGCAGATACCAACAGCGCTAGACCGTGCAATGCTGGACACGTGGTGTTCAACATGAATGTCGGCGGCGGGCAGTCGATCTTCGCTCAGTCCTCTTCCCGGTTGACCGAACTCGATGCGGAGTTGCGCGACAAGCACACCGGCAAACCTGCCAAGGACATCAAGCCCCTCGCGCTCCTCGCGCTACGGCGAATCGGTGTCAGCCTGCCGGACGCGGAACTGGTCGCATACGCGGACGCGGTCTCTCGCGGCCAGAAGTTCCAGTTCCGCTCAAGCTGACACACGCTCACGCGTCGAACCCGGCTCCACGCGGTCTCGCTACGCCGCACCCGTCGGTGCGATGCGCGATAGCTGTCGATAGCGAGCATGTCGCCGGCGCGGATGGGTCGCGCAGATCAGTGCGTATGCGCTCGGCAGCGGCGCGGTCGATCACTAGAACGATGCGATCATGCCGATGACCGTGCGTCCGGTTGATCCACTTAGCGGCCGGGTATCTAGTAGCCGTGAATGGCCTCGGGGGGTTCAGAGGACGGTGGCAACGCGCTCCCGCCTCGTGCGGGCGATGGTGGCCTTCATCGTCGTGGCTCCATTCGCATTGGCCCTTAACGCTGTGGCTCGAGTCGCCCCGCCGGCGGTTCCGGTCCTAATGCTCGTAGTCGTCCTGGCGGTCGGCTCAGGCTTTGGTGACCGCACATTTTGGGGGCTGGACTTGGCTCTGCGCCGCAAGTTCTTTGACGCGGTAGTGAGCGCTGTCCCCTCTGGGGATGGGCGCGTCGACGAGATTGCTGCGGCCCGACTGCGACGCGCGAGCAGGCATCCCTGGTTCAGTCACGCCTTGGCTCCCGTCGTCATGGTGCTCGTAGCCGCGGCACCGTTCCGTGCGGCGGCAGAGCAGTCGGCGTGGTGGTTGCTCTCGTTGCTCTCGCCGGTGGCGATGTGCGCCCTGACTCCGCGGATGACGTATCTGCGGGACGCGCGTCGCGCGTACAGGGAGTTTGAACTACAAAGGGACCGACAACCGACCCGGCCTCGTCCTCGCCCGCGGGTCTGACTCACTCATGGCCTTGCGGCGGCAGCGCGACCATGGTTGTCGGAGCTGGCGTCCGACCGCAGCCGTGTCGCGGCGGCGGCGCGACCTTGTCGCTGTCGAGCCCGCGCGACCATGCGCTGACACGAGCGTCAATCGATCGGCTTCCGTGACCAGCCGAGCTGGCTTGAGCTGGGCGGGCGCCCCGGCGAGCCCGCCTGGTAGCCGAGATCGTCGAGGAGTTCAACGATCCGACGCCCGCGCCAAGTCCAGAAAAAGTGCACGCCGTTGCTTTCCCGGACGCCGACGCCGGGCGGCGTCAACAGCCCGGTCGATTGCCACACGTACTGATCGTCGCGGCGGTCGACCGCGACGCGGGGAAGCATCCGTCGCAAGAAGGGGATGGCCTCAATCGGTCACCCCGAAATTTGATTGTTCGAGCCGTACCCGAGCGAGCTCCGCTCGAGCGCGCTCGCCAACTCGTTGAAACCAATGAGCGAAAAGGCGATCTGGTGTCGCCTTCCCGCAAAATCAGAGAGCGATAGCCGGGCGCCGCGCAAGCCGCCGCCGATGCGAATGCGCCGTGTATGGGTGAGCAGCGGACGTTGGAGCGGGAACTTCCGGCCAGTGCGACCCAGTAGGGCATCGCCCCAAGTCCTGACCACTAGGTCGTCGTTCGCGATGATCAGGGTGTGGTCGAAGATGCATTGGACGGTCACGAGCACGGTCCAGAGGACGCCGAACAGGGCAAGCACCGGCAGAAGCGGGCCGAAGGTCCCGTTGCCTAGCACCTGCGAATAGAGCAGCCAGGTCGCACCGACAGACAGCTCGACGGAGATTCCGCCGCGCAACCAGCCAGCGAGGAGCGTGGAAAGCGCCGGCGGGTTGATCATGTTCTGCATGGACGCTCCGTTGGCCAGGTCGGGCCAGGACGCTACATCGTTATTGATCGACAGGCCAGCATCAGGAACGAAGGACCGGCGCGGTGGATCGATCAACGGTCGCTCGCCCGGTCGACATGCGCGGCCGTAAACGGATTGGCGAGGTCGTGACTGCGAGGTTCGAAGCAGTCCTGCATGCCCGCCTCACGCTGATGACGTACCAGCACGAGGCGACGCCGGTCATGTACGTAGATCTCGAGGATGGTCGGCGGACTCTCGAGGTCGTCCAGCCGACCGGCGGCATCTCGATCGCAGGCCCAGGGCTGGTTCGCACCGGGATTCCATAGGCAATGTCCTCGACACCTTCCGAACGACCGCATCTGCCGCAGAGAGCGCGGACGCTGGCGAGCCTGCCACCGGCTCGGGGCGACGATGAACATCCGCGTGACCGACGAGTACCACCGGCTCCGTCGCCAGAGCTTGAACTGACTGCGGACTACCTGTCCAAGGTAGAGGAGGAGAAAGAGAGACAGCGCCAACTTCGTGAGCAGCAACGCGAAGAGCGGGCGGTTGTCAGCAGTACACGTAGCTGCTGACGCTTCCCCAACTGCAGGAGTCCTTGAGCGTGCCGACGGTGTTCCTGAGGTAGGCGGTGTCGCCGGTGTTGTTCCAGATGTACGCCCCGGAGCCCCAGTACAGGTTGGTGCTGGTGTTGGTGCCGCGGCCGGTGTGGACTGTGACCGAGGCGCGGGGCCGCAAGGTGAAGGTCGGGAACTTGTAGACGTGCCCGGATCGGTCGCGGAGGGTGTAGCCGGTCAGCCGGTACGACCCGCTGTAGCTGGAGTTGGAGATGACGACGTACTCGGCGTTGCGGCTGGTGTTGGAGCCGGTGTCGGAGCCGGGGGAGTTGACGTAGGCCTTGTGGAAATGCAGTGTCGGGTTGGCCGCGAGGGCCGGGCCGGCGATCGTCCACAGGGCGGCGCAGAGGAGCAGTGCGAGCAGGCGGGCAACGTGAGGCCGCCTGTTCCGGGGTGCGCATGCGGCGGCCGTTACGAGTGGCTGGGCGGCTCGTGTCATTGGGGTGCTCCTGGTTGTTGTCGTTGCGTTGTCGGCGGCGGCCTGTGCGGTGTCGGGGCGACTTGTAGACGATCTGGACGCCACCGTGGTGTGAGCAGGCGCCTTGGTGGTGCGGCTCGGGCCAGAGGTTGGCCACCGCGGTCGGTGAGCCGCCCAGCTCGAGGGAGATCAGATGGTCTTCCTCGTAGTCGCTGGTGTTCTGGTCGTGGTGGTAGGCGTAGCCGGTAGCGAGCTGCCGACCTTCAGCCTGGTCGTGTAGCTCGACGGCGGCCTGATCGTGGCCGTCCAGCCGCTCACGCAGATCGTGCTGTGGATGTTGGCCTGCGTGACCTTGCGGTTGATCGCTCCCGGGGTGCGGGTGTGGTCGGACCGGCGACAGGGGTGTCGTGGCGGCGGGCGGCGAGGTAGAGCCAGGCGCTGCCGCTGGGCTCTTCTTTGTGCCGCCGGCCGCTGCGCCTGCAACACCGAGGACGACGAGGATCACGACCGCCCAGATGATCCAGTTCCAGCCGACGTTCCGGGTCGGGTGGGTGTGCAGGAACCTGGCCCCGCGCCCGGGCTCGGGAGGACTGCCGCGGAGGGGCTGGCTCTGGCGCCGGCGCCGACCGAGGCGAGTAGTTCGACACGCGGGACCTTTCATGCACCTCGAAGTGAATGGCAGGTTAGGTGATCATTTCTCGGAAGTCGACGGCCGTTGGTCCCGTCCCACGGCCCTACTTCGATGGACTGTGGAGCGCGCCTGAGCGCGCTACAACGCGCAAGCTCGACTGGCGAGCTCAAGTTGTCGAGGTAGCCGAGGTCGCTCGTCGAGCGAGGTGAGGGTGATCTGTTCGCCAGCTGCGGTTGCCACCATGACCTCTCTCGGAACGTCGGACCGGGTAAGCACCAGCGGTAGTTCGGTAGAGCTATTGCCATCCACTTGCCCTGTGCGGAAGATCTTGCTGTGTCTGCCGCCGAGAATCCGTCGACCAAGCGAATGAGATTGCGGTACGCCGGGACCTGTCGTGATTGCAGTAAGTCGGTGTAGTGCTGCTGAAGGTCCCGGATTACGGGCCTTGTGGGGCGGGTGGGACTCGAACCCACGACCCAGGGATTATGAGTCCCCTGCTCTAACCGGCTGAGCTACCGCCCCCGACCGCGCCAACCTAACGCAGCGGCCGCGTGCTCCGACCGCGACCCAGGCGCCGAGGCGGTTCTCGCGCAACGACCTTCGTCCAATGTCTCAATTGAGAGAGAGCCTGATACCGGGCGGGGCCAGTCTTGCACCAGCGCCGCTGGGGACAACGTTCCGCGGCGCCGTATGGAGCCACTCGGGGGTGGCTGCGTGGTCCCCGGTGTCCCGGCGTGCAGCCGGGCCCCTGGGAATCGCGGCAACGTGGCTCGCCGATGCCGTTCGAGTGGCTGATCGTGCCCAGGATGTCACCGGGGGACGGCGGTCGGCCGACGTCGTCGCGGTCAAGCGTCCTAGTGGGTATGGCGCCGGCCCAGACGCTGCGCCGATTCGCTGAGCGGCCCAGCGCGTCACTGGCCCTGCTGGCGCCACTCGGCGAACGCTTGCGCGACGCGAACGCCGGCCGCTGGGAGATCGCGATCCTCAGCGCTGATCAACGCATAGTTGTGCGGCTGATCCAACTCGTGGACCGGTAACGGCCATGTCGACGAGACGGGTACCCGGACACGATGACGCTGCGCCTGGACGGTGACGCGGTAAGCGACACCGTCCAGGCGAACCCAGCTTTCAGGCGGTTACGCAGCCGCCGCGATGGTCACCGCGACCTGGATCTCCGCACCGACCGGGAGACCGTTGCGCTTGGTCCCCAGGACGATGTCGAGGGCACGCACGGTGAGCCCGTTGGCGTTGCGGATCTGCTGGTTGAGCGTGACCTGCCCGAGGTTCAGGACGTTGATCGTCGTGTTCGGCGCCACGTTCAGGTTGATCGGCTTGCCCGCGATCACCAGTCCCACCAACTGACTGCTGCCGTGGACGATGCCGTTCGACGACGCATCCGCGTCTGCGGTTATCGCCTGTGCCCTGATCAATCCGTTGAACAGGTTCAGGCTGGCGACCTTGGAGGTCATGTGGGTGAACGCCCCACTGGTGGTGTTGCTGCCGAACCCGGTATCCGTGACCGCGCCGAGTTGCAGGCCGGTGGCCAGCCGCACCGACGCGACGCTGCTGGTCAGTGTGTGGCCGCCCGTGCCGCCGGTGAACACCTTGACCTGTGCGGTGGGGTCGGACTGGACGCCGATCAGCGAGCCCACGTTGGCCGTCACCTTGCTGCCGTACGCCGCGCCTGAGTTCGCGTGGCCGGTCGGCTGGAAGGTGTTCGGCGTGACGATCGTGTCGACCTGGCTGACGAAGATGGACGCATTGGCCGGCGCCGTGCCGGCCGGCTTCAGCAGAAGGACCTGGAGGCCGGCGCCGACGGCGCGGGCGCTGCCGTCCTTCGTACCCCAGATGCCGGTGTTGATGCCCACCTGCGCGATGGTGCCGACCTTGAGCCAGAAGTTCGGCGGGATGTTGGTCGGCACCGTGGCGCCGGCGATGTGCAGGCCGACGAAGCTGCTCGTCACGTTCGAAGTCAGCACGCCGTTGACCTGGTTGACCGTGGCCGTCGTGTCCACCGCGTCGACCCTGACGGCGCCGTTGAGGATGTTGATACCGGTCGTCCTCGAGTTCGCCGAAACCTGCCAACCGCCGGGGATGGCGCGAATCTCGGTCTTCGTGCTGACCGCGCCCACGGTCAGCACGTTCTGCGCCTTGACCAGCGCCGTGCTGTTGGTGGACACCTGCGGTGACGCTCCACCGAACACCGCGGACTCGGCAGTGAGCGCGGAGGTGATCGTGTTGTTCAGGGCCTGGATCCGCGAACCGGCCGCGTCCCCGTAGTAGATCAAGCTTGAATCGGCAGCCCCGGCCCCGGAACCTCCGACGACCACACCTGCCACTGCGACGGCCGTCACCGCGGCGCCGGTAATGAAGCGCTTCACCCGCATGTCCATCCCCCTATAGCGGTCTCACTGCTGAGCCGCAGCTGCTCCGTCACCGCTCTGAGTCGACCGACGCGTTCCAGTCGCGGCATTTCGGAAAAGTCCTGTCGTCCCGTACAACGATCTTCACGTCCAGCGGATACGCGGCAGGTTCTCCGGGCCAACGGGTACAGATGTCGCTCCGTAGACTTCCGACGTGACGACCCGGCGAACGCAGGACGAACGCAGTTCGGCGATGCGCGAGCGGCTGCTCGACGCCACCATCGCGTGCCTCGTCGAGTACGGGTACGCAGGCGCGACCGTTACCCGCATCGCCGACCGGGCCGGGGTCACTCGAGGTGCGCAGGTGCATCACTACCGAACCAAGGACGATCTGGTCACCGCGGCGGTCACCCACCTCGCCGGCCAGAGCGCCGAGTTCGGATGGAGTCAGATCGCCGGCATTGCCGACTCGGACGATCCCGTCGGTGCGCTGCTCGACATCCTGTGGGAGATGCACAAGGGTCCGACCTTCACGGCGACGGTCGAGCTCTGGGTCGCCGCGCGCACCGATGACGGGCTGCGCCGCCACGTCGCTACCGTCGAGCCCGTCCTGCTGGCCATCCTGCGCGACGAGGCCGACCGCAACGGCGTAGCCGGCATCGCCGACGACCCGGCCGCGGCCGACCTCCTCGACGCGGTGTTCACCGCCATGGACACCATGCGTGGCCTGCTCATCTCTGCGTGGCATCTGCCGGCGCGCCAGCGCAATGCGCGGTGGCGTCGGGCGCGCGAGCGGCTGCGGGCGATCTTCCCGGCGACCGATGAGGTCCGCGCGGTGATTGCGCACGCCACCGCGGAGGTGTCGAACTGACGACCGGCTTCGCCGACAGATCCGGACCCGCCTCCGTTCTGACCCTGCTCAGCGACCGAGCAGGCCCTTTGCCACGTGCGTCACCTGCACCTCGTTGCTGCCCGCGTAGATCATCAGCGACTTCGCGTCGCGGGCGAGTTGCTCGACGCGGTACTCGGTCATGTAGCCGTTGCCGCCGAACAGCTGTACCGCCTCCATCGCCACCTCGGTGGCCGCCTGCGAGGAGTAGATCTTCATCGCCGATGCCTCGGCCAAGGACGGAGCCTTGCCCGCCTGTGCCGCCTCGAGCGCGTTGAAGACCATGTTCTGCACGTTGAGCCGGGCGATCTCCATCTGCGCCAGCTTGAGCTGGATCAGCTGGAAACGGCCGATCTCCTGCCCCCAGAGCCTGCGGCTCTTGGCGTAGTCGATGCACAAACGTTGGCATTCGTTGATGATCCCGAGCGACAGCGCGGCGATGCCGACTCGCTCGGTGGTGAAGCTGGCCCGCGCGCTCTCCCGGCCGTCACCCTGCTCGTGGGCCTCGGTCTCGCCGAGCAGCCGATCCCGTCCCAGCCGCACGTCATCGAAGAACAGCTCGCCGGTGGGCGAGGAATTCATCCCCATCTTGTGGAACGGCCTGCCCTGCGTGAAGCCCGGCATGCCCGCGTCCAACACGAAGGTCAGGACGGGGCGGTCGCGCTTGTCGGCACCACTGCCGTCGTCGAGCTTGGCGTAGACGACGGTGACGTCGGCGTGCGGGCCGTTGGTGATGAACGTCTTCTGGCCGTTGAGGATGTAGTCGTCGCCATCGCGCGTGACGTAGGTCTTCATCCCACCGAACGCATCCGAACCGGAGTCGGCTTCGGTGATCGCCCAGGCGGCGACCTTGTCGAAGGTGACGAGCTCGGGCAGCCATCGCTCCTGCTGGGCCAGTGTCCCCCTCGCGCGGATCGTTCCCGCCCCCAGCCCGAGACTGACCGCGGCCGATGCGATGACACCGAGGCACGCGCCGGCCAACTCGGCCACCGCGATCGCCGCCATCGACGCCGCGCCTGCGGGCAGGCCCGACCCACTGGTGGGCTCGGACGAGACCGGTTCGGCCTCGCCCGCCTCCCGTGCGCGGCGCCGGTCGAGGTCCTGCTTCAGCGCCTCGCTGCCCATCACGTCCAGCCCGAAGTTCGTGAACAGCTTGCGGATGATGGGGTAGGGCAGCAGCTCACCGCTCTCCAGCGCGTCGACGTTCGGCCGGATCTCCTTGTCGATGAACGCACGCATCGAGTCGCGAATCATGAGGTCCGTGGGTGACCACTCGAACATTGCTCAGCTCCAGTCGACGGTGCGCTCAGCGATCTCGTCGATCGTCCACGGACCGTCCGTCTCCGTGGTGCGGGTGATGTGCCAGCCGCTCAGCTCTTGGATCGAACCGCCCTGGACACCGAACACCTTGCCGTTGTGCGGGCACTTCTCGGTGGCCAGGTACGCGACGAGTGGCGAGATGTTGGCCGGGTTGAACGCGTCGAACTCGCCGTCGGCGACCGGTTGGGCGAAGATCGCGCCCATGCCCGGCGTGGCGAGGGTGAGTCGAGTGCGAGCGATCGGCGCGATGCAGTTCGCCCGGACGCCGTAGCGTTCAAGTTCCTGGGCGGCGACGAGGGTCATCGCGGCGATGCCGGCCTTGGCCGCGCCGTAGTTGGCCTGCCCGGCATTGGGCAGGAATGTGCCGGACGCGGACGCGGTGTTGACGATCGCGCCGGCTACCTGATCGCCGGCCTTCGACCGCTCCTTCCAGTAGGCGGCGGCATGCCGCATGACCGCGAAGTGCCCCTTGAGGTGGACGGCGATAACGTCGTCCCACTGCTTCTCGTCCAGAGTGGCGATGAATCCGTCGCGCAGGATGCCGGCGTTGTTGACCACCACGTCCAGTTGCCCGAACGCATCGACGGCCTGTCGAATCAACCCGTCAGCGCCGTCCCACGTCGCGACGTTGTCGGTGTTCGCCTCCGCCTGCCCGCCGGCCGCGACGATCTCGTCGACCACCTGCTGGGCCGGACCGGCGTCCGCGCCGCTGCCGTCGTTCGCGCCGCCGAGGTCGTTGACGATGACGCTCGCGCCTTCGCGCGCGAAGAGCAGTGCGTGCTCGCGACCGATGCCGCGGCCCGCGCCGGTGATCACCGCGACCCGTCCGTCCAATGCACCCATCAGGTGAACCTCTCTGTCTCAGTCGGTGATCTCGGCGAGGCCGTCCTTGACGACGACCGCGTCGCCGACCGTGGTCTCGAACGCGTAGGTGGTGATGCCGTCGGCTGAACCGGCTCGCCAGATCGTGGTGGTGAGGTCCTGACCCGGGAGGACCGGCTTGGCGAAGCGGACGGCGTGCCGCCTGAGCCGTTCGGTGCGCCCGTCGCCGACCGCGGTCAGTACGGCCCACGAGGTGAACGCCTGGGTGCACAGCCCGTGGGCGATGATCCCGGGCAGCCCCACGCCGCGAGCGGCGTCGTCGTCGAGGTGGATCGGCATCGGGTCGCCCGAGGCCGGGGAGTAGCGGAATGTCTGGTCGTCGTCGACGTGCTGGGCCACGACGGCGACCGGCTCGTGCGCGCGGAGTGATTCGTCGAACTTGTGCGGCGGTGCCAACTCGCCCACCGTCTCGCCGACGTCGATGCCGCGGAAGAACGCGGTCATGTACTGCTCGTTGACGAGCTCACCGTCGCCGTCGCGGCACTCGAGCAGGAACGCCGCCGACGTGCCGTTCGGTGCGCCGGAGTAGCCGATCGGCTTGGCCCGCGTGACGATGGTGTCCCCGGGTCGGATCGGGCGGTGGAACCGGAAGTCCTGCTCGCCGTGCACGACCCGCATCGCGACCTCCGGCGGGGCCACGCGGAACGCCACCTGCATGATCGACATGAAGGACGGGACGATCGCGAACACCGGCGACGCCGCTTCACCGGCCAGGTGCGCCGGGATCGGATCGTTCGTGGCCTCGGCGTACTGCACGATCCGTTCGCGGGTCACCTCGAAGGTGTCGACCTCACCCCAGACTCCGATGGACGAGGCGTCGAAGGCGACGGTCGACGCGCTCATGCCCTCACTCCATTCGGGCATGCAGAGACGCAATACCGCCGGATCGCTCCGCAAGCGTCGCTCTCATGCGACCAGATCGGCGAGCTTGGCCATCGACTCGTCCAGCTCCTGCCGACCGGCTTTCTCGACGGCCTGGCCGATGGCGCCGACGATCATCTGACCCTCGAACTCGGCGGTGATCGACATTGCGGTGCCGCTGCCCTGCGGCTCGACGTCGAGGGTGATGGCGACCTTGACGCCGGCCATGCCGGTGCCGGTCAGTCGCACCGACCTGGGCGCGTCATACTGCTCGACCGTCCAGGTGATCGTGTTCGGCATGTTCAGCAGACTGACCACCGCGGTCACCTGCGCGCCCTTCGCGAACTCGGTGGGGACGTCGCCCTTCCACGCCTTGTGCATGTTCAGCCAGTCGCCGAAGCGCGAAGGGTCGGCCACGACGGCCCACACCTTCTCGGGCGCGGCGTCGAACTCGACGGTCTTCTCGATCTTGCCCATGTGCAGGTCTCCTCGGAGCTCGGCGGTCAGCGGTTGGCAGGTCGGTAGGCGGTGACGACGACGGCGCCGCCGAGGCCGATGTTGTGCTGCAAGGCCACACCTGACGCCGTCGCCGCACCTTCTACCTGGCGCAAGCCTGCAGTGCCGCGCAGCTGCCAGGTGAGCTCGGAGCACTGCGCCAGGCCAGTGGCACCGAGCGGGTGGCCCTTGGAAATGAGCCCGCCGGACGGGTTGACCACCCAGCGCCCGCCGTAGGTCGTGTCCTCGTTGTCGACGAGCTTCGCGCCCTCACCCTCGCCGCACAGCCCGAGCGCCTCGTAGGTCAGCAGCTCGTTGGCCGAGAAGCAGTCGTGCAGCTCGATGACGTCCACGTCGTCGGCAGTGATCCCGGCCTGGGCGTACACCTTGTCGGCGGCGGCTCGGCTCATGTGCTTGCCGACCAGCCCGGCCGCCGTCCCGTCGAAGGTGTCGCTCATGTCGGTGACTATGGCCTGCCCGACGATCTCGACCGCCTGCCCGGACAGCCCGCGCTCGTCGACGAATCGCTCGCTCGCGAGGATCGCCGCGCCCGACCCGTCGCTGGTGGGGGAGCACTGCAGCTTGGTCAGCGGGTCGTAGATCATCGGCGAGTTGAGGATGTCCTCGAGCGTGTACTCGGCCTGGAACTGCGCGTAGGGGTTGTTCACCGAGTGTTTGTGGTTCTTGTAGCCGATCTTGGCGAAGTGCTCGCGGGTACTGCCGTACTTGTCCATGTGCTCGCGTCCGGCAGCGCCGAACATGTACGGCGCGGGCGGCATGGCGAACTCGTAGATCTCGGCGAGCGCGAGCAGGTGCTTCATCATCGGCTGCTCACGGTCGTCGTAGGAACTCGTGAGCGATCCGGGCTTCATCTTCTCGAAGCCGAGGGCGAGTGTGCAGTCGGCCAGCCCGCCGCGGATCGCCTGCGCGGCGAGATACAGCGCCGTCGAACCGGTGGAGCAGTTGTTGTTGACGTTGACCACCGGCAGCCCCGTCATACCCAGCTCGTAGACCGCCCGCTGGCCGGCCGTCGATTCGCCGTAGACGTAGCCGACATAGGCCTGCTCGATCGCGTCGTACGCGAGGCCGGCGTCCGCGAGCGCTTTGCTGCCCGACTCGTTGGCCATCTGCGGGTAGTCCCAGCCCTCGCGGCGCCCCGGTTTCTCGAACTTGGTCATGCCGACGCCGATGACATACACCCTCTCGGCCATACGTCTCCTCACATACATGCACGCGTGTACGTAAGTTCTAGCAGGTCCGGCGGCGCATGAACAGGTTGGGCCGGCCTCGGAGAATCGCTGCGTGGAGCGGTTCCTACGTACGGCCGGATGACGCTGCAACGAATGGACGCAGCGACGAATGGACGCCGCGCGGGTAATACTGCGCCGTGGCTTCACCCCAACTCTCCGAACCGGCCGAGCCGGCGCAGCTGATCGCGAGCCTGTACGACGACCCCGAGCAGTGCGCGCGGCTCGCGAAGCTGCGCTACGTCAGTCCCGACGAGCCAGGACTGACGCGGGTCCGCCGGGGACGGGGGTTCACCTACCGCGACGCCAGCGGCGCGACGGTCGCCGATGTGCAGATCCGCGAGCGGATCGCCAAGCTCGCCATCCCGCCGGCCTGGCGCAACGTGTGGATCTGCTCGTGGGAGGACGGTCACCTGCTCGCGGTCGGTGAGGACGAGCGCGGTCGGCGGCAATACATCTATCACGAGCGGTGGCGCTCGATCCGCGATCAGCTGAACTTCTACCGATTGATCGGCTTCGGCGAGGCGCTGCCCACGGTCCGCGCCGACGTGGACAAGCAGCTGCGGCGGCGCACGCTCGACCACGACCGGGTGCTCGCCGCCATGCTCCGCGTCATCGACGCCGCCGGCCTGCGCGTCGGCAACGAGGTCTACGCCGACGAGAACGACAGCTACGGGCTCAGCACGCTCACCAAGCGGCACGTCCGGGTGCAGGGCTCGACGGTGCACTTCCGCTTCCCCGCGAAGTCCGGCAAGACCGCAGAGGTGTCGGTCCGCGACCCCGGTGTCGCGCGCGTGCTGAAGCTGTTGGTGGCGCAACGCGGACGGTGGCTGTTCACTGTGGAGGGCGCGCGCATCGGCGCGGATGAGCTCAACGCGCGGCTGGCCGAGCTCACCGGGGCACACCTGACCGCCAAGGACTTCCGCACCTGGCACGGCACCACGACCGTGTTCCGGCACCTGCGGGCTCAGCTGCCCGCGGGTGACGATGCCGAGAGCCACGTGCTCGCTGCGATCGACGCGGCGGCGACCGCGCTCGGCAACACGCGCACCGTCGCCCGCGCGCACTACGTCCACCCCGACGTCGTCGACGGCTACACCAGTGGCGAACTCGAACGCTACGTTGACGGCCGGCGGCCGAAGGGCTTGCGGGGACTGGACGAGGACGAGCAGCTGCTGCTCGGTTATCTCGCGGACACGCTGGAACGCAGAGCCGGCGACCTGCGCCTCGCCGGCTGAGCCACGCGGGTAAGGACAGACCTGTGCAGACGTTCGTGAAGGCCGATCCGGCTCCGCTGGAAGCGGCCGGCCTGCGCTGGCTGGCGGCGGCCGGCGCGCGGGTACCGGCAATCATCGAAGACTCGCCGGACCGGCTCGTACTCGAGCGCGTCGATCCGGGCGCGCTCGACGCCGCCGGCGAGGAGGACCTCGGCCGGATGCTGGCCCACCTGCACCGCGCCGGTGCGCCGCGTTTCGGAGCGCTGCCGGCCACCGGCCGATTCCTCGTCGGGCGCTGCGAGCTGCCCTCCCCGGAGGCCGACGACTGGAACGCCTACTACCTAGAACACCGCTGCCTCCCGCTGGCCCGTCGCGTCGGACTGGAACACGAGGTCGCCGGTGTGGTGGTGGATGCACCGGTCGAGCCGCCGGCCCGGCTGCACGGGGATCTGTGGACGGGCAACGTATTGGCCGATCGCACTGGCCGCGCCTGGCTGATCGACCCGGCCGCGTACGGCGGGCACCGGGAGGTGGATCTCGCGATGCTGCAGCTGTTCGGCCGGATCCCCGACCGGACCGTCGCCGCCTATCAGGAGGTCATGCCGCTCTCCGATGGCTGGCGCGATCGGTTGCCGTTGTGGCAGCTCTTCCCCCTGCTCGTGCACGCCGTCCTCTTCGGCGGCGGCTATCTGAGGCAGAGCGCCGATCTGGCTCGTCGGCTTGGCCGCCGGCCGCGGCACATCACGATGTGACGCGCCAAGTCACGCCTTCCGGGTGACACCCAACAACGGCGGTCTCGCTCATCCGTCCCTGAGCCCGGCGCTGGTCGATCGTGCCGACCTGATGGCTCCTCGACCCCGCCTAGGTCGTGCGCGGCGCCGCCATCGGCGGCGCTCCGGCCCGCGGAGCGCGGCCGCTCTCGGCCGCCTGCTGCTCGAACAGCTCGGTGATCTCCTCGACCGACATGCCCTTCGTCTCCGGGACGAGCACGACGACGAACGCGATCGCCATGATGCAGAGCGCGGCGAAGCAGATGAGCACCCAGCCCAGGCCGATCGCGCGCTGCGAGGCGGGGAACACCTCGATGAGGGCGAAGTTCGCGAGCCAGTCCACGGTTGCGCCGATGGCTGCTGCCTGGCCGCGCACCGCGGTCGGGAAGTACTCGCCCTGGATCAACCAGCCGGTGCCGCCGACGCCGATCGCGAAGGCCGCGATGAACAGGTCCAGGCCGATCATGGCGACGACGATGCGCGGGGTGCCGTGCATCATCCCGATGCCGATCGCGGCAACGACTGCGGACACCGCCATGCCACCGAAGCCGCCGATGGCAAGCTTCTTGCGACCGATCTTGTCGATGTAGCGGAACGCGAAATAGGTCGCCGCCACGTTCACCACGGTCATGATCGTGGTGACCTCCACGCCGGCGACCGTCTTCGCGACGACGTCGTTGCCGCTCTGGAAGTAGGAGCCGAGCAGCTTCGGTCCGTAGTAGAGCGGGACGTTGATGCCGGTGATCTGCTGGAAGACGAAGAACCCGCAGACGACCCCCAGCGCCCGCTTGACGCCGGGGGACCACCCGCTGAACCGGCTTGGGGTGTCGTCCTTGCGGTCGGCCTCGGCGAGCTTGCGACCGGTGCGCTCGATGTTCTCGACCGTGACGTCGGTGCCCAGTTTGGCGAACGCCTTCTGCGCGTCCTCCCACCGTTCCTTGCGCAGCAACCAGCGCGGCGACTCCGGCATCTCGAAGCGCAGGATCAGGCCGAGGATCGCCGGTACGGCACCGATCCCGAAGATGAACCGCCAGCCGACGTCCTGCGCGCTGTGCGGCCACACCTTGAAGATGAGCAGCGCGACGAGGTAGGCCATCAGGATGCCGACGGTGATCATCCACTGTTGCAGCATCCCGAGCGCGCCGCGTCGGTTCCGCGGCGCGTACTCCGCGATGTAGGCGGTGGCGATGGCCGAGTCGGCGCCGATGGCGAGGCCGATGAGCGTGCGCGCGATCATCAGCACGGCGACGTTGGGGGTGAAGGCGGAAAGCAGCGAGCCGGCCGCGTACAGGCCGGCGTCGACGATCAGCAGCGACTTGCGCCCGAACCGGTCGGTGAGCGGCCCGGCGGCCAGGGCGCCTGCCGCGGCACCGAGCGAGGCGCCGGCCACCAGGTAGCCGCTGGCGAAGTCGCCGAGTTTGTACGGCAACACCGGCAGCGCCGAGCCGATGTTGGCGGTGTCGTAGCCGAAGAGAAAGCCGCCCAGCGTCGCCAGCAGTGTCAGCTGCCAATAGAAGCGCGTCGGCACTTGGCCGTCGAGTTCCTTGAGTACTCCGACGCTCTTGTCGTCACCGGCCTCGCTCATCGCTACCTCCAGTTGGTCACCGGGTTATGACGTACCCCGTCGCATATGGCGCAAAACCGGCGGTGCGATGCTGGTGCTCATGACGAGCGTTCGGGTGATCGAAGGTCTGCCCGTGCCCGCCTCGCCGGCGCGCGTGAACTCGAGCGATGCGCCGCCGCTGCGGATCGGTGTCGTGCAGCACGCGTGGTCGCCGTCCGGGCTGACCGAATGGTTGGACGAGGCGATCGACACCGCCGCCGAGCGCGGTGCGCGGATCGTGTTCCTGCCTGAGGTGACGCTCTCCCGCTATCCGGCCGACACGCTGCCCACCGGCGTCGCGAGCGAGTTGGCCGAGGATCTGCAGACCGGCCCGACCGTCGCGTTCGCGCGCACTGCCGCGGCGCGCAATCGCATCTTCGTGCACACGTCGCTGTTCCGTCGCTCCGAGGACGTGGATGGGGTGGCGCCAGACGGGCTCGGTCTCAACACCGCCGTCATCGTCGACCCGACCGGCGAGATCGTGGCCACGACGAACAAGCTGCACATCCCGGTGACCGCCGGCTACTACGAGGACAAGTACTGCCGGGCCGGGCCCGCGGGCCCGGACGACCCGTATCGCGTGTACCCGCTCGAGGACCTCGGCGATGTCCACGTCGGCCTGCCGACCTGCTGGGACGAGTGGTTCCCCGAGGTCGCGCGCGCGTACAGCCTGGGCGGCGCGAACATCGTCGTCTACCCGACCGCGATCGGCTCGGAGCCGGACCATCCCGACTTCGACACCCAACCGCTCTGGCAGCAGGTGATCGTCGGCAACGGCATCGCCAACGGCCTGTTCATGGTCGTCCCCAACCGCACCGGCACGGAGACGAAACCGGACGGCACCCCGGGCAACACGTTCTACGGCTCATCGTTCGTCTCCGACCCGTACGGACGGATTCTCGTGCAGGCGCCGCGCGACGAGCCGTGTGTGCTGATCGCCGACCTCGATCTGACCCAGCGCCAGGACTGGCTCGACCTCTTCCCGTTCCTGCGCACCCGCCGGCCGGACACCTACGCCGCGCTGACCCGACCGGTAGATCCTGACCGTCCCTACGGCGCGCGGTGAAGCCTCACACGGAAGGCGATGCCACCTGGCTGATGCCCCACGAGGGCGCGCGGCACGAACGGCTGTGGCTGTCGTGGCCGAGTCGCGGCTACACGCTCGGTGACACCGCGCAGGACGCCGAGACCGCCCGACGCACCTGGGCGGCCGTGGCGAACGCGGCGGCGCAGTTCGAGCCGGTGACGGTGGTAGTCGCTCCACGTGACGTCGAGACGGCACCCGGCTATCTCGACTCGTCGATCGAGCTACGGGTTCGGGAGATCGACGATGGGTGGATCCGCGACGCGGGACCCACGTTCGTCCGGGGCGCGGACGGCCGGCTCGGTGCCGTGACCTGGGTGTTCAACGGGTGGGGGCAGCAGGAGTGGGCCAGCTGGGAACACGACAGCACGCTGGCGCCGGCGGTCGCCGAGTGGGCCGGCGCGCAACGGGTGGATTCGCAACTGGTCAACGAGGGCGGCGGCATCTCCGTCGACGGGCTCGGCACCGTCCTCGTCACGGAAACCGTGCAGCGTGACCCCGACCGCAATCCGGGTGTTTCGCGGGAGGAGATCGAGCAGGAGCTGGCTCGCACCATTGGCGCCCGAACCGTCATCTGGCTGCCGCGCGGACTGACCCGCGACTCCGGCGAGTTCGGCACCCGCGGTCACGTCGACATCGTCGCGACCATCCCTACCCCTGGCCGGCTGCTGCTGCACGACCAGCGCAGCGACGCCCACCCCGACCGCGCCGTGATGGCCGAGATCCGCGCCGGGCTGGCCGACGCCGCCGACGCCCGCGGCCAGCCGTTCGAGATCGTCGACCTGCCCGCCCCGGGCGTGCTGAAGGACGACGCGGGCTTCGTCGACTACAGCTACGTCAATCACGTCCTCGTCAATGACGGGGTCATCGCCTGCTCGTTCGACGACCCGCGTGATGCCGACGCTGTCGCGGTGCTGCGCGAGGCCTACCCGGGTCGCGAGGTGGTGACCGTCGACGCCCGCCCGCTGTTCGCGCGCGGTGGCGGGATCCACTGCATCACCCAGCAGCAACCCGCTGTCTGACGAGTGGCCCGGGACCGTGTCGGACCGGCCCGCCAAGATGACCCCATGACGACCTTCCTGGACCTGCACCGACCCGGCCACCCGCTGCTCATCCCGAATCCCTGGGACGCCGGATCGGCCAGCATCCTCGCCTCCCTCGGTTTCCAGGCCCTGGCCACCACCAGCAGCGGTTACGCCGCCACGCTGGCCCGGCCCGACTACGCCGTCACCCGCGACGAGGCCGTGGCTCATGCGGCGGCCGTCGTCGCCGCGGTCGACATACCGGTGTCGGCCGACCTGGAGAACTGCTTCGCCGACGATCCGGTCGGTGTCGCCGACACCGTGAGCCGAGCGGTGGCGACCGGTCTGGCCGGCTGCTCGGTCGAGGACTCGACCAAGCGCAGCGGCGATCCGATCTACGACGCGACCCTCGCGGCTGAGCGGGTCGCAGCCGCGGTCGAGGCGGGTGGCGAGGGGTTCGTGATCACCGCGCGGGCCGAGAACTTCCTGCACGGCCGGGCCGACCTCGCCGACACCATCGCCCGGTTGCAGAGTTTCCAGGAGGCGGGCGCGCACGTGCTCTATGCGCCCGGGTTGACCACGCCGCAACAGATTCGAGCGGTGATCAGCTCCGTCGACCGGCCGGTGAACGTACTCGCCCTGCCCGGGATGCCGTCGGTACCTGAGCTCGCCGAGCTCGGCGTCGCCCGCATCTCGATCGGCGGTGGCTTCGCGTTCGCGGCGCTGGGCGCGCTGGTCGAGGCCGGTCGGGAACTGCTCGAGCAGGGCACGTACGGCTTCTGGCGCCGCGCGACCGTCGGCCGCCAGGCCGCGGGGGCGGCGTTCGCCGACTGATGCCGGCGGCGTCACAGCTCCAGGTGCGCGCCCATCACGACCGTTCGGTTCTCCGGCAGGCAGAAGTTCGCGGCCGGGCTGGCCGCGTTGTGCGCCAGGCCGATGAACAGCCGCTTGCGCCAGGCCGCCATGCCCCCCTTCTTGCCGCGCTGAATCGTCAGCCGGGACAGGAAGTACAGGGCCTCATCCGGTTCGATCTGCAGTTCCTCACTCATCCCCGTCGCCCGCCGCAGCGCATGCGGAACGTCCTGCTCGTCCTGGAAGCCGAAGCTGACCTCGATGTGCACGATGCCGTCATCGGTGTGGTGCAGCGCGTCGACCTCGATCTGTTCATCCGGCGGCACGTGCGGCACGTTCTCCGCGTACAGGGATACGACCACGACGTGCTCGTGCAGCACGTGGTTGAACTCGACGTTCGCCCGCAATGCCAGCGGCGTCGTCTCCTTCGTGGGGTGCGGGAAAACTGCCGTTCCCGGCACCCGCGGCAGCGGACGCTCGTGCAGCTCGTCGACGAAGTCCTGCAGCCGTCCTTCGAGTTCGTTGCGACGAGCGGTGACGATCCGCCGCCCCGACTGCCAGGTCGTCATGGCGGTCACGAGGACGGCCGCGATGAGCAACGGCAGCCAACCGCCACTGGCGATCTTGGTGAGGTTGGCCCCCAGGTAGGCCAGCTCCACCGAGCCGAACAGAAGCCCGATGGCGATGACCTTCCAGCTCGGCCACTTCCAGATCGTCGCGGCGACGATCAGGAACAGCGCGGTCGTGGTCACGAACACCCCGACGTCGGCCAACCCGTACGCCGCCGCCAGCCGGTTCGACGAGCGGAAGGTGACCATCAGGATGAGCACGCCGCCGAAAAGCAGCCAGTTCACCGCCGGGATGTAGATCTGGCCGCTCTCGCGGGTCGACGTCTGCCGGATCGTGAGATGGGGCAGGAACCCCAAGCGCATCGCCTGCCGCGACACCGAATACGCACCGGAGATCACTGCCTGCGACGCGATCACCGTCGCCAGGGTCGCCAGGATCACGAGCGGGATCCGCGCCCAGCTCGGTCCGAGCAGGAAGAACGGGCTGCTGATCGCCGCCTTGTCGTGCAGCACCAGCGCACCCTGGCCCAGGTAGTTCAGCGTGAGGCAGGGAAACGCCACGAAGAACCACGCGCGCCGGATCGGCTTGCGTCCGAAGTGACCCATGTCCGCGTACAACGCCTCCGCGCCGGTGATCGCCAGTACGACGGCACTCAACGAGATGAACGCGAGATAAGGGTGCGCTGCCACGAAGCTGACGATGTAGGACGGGGAGAGCGCGCGCAGGATCCCGGGGTATCTGATGATCTCCGGCAGACCGGTCGCCGCGAGCACCACGAACCACAACACCATGATCGGTCCGAAGAACTTGCCCACCCGATGGGTGCCGAAGCGCTGCACGAGGAACAGCACGGCGAGGATGGCGATGCCAAGGGGGAGTACCGCGTCCTTGAGGCCGGGCGAGGCGACCTCGAGCCCCTCCATCGCGGACAGCACGGAGATGGCCGGGGTGATCACGCTGTCGCCGTAGAACAGGGAGGCGCCGACGACGGCCAGCAGCAGGCCCCCCGCGATCAGCCGGGGTCGGCCGGCCGTCATCTGGCGGGCGAGGGCGGCGAGGGCCATGACCCCGCCCTCGCCGTCGTTGTCGGCGCGCAGGACGAAGACCACGTACTTCAGCGATACGACCAGCGTGATCGACCAGAACACCAGCGAGATGACCCCGTAGACGTCACCGGTCGTCGGCTTCACCGCGTGCCCGTCGATCGCGAACGCCGTCTGCAGCGCGTAGAGCGGGCTCGTACCGATGTCGCCGAAGACGACGCCCAGCGCCCCGACCGCAAGGCCGACGAGGCCGGCGCCGTGCGCGGCCGGATGGGCCTTCCCGCCGGTCGGACCGGCGGCCGCCGGTACCAGCGAGTCGGCCTCGGCGGTCTCCTCGGGCCGTCCCGGCCCGGGTCGCGGGTGCGGGGACCCGCTCGTCTGGCTCACCGCGTCAGTCTTCCCCACCGCTGTGGAAGCTCACGTGGACGAGGCGTACAGCTCCTCGATCTGCTTGGCGTATTTGCTGGTGATCGGTTTGCGCTTGAGCTTCATCGTCGGCGTCACCTCGTCACCGCCGGGCTCCCACACGTCGGGCAGGATCGCGAACTTCTTGATCTGCTCGACGCGAGCGAGCCGGGCGTTCGCCTCCTTCACGCCCTGCTCGATGGCCGCGCGGATGCCGGGGTCCTCGGCCAGGGCAGCCGGAGACGCGTCGCTGAGCCCGTTCGCCTGGGCGTAGGCGGCCGCGGCGTCCGGGTCGAGCGTCAGGAGCGCCACGACATAGGGGCGGTCGTCGCCGATCGCGACGACCGAGCCGACGAGCGGGCAGCTCACCTTCACCGTGCCCTCGATGTTGGCCGGGGACATGTTCTTGCCCGACGCGTTGATCATCAGTTCCTTCTTGCGGTCGACGATCCGGACGTAACCCTCCGCGTCGATGCTCGCGATGTCGCCGGTGTGCAGCCAGCCGTCGGCGTCGATCGTCTCGGCGGTCTTCTCGGGTTCGTTGCGGTACCCCCTCATCACCAGCGGTCCGCGGACGAGCAGCTCGCCGTCCTCGGCGATCCGTAGCTCTACGTTGGACAGGGCGACGCCGACCGTTCCGATCCGGATGGCGCCCGGCGGGTTGGCCGTCGCCGCGCACGAGACCTCCGACATGCCCCACACCTCGCAGACCGGCAAGCCCAGCGCGAGCACGAACTCCAGCGCCTCGGGGTCGATGGCCGCGGCGCCGGTGGCGGCGAACTTCACCCGGTCGAGCCCGAGCCGGCTGCGGATCGCGCTGAACACGACCTTCTCGGCGATCGCGTGCTGGGCCCGCAGCGCGGCCGGGACCGGTTTGCCGTCGGACATCAGGCGCGCGCGCTGGCGACCGACCCGGATCGCCCAGCCGGCGAGCTTCTTCTTCACCGGCGACTTCTCGGCGGCCAACTGTGCCTCGATCCCGGCCTTGACCTTGTACCAGACCTGCGGCACCGCTCCGAAGAATGTCGGGCGCACCGACGGCAGCACCGTGATCATCTGCTTCATGTCGGCGAGGGTGACGACCTGCATGCCGGTGTAGATGCTGTTGTAGTGGGCGCCCCACCGGTTCGCGATGTGCGCGTCCGGCAGATACGAGATGACCGAGTCATCCGGCGTGATCGGCACGATGCCGGTCGTCGACTCGAGCTCGGCCAGCATGTTGGTGTGGGTGATCTCGACGCCCTTGGGCGGCCCGGTCGTGCCCGACGTGTAGATGATGGTCAGCACGTCGCCCGGCTCCACCGCCTGCCATGAGGCGGCAAAGTCGAAGGCGTCATCGCCGGAGGCCTCGAGGTCGGCCAGCGGCATCGTCCCGTCCGGTGCGGCGTCGACGCAGATGATGTGCTCGATCGCCGTCTCCGCCGACGCTGCTGCGGCCCGGAGCTGCTCGACGAACTGCTTCTCGCAGACGACCACCCGGTTACCCGCGTTGCTGAACAGGTGCGCGATCTGTTCGGGCGCGAGCGTGTTGTAGATCGAGAACGGCGTCGCCCCGGCGTGCAGCGCCGCCGTGTCGATCAGGTGGAACTCCGGCCGGTTCGTCAGCATGATCCCGACCGTGTCGCCGCGGCAGACGCCGAGGGCCGCCAAGCCGGCGGCGAGCTTCTGCACCCGGGCCGCGTACTGCCGCCAGGTGATGCGCACCGACCCGTCCGGTGTGCTCAGCGCGACGTTGTGTGGATAGCGCTGAGCGGTCTGCTGGAAGGCGGCGATCAGGGTCGTGGGCGGCTGCGTCATGGGGCGAATCCTGCCCGACGCGGCCTGAAGGTGCGCGTCAGGTGCGGGTGATCGCCCCGGGCGGGCAGGGCAGCGGGCGGGCGGGCCACACGGTCGCCGCCGGATCCTCGTCGTCGATCGGCACCGCGGAGGCGAGGTCGTCGTCGGCTCGCGGGCCCCCGACGAACAGGACGTCGTCCATCCCGGTCAGTCGCAGCATGCGGGTGACCGGAGGACGCGCGCCGGTGAGCACGAGCGTGCCGCGGTGGTCGAGGGCGCGGTGGTGGACGCGGATGATTCCGCCCAGCGACGCGGCGTCCATGAACGTGACCTCGGAGAGGTCGAGGCGCAGATACCGGCGCCCGGCGGCGAGGTGCCCGTCCAGTACGGCCCACAGCGGTGCAACGGTGGAGATGTCGAGGTCGCCGCTGACCTTGACCAGCGCCCGGTGGATGTCCCACTCAGGCGTGTCGACGGACATGCAGGCATCCGTCTCGGGCTGGTAGTCGTGCCGTCGGGAGGTAGCAGTCACGCCGCCCGCTTTCCTGGCGGGCCCCGGCCCGCCTGGTTCGCCGGCAGGCCCCCGCCGCCCGACAAATGCGACGTTTCGTGCCGGTAGGTCGACCAGACTAGTTGATCTGGCGGAAGGTCGG